>NZ_RQER01000010.1:0-300000 GCF_004770615.1 Leptospira langatensis
GGGCTGTAGGGAGGGTTCTGGCTGGTGTGCGCAGTTTGCATTTTTCCGATAGCTGAAAGTTTGGGAGAACAAGTGCGCTGTTTTTATGTGAATGATCTTTCTGGATGTGAAAAGTTCTGGTTGGTAGTGTGAAATGCAGTATGACGTGTATTTTTAGGTTGATTTTGCGAAATAACGGGTAGAGTGAATTAGGCGAAAGAAGCACATGGAATATGTTTCGTATAAAAAATATATTAAACAGACTGGGTAAGTAAGGAGCTAAGGGTGCAAATAAGATCTTATAATTGGAAAAGTGCAAATCGGATCAAATTCAGAAAGTTTTTATTACTATCTGGCTTATTTCTATTTGCCGCCTGCAAAAGTTACGAATTAAAACAGGAAGCTAAAAATATATATGTAATGCCTATCAGAAGTCAGCTTCTTAAGTATATAAAGACAAATTCTGGAGATGCTAACTCACAGCTCTATAATTGCAAATTTCTCGGTAGTATCAAATCAAATTGGCGCCATATTAAATGGAGCGAAGAGAACCAAATAGAGCGAGAACGTATACTCGCAGATGAAGAGAAGAAAGCACAGAATGATATTTTGAACCAAGCTTCTGAAAGCGGAGCTAATTTAGTCTTTATCGATAAATCTGGGACTTCCGGAAGTAATGATGATTTAACATATTCCGGCACTGTAACTGGTATTTCTTACAAATGCGATTCATTAGAGACATTGAGAACTCTTCAAGCAGGTCTTGATATAGAAGAAGAAAGGCGCAAGAATGATGAGCAGAAACAGCGAGACATTGATGAGGAAAGACAGTTAGTAGAACTATATTCAAAACCTAAAAACTGGTTAACGTGCATTCTATCCGGCTATTCTAATCTCCCTCCTTCAACATCTAAGCAAATGCTATATAGCAAATTTAAGCCGTCAGCTTATGATTCTTCCGAACAATGTGCAGACGCTGCTTGGTTAAAAAACAAGATTGCAGTAGAATTTGGTATTAAATGTGCCTGCAATTTCACCAAATTAGATCGCAGAAAAGTTGAAACCGAGTATGGTAAATAGCCAAGGTCATTCTGAAATACTGACTCTCAATAAATTTAATTGAGAAACTTTTATTGAATCTGATACATGTGCTAACATCGGTTAACTGTCGGTGCTTCCGCGACGCTCGGGGCTCACTTCGTGACCCGCTCGCTTGGGCTACGCCACATTCGCTTCCGTCACTACACTTGCTTGCGCAAGTTCGTGCCGTTGCGAAAGTTGGAGCACCTTGGTCGTTATGCGCCATGGTAAAGACTGTAAGGTAAATGAAATGTAACTTATTTTAGAACGAATATGAATGAAGAAAAATATCAAATATTAACGGCTCAGTATGAAAGGCAAATTAGGACAACAAAACGGACAATACTCTTTATAGTATTGTTGGCTTCGATTTTCTTAATTCCAATCTTTAGGAATGATGAATTTGAGTTATGCTTTGCTTGTAACTTCCCAAATTATGATATTCTTTCTAAATTAGGGGATTATTTATCGGGAACGATTGCTGTTTTGCTTAATATAGCAGGATTATTGTTAATCTATCTGTCTTTTATTGGCCAAAGGCAGGACATATTAATTCAACAATACGAATTGCAGCAAAATCAAAAAGCTCTCTTTGCTCAGCAAAAAGAATTGGCAGAGCAAAATACAAATACTGTTAGAAATAGATTCGAAAGTACTTTTTTCAATTTAATTAATGTGATCAGTGATTTAAGAAATAGTTATTCTAAGGGGCAATCTAGCGGTCCCGAGCGCTTCAAAAGTTCTTCTATTTCAATGATTAATTATTATCGCTCGAGAAATTTGGATGTTCCTACTATTGCGAAATATATGAAAGAAACGGATTTTTATCATACATTTCAGAATTATATTTCTCACATAATGAATATCATAGATTATGTAGAGGGTAGTAATCTTCAAGACGAAGAAAAAGAATTTTATATTAAGACTCTCAGAAGCCTCCTTCCGGTGCATGAGCTTTTGTTCATAGAGGTCGCAATGAAAACGGATTTGTTTATTAGATCTAATAGTTCTTTGGCTAAGTTTCTTGTTAAAGAAAATGGAAGGCATCTTGAAAAATGGCATGAGTAAATTTACCACGGCGCATAACTTTCGGTGCTTCCGCTACGCTTCGAGATTGCTTCGCGACTCTCGCTCGGGCTTCGCCACATTTGCTTCAGTCACTTCGTTTGCAGAGCAAACTCGTGCCATCGCAAACGTCGGAACACCTTAGTCGTTAGGCGACACGATCAAAATAAATATCTTATGACAAATTACTATTTAGTAGGTTCAAAGTACGGAGAACATAACAATGTTGATATTTTCCCAGAACTCTATAGACGGTCAGTCATTTCAGTTGGATTTGCGGATGAAATAGATCTAAGCCATTTGTATCTTGCAACCGAAGAAGAAATAATTAATTATTTGAGTGAACGAGGAGAGCCTAAGTCTTCCTGTAATGCCCTGAAAAAATTCTTACAAATCAAATTAGGGGACGTAGTCGCAATCAAATCATCGGGAAACCCTAAAAATGGCGTTTCTTATCTAGGAATTCAGGGATATGCGGTAGTTGTAGAACGAGATGGAAGAATATATTTTCATGACTCAAATGAATTAGGGCACTGCTTGCATGTTGAATATTTTGATACAGATTTTCGAGAATTATCTATTGGAGGATATGCACAAACAATTCATTTAATTGAAGATCTTGAAACAATAAATTCAATCTTTGGACAGAATGTAAATTTCGCAAATCCAGAAATAAGAAAAAATGCCGCCAGATTAAGATTTAATAGACGTATTGCATCTTCAGAAGTAAATACTAATCCGCAAAGCCGAAAGGGCGGAGACGACTATATCACAAATCCGATTCATAATAAAATACAATCTATCTTTGGACAAAAGCTAAAGAAAATATATGGTTCTGAAAAAGTGAATTTTGAAATAGATTTTGTAGACATTACTTTGGAACTTGATAATGAAATTTACTATTACGAAGTCAAACCATTCGCAAAGGCTTCTTCATGTATCAAGAACGGGCTTGGTCAACTATTAGTGTATGCAAGTCGATATTCAGGTAGTAAAAAGTTGAAATTAAGAATTGTCGGTCCTTACCCTGTGGAATCCGAGGAGATTAGTTTGATTCAATTTATTAAATCTAGTATTAATTTTGATTTCGAATATATTGACTGTCAGATCGAAAATGATCACGTTGCATAACTATCGGCTTATCACTGCGCTTCGAGATTGTATGCGCAACTCTCGCTTGGGCTTCACCACATTGGCTTCAGTCACGCCTTTTGCAAAAGCAAAAGATCGTGCCTGTTCCTAACGCCTCTGCGAGGCTCAGGAATTCGCCAACGTCGATAAGCCTTGGTCGTTAGGCGAACATCGCCCAAAGTAACTATGATTGAAAAGCTTGAATTACATACTAAACACGGCGCTCTGAAAATAATAAACGATCCTAACTTTCAAATCAGTTCTGTTGATAATTTGTATTCATATGATCGAATCTATGGAATGACCAATAACGTATCGACGCAATTCGGGATTTTTACTTCTAACGATAGTATACTTTTATCGAATAGTGGAGGAATCTCCGGATTACATGATAATTGTTACTTGCTAGAAGATGATTTCTTATTCTTGTGCGTAGGAAATTCTATTTTTTCTTTAGCGATTCCGAATCTTGAGTTACGATGGCAGTCTCAAGTTGATACGTTTAGTTGCTTTGGTATTTATAAAATAGCAGACGGATTTATAGTTCACGGAGAACTAGAAATAACGCGAATCAATACAACGGGGAAAATTATTTGGCAGCATTCTGGTAGTGATATATTTACGACTTCTGACGGGATCGATACATTCAAAATAGAAAATAATATAATATATGCGAAGAGTTGGGATAATCGGCTATATCAGTTTACTCTTAGTGGTGAAATTTTAATGTAAAAGTGCAGACGACGTCACTTAGCTTTCAGTGCTTCCGCTACATTTCGGGCTCACTTCGCCACATTTTGCCTTGTCACTCGCCTTGCAGTAGCAAGTCTCGCGCTAAGTGCTTGCGAACTCGCAAAACGTCGGAGCACCTTGGTCGTTAGGCGATATTACGCCGCTGGAGAAAAGCCATTGTTTGATAAACTAAAGAACCTATTCAAACCAAAGTCCCGTGTACCTAGTGATGAGGAATATTCAATTCATTACGAAAAAAAAGTCAAGGCGATTGCCGGAATTCTAGGACCCATGCACAACATGGTAATTCATGCTATCATTCCTTTTGATGTGGGAGGAGCGGTGGATATGTATCCTTTCCCTAACGCATTAGAGGGCACCGCTTTGGTCACCTTCGAATTGATTGGACCTGATGGAACTGGACCGCTTCCCAATGACTTCGGAACTTATGAATTGCTCGCCTTCACACGTCACAAGATTGATGAAGATGAAACTAGCCCCTTCAATCTAACAGAACGCCGCCTGTGCGGAATTTTCACTCGGATCGGCAACTATTGCACGGGGGCTGTGCTGAAACCCAATGATACGATAGAAATCCCAGGAGGAGAAAATGAGCCCAACAAATGCTTAGTCCTTCATGAGTGGGATGCCCAGAACACGCGATTCTCTATCGATGGCAAACCGCACGGACTGCTGCTGCTATTAGAAGTCTTCAGGTCTGAAATGGATTTCGCCCGCGCCAATGGGACACCCGAGTTGGTGAATCTTCTTAAGAAAGAGGGCCACTATCCTTTCTCTGACCTGGACCGGAGGCCAGTGCGCTAACTCTAGCGGCGCAACTTCTGGCAACTTCACACGTTAAGCGCTATTTGGGAAATCTGGCTTATGAAAAAATATACCTCCATTATATTTATGCGGATGATTTAATTAGACTGTCGAAAGATTATCCAAACGAAGAAGATTATTCAACATTGGTTGCTGTTGATTTCCCGAAGAAATATTTGGAAACTGAAATTAGAAAAATAGCGAACGACGTTTAACTTTCAGCTTGGCATTGCGCTTTGGTCCTTAGTCGCATGCCCTATAATCTTTCGTTTTAAAAGAGGCTAATTTCTTTAAAAATTGGCAAAATTTTAAATTGACTCTGGTATAACTTGGGTTATACCAATTGTATGAAAACTGCTGTTTCAATTCCGGATGATTTATTTAAAACTGCAGAGAAAACTGCAAAAAGATTAGGGATCCCTAGAAGTCAGCTTTTTGCCAAGGCATTAGAAGAATTTATTCAATTACATAGTAAAGAATCAGTCACAGAAAGATTGAATAAAATCTATCCCAAAGAGAAGGGTAGTTTAAAAGAAAATATTTCTGATCTATCCGTTGAATCTCTTCGTAAGAGTTTAAAGAATGATTCGTGGTGAGATCTGGTGGGTGGATTTAGGAATCCCATTTGGTAGTGAGCCAGGTTTTAAACGTCCTGTCTTAATTATACAAGATGATTCTTTTAATAAGAGTAATATTAATACGGTAATTGTTGTATCAATTACATCAAATTTGAATTTAGCTGACGCTCCTGGTAATGTACTTCTATCCAAAAAAGATTCTAATCTTTCAAAAGAAGCAGTCGTAAACGTATCTCAAATAGTAACTTTAGATAGAGAGAGATTTCTTGATAAAGTTGGTATATTGAAATCAAGCAGGATGGCTGATGTTGAAGAAGGACTAAAATTAGTTATAGGTCTTAATTAACCAGCACTGCGTATAACTCCAGCGTGCTCCAGGCTTCGCCACATTCGCTTCTGCTACTGCGTTTGCTTGTGCAAACTCGTGCTGTCGCGAACATTGGAACGTCCTTGGTCGTTAGGTACCATCGAAGTAAAAGTTAGAGAAAGAATGAAGAAAACTCTATTAATAATAATTTTGGTTTTGAACTATTGCATAAGTATTCCACGAAATCTTTATGAAATTGATAAAACAGATAGAAAAATTGAATTAACTCGAAAAAGTTTGAATATTAGTTTTCTAAATGATGTAAGGTCAGGAGAAAACATTGATCGGTCTCTGTTTGCTTTAATTCCACTTTTCCCATCCGGTGTGGTAAAATTAGATTTTCCAGAATCTGATAGAGCTTCCTTTGGGACGCCTATCAAATATCATTTCGCTGATATTTTGAAAAGAGAATTTGAAAACAAATATACCTTCGATAAAATCCATATATCAGAAGCAGGTGCTGTGCATTCGGATTATGTGATCGATGGTTATTTGAATAAATATTCTTGCAATCGAGTGCTTTATTTCTATGGCCTAAGCGTATTTGGTCCTTTACTCTGGTATTTTGGTGCTCCTGCAATGATTACTTCATGCGAATTAGATATTGAAATCAATATTCGAAATGATAGGGGCGCCGTTCTCTTAGCCAAGAAGTATGTAGGCGAAGAATCTGTATGGTCGGGTCTATATTATAATTTGACTAAGTTTAATAAAGTCCATGCTGTACTGATTAAGCGATTCATGCAGGAATTGCTACAGGATTCTGAAGTAGTTTTTAAAAAATAACTGGCTCTATTCGACAGCGCCTAACTATCAGCTTCCGTTCGTTTGCAGAACAAACTCCCGCTTTCACGAAACGTCGGCGCGCCTCTACTATTAGTTACAATTGTAATAGAATTATAGCCAAATAAAAAACATTCTATACATAATGGAAATAAATTCTACGTTGAGCGAATCTGATCGATAGGTGGGTAGAACTTGAATCTAATTCATAGAAAACAGATATTACTCCTTACGATTTGCACAATGATTTTCTTGGAAGCCTGCTTCCTGCCGTGGTTTGCTGAGCCTCCTGGTAAGGGGGCGAAGGCCGAAAGGGGATATGCTGCGTGCACACCTATTATTGCAGCCTTGGAAAACTATCGTAAGAGTACGGGTAAATACCCAATCTCTCTATCACTCTTGCCAGCAACACCCGAGATCGTTAACGCTGCCTCAAGCGACGTCAAGTGCGGTAGTTATGAAGCTCAGAACAATTTGACAAGCTATGAGTTAATGTTCAGATACACTGGTCCAGGTGTAAATCATTGTACTTATTCGCCGCGTGTCGGCTGGCACTGCGATGGTTTCTATTGACGTACGTAACTGCGCAAACTGTCTCCACACATGCATACACAAGTTCATGACGTCGCCCCTCGCATGACTGTCTGTTAGTTTTGCGAACTAAATATATTACTCTTAAACAAAATCTTATAGAAAAATTCAGAGATCCGTAGATAAACGGAGCTTCCCTATCAATTCCGAACAGGAAGCTGTGGCGTATCTCGAAGAAATGATCTATAATGCACAAAGGAAATTATATGAAATTAATTATTGATTTGCTCGGTCAGATCAAAAGGAATCGATCTGTATGGAAGTTATGTATTTCGCTGATAGCTCTTTTGCCTTTGGCCACGCTTATGTCCATAACGGAAAAACTCGGGCTGAATATTTGGTTTTATAGGAGTGTTCTGGCAATTTTCATACTAGTGTCCATTTATATCATTTTCCTCTTCTATCGGATCTTGTATGATCTAACCTCGATTCGGCAGTACGGAACTGATATATCTTTATCTAACTTCGTTTGGCTCACCTTAAAATTTCAGTTTATCTGCGTGTTGATCCTTCTTCCAATATTCTATTTATTTAATTCAGGTGCTTTCGGCGGAGTGGAGCACGCAAAAAATATCGGCGGGGTAAATTCTATTTCTAGAAATCCAATTTTTATAGTAGTTCGACAAGTTGCAGAATTTTCCTTCCTTTCGGGGTTTGTTATTGTAGTTGGGTCGAGAGCTTTGGGTTCGCTTTCTTCTAAATTAAGGATCCTTTTCTTCAATAGATCGAACGTTCTGATTCTGATGATTGTACTCTTTTTGAGTATTTTGATTGAGCTAGGCAAGGTGCAAATTAAGTCGCAATCTTCTAATCCTCCTTCTTTGCTTTATAATGTTGTCTTAATGATCGGTTATGTTGCTTATTTGCTATCCATTTTGGTCCTCATTCGAGAATGGCAGAAATTTTATTTCCGATCTTTGTCTACTTGATATGTTCGGGCCTTTCGTATAATGATCATTCGATTGTTATCGGAAGGAGATTGGTGCGTAGTGCTAGGAAATCTGAAAGGAAAAAGAGAGAATAAAACTAAAAGATTACACTCGTTTTAAAGCCATTTTAAGTGTTGGAATGGCATTATTTTGTTTAAGCGTACCTTTATGGGAGGAGGTGGATGAAACGGGGCTGATACTTTCCATTGCTCTTGGTTTGCTGGCCGCTTTTTTTTCTTATAGAATGTTTAAGAATCTCAAAGATATTCGAGAAGAAGACCAAGCATACGCTCCTCCTTTGGATGCAAGCGTCGATGAGAAAGTTACGTACTATAAAAAGATACTTTATATAAGCTTAATTGTCTTTCCTTCGCTTTCGATTATCGTTATCTTAGATCTAAATAGTTTGGAGTCGGGAGAAGCGGCAACTGTCAGGACTTGGGCCCTGGTGGCATTTATATATGAGCAGTTCGGATATTGGGCTGCGATTTTGGCTGCTCCCGTTTTAGGTGTTCTTGTGGTTGCCGGTTTATTGAGAACGATACGTTTACTTAGATCCGAAAATAAAGCCTGATATTTTCTTCCTATTTCATTTTGTAACCTTCCTTAGTGCGGAAGCCAGGCGCAAAATACTTGCGCCTCAGCGAAACTTCTACCAATCTTGGTCCTTCTTTTAAAGGCATTTGGACCGATGATCTATGAACTTGCAGACTTCTCGTATCGACTCTCTTGAAAAAATCCGAATTGGAGGTTGTAAGCAATGGATTGCGATTCGCTCCAAGAAGCCGGACGGTCCCATTTTACTATTCCTGCACGGTGGTCCAGGCACCGCTCAAATCTTCTTTTCTCGGAAGCCCCAGATCGAGTTAGAAGATCATTTTATCGTAGTCAATTGGGATCAAAGAGGGGCGGGTAAATCATATAATAAGAGCATAAAACGATCGGACATGACGATCGATACTTTCTTGCATGATGCGCAAGAGTTGATGGAATACTTAATCAAGAGATTCGAGAAAGAAAAGATCTTTTTGGTAGGACATTCCTGGGGGAGCATTCTCGGGATAAAGCTGGCCGCGACAAGGCCCGATCTAATATTTACGTATATTGGGATCGGCCAAGTGGTGGATATGAAAAGAGGAGAGACAATATCCTATAATTACACTCTCCGACAAGCTATTGCATCTAAAAATAATAAAGCGATCCGTGAATTGAAGCGAATCGGTTTACCTCCCTATCCGGATTTGAATTCCTCCGGAGTTCAAAGAAAATGGTTATCCGTCTTCAAAGGAACGATGCAAAAGGGGAATATCTATAAAACGATCTTCTCGAATATGAGCTTATCCGATGTTAGTATTTCATATCTCATTAAATTTGTGAAAGGCATCGTGTTTTCATTGCAAAGTTTAGAGAACGAGCAAATGAATATCAATATAATGCAAGAAGTCAGAAGACTTGATATGCCAGTATTCTTTTGCGAAGGGAAATACGACTATACGGTCCCGTTCGAGCTAGTCGAAGAATATATAAAAGTACTGGAAGCCCCTCAGAAAAAGATCGTTTGGTTTGAGAATTCAGGTCATCTTCCAAATTTCGAGGAGCCGAAAAAGTTTAACGACTTTTGCATTTCATTACTTTGAAAGAGCGAAGCTTAAACGAATAGACAATGTCGGTATTATTGTCTATGAACTTGGATACGTGCTTCTTTTATATTAAAACTCCAATAATAGAGAACTCCCTATGGAAAATCAAAAAATCTTTGCAATGTCATTCGCTAGTGTTTACCCACTCTATTTGCAAAAAGCAGAAAGGAAGGGACGGAGCAAGTCAGAAGTAGATCAGATTATTTTCTGGCTAACTGGCTATGATGAGAAAGGACTTCTTAAACAAATCCAGAAGAAAGTAAATTTTGAAGATTTCTTTGGCCAAGCTCCACAAATGAATGAAAATGTTTCTTTGATTAAGGGTGTGGTATGCGGAGTGCGGGTAGAGGAAATCAAAGACGAACTCATGCAGAAGATCCGTTACCTTGACAAATTAATCGATGAACTTGCCAAAGGAAAGTCGATGGATAAGATCCTTCGCAAATGAAAGAGTTCTTAAAGTATGAGAAGGGCGTAAGCTAGAGAACAAGCGCTTCACGCATAAAAACAGCTTAAGAATTTGGTATTCCTAAAGATTATAAATCTTAGAAGAAACACAAATAGAGAAGTAGATAGGAATATCCGAGAGATCGAGTCTCTCGAATATTTGTCCTCCACGATTATCGGAAATTATAATTTATTACAATATGAGGCTGGAGCATCGGAAGCGCTTCTTGCGCGGGTGTAGCAGATTGTATTTGCTTGGGTCGTTACTCCTAAGAGTTGCAATGGTCCTCCTACAGGATACTGGGCATTCGATGGTGCTCCACTCGACCAAGAGAAACGGTAATCGCCTTGTATTTTCGAACTTATAATAGTCCCTTTTACGTTTGTGTTATTCATACACGAAATGATATTATTATTTTGTATGATCAGCCAAGCGGTGGGGTTCGGAGTGGGATCTTGCACACAATTGTAAACTGCTACCCAATTTCCGTTCAATAAAGTCTGCGTTTCTTCCGATGTCTCTTTTTGCTCCTTGCATCCTGTGACAAATAACATGCCGACAGATAGAAGCAGAAATAACGTTATATTTCTCATAATATTCTCCAATTAAGAAATAATAATATTTCCTGAATTTTGTGAGGCAAAGTGAATAACGTGTTAAAAATTAGTCAATTTATTTTTAATAATTGCAAGTTTGTCGAATCGAGGATCCGATAATTTATAAGGAGCAGGGGAGATCCTCCCGTTTAGATCGGTTTTGAGTGGGGAAGCCCTTATTTATGATTTGATAAGAGTGTAGAGTCTAAAACTTCCTAATACAAGTACTCCGTCGCCTGGAAGAGTTTTTACCAAGGTTGAGATCTCTTCCGATTGGATTCCATAGGATTCAAATCCTTTCGGAAGTAAGAAGCCTGTTCCTTGTACAAATCGAGCCTCCGTTCCCCATCTCTTTACGAAAGAAAGAATTTCTTCGGCCATTTTTTCCCCTTCTTTGTCGGGGAGGAATCCTGCGATGATAGAATATCCTTTTTGCGGGAAGAGGGATTCGAGCGAGTTCAAGGTGACTTTGATCGCATCCGGATTATGAGCAGGATCGTAAACGATCATTGGGGACTTGGATACGATCTCTAGACGTCCCGGAGGCAGATCCGGGATCTCGGTTCTCTCCTGCGGTAGATCCGCTATCTCTCCATTGTCGGGACCTCGGCCTGTGAGACCCGCAGGAAAGGTAGGTCTATCCGATTGTGAAAAGCCCAGGGATCTGGAAATTGAATGATCTTTTTCTAATATTCCTGAATAGATCTCTTTTACGATAAGATCCGCAAATCCCCTATTGTGCTCTAAATATGGTTTTCCGGACGGAAGAGAAGGGAATAGACGCAAAGGGATCTTTCTTCTTTCGCATTCTCCTTGTAGGATAGGAAGTAGGTCCTCTCCCGGATGAAAGGAGAATACTTGCTTGGTCCTTTCAGATAAGATGCCTAGTTTTTCTTTTAGGATCAGATCCTTTGTGTTGCCTAAGACTGCCTTGTGATCTTCTCCTATGGCGCAAACGACCAGGATATCCGGTTCACAGAGTTTGGTGGCGTCTAACCTTCCTCCTAGACCCGCTTCGTAGACCTGGACGGAGATGTCTTTTTGTTCAAAGAGCACGAATGCGCCTAGGGTAAACCATTCAAACCAAGAAAGAAAGGAGAGTTCTTCTTTCGTACTTTGGGAGAATAAGATTTCGGAGACTTCTTTCAGATCGGCGTCGGTTACCGGATCGAATTTTTGTCCGAGGCGGATCCTTTCTTTCGGATCCAAGAGATGGGGAGAAGTATATAGTCCTGTAGAATATCCTAATTTACTGAATCGATATGCTAGAAAATGGGAGATCGATCCCTTCCCGTTCGTGCCTACGACAGAGATTCGGAGTCTGGGTTTCTTCCGTTCTCTCCAATCATGAGAGTCCAAGAGCTCTCGGAACGGCTCAAGGCTATAATTCCCGAATACGTTGAAATTTCGGGTCTTCTCCAAATTGGTCAGACTGGAGCCGAATTCTAAGAAATCAGGAAATTGCAAGTGAGTCTTCCGTCTTGGTAGTATATTTTGTTTTTCTTTATTAAAAATCTGGAAACCAGGTCGTTCAGGCGTATCCCAGGCTCTTCAGGAGTCTCTCTCTTCCCTTTTGGATCAGCTCTGGCTTGAGGGAAACTCCCGTGAATAACTTGAATTGTTCCACTGCCTGGTAGAGTAGCATCTCGGTTCCTGGGACGATTTTCGCTCCCTTCTTCTTAGCACCTAAGACCAAGGGAGTCTCCAAAGGATTATAGACTATATCGAATACAACCTGACCCTCTCTAAAACAGGTTTCCGGAATAACAGGTCCCGGTTCTTTTCCCTTCATTCCGAGTGGGGTAGTGTGGATGATGAGAGAATACTCCGAAAAATCCTTCTGCACTTCTTCTAAGCTTTTGGACCTGAGTTGGGAAGAAGTAACCTTGGTCAATAATTCCAATAATTCTTTCGAAGCACCGGAGTTTCTTGCGGCAACGGTGAGATCCTTCACTTCTCCTTCTTTCAATAAGGAGAAGGAAATCCCTCGAGCACTTCCTCCGCTTCCTAAGAGAAGGACTTTTCCTTTTAAGGACTCGGGATATTCTTCTAAGACGGCTCGGACTGCGCCTTTTCCGTCCGTATTATACGCGCTAATCGATCCGTTTTCCAAGACCAATGTATTGCTGGCCTTGACTGCTTGGGAGATCTCGTCCGTTTGATCTGCGATCTGAAATGCAGTTTCTTTATGAGGAATGGTGACAGAGAGCCCTCTGACTCCATATTTGCTTAAGGTGGAAAGTTCCTTTTTTTCCAATGTGTCGACTGGAAAAACCAAGTATCCGCAATCTAAGTTTAGATCTTCGTACCAGGACGTATGTAGAATGGGGGACAATGTATGTGAGAGCGGTTGTCCCACGATCCCAAAGTATTTTGAACTGTCTCGAAAGATTTTCAAATCGTCCTGCTTCTTTTTTACTAAAATTCTCGACTTTATCCCAAAACCCGGAAAACCTGTAAAGCAGATGGGAATCCTGGCCTCGCTCAACGATTTTCTTCCTTTCATTGGCACTCAACCCTTTTTAGTCTTAGCGTCTTCTTCGGGGTGGTGGACTACGTTCACTGATATCCTCTTCGTTTTATCGATTAGCGGTGGGTTGGCCTGGTATTTTTATTATTATAAGAGAAAAGATCTCTTAGGCGGTTATTGGGTCGCCTTCTTGGTGGCCTTGCTTGGCTCCCTTATCATTCTTTCTCTCTTCCAAGATCCGATCCGAGAAGTCGTTTATTGGCTGATCTCACCTAAGATCGGGATTTACCAAGTTGCGAATGTGAATTTGATCGCGGTAATTATCGGAGGATATTCCGTTCTCTATATCATGAATCGCATCAACCACAATAAAGAAAGAAGGGATTAACCCTTCTTTCCGATCACGAAAGATCGGCTTTACGCAAGGCGATCAGATCCATCTTAATCTATCTGTAAAAAGCGGTCTCGTTGTACGGATCCTTAAAATGAGATCCGAATTCTTTTGGATGGAAGCGCAGGCTTGCGTTATTTTTACTTCTGCTTTTCTTTTTCGGCCAGGCTCATTTCAAAGATCTTAATGTATTTTAAGAAATTATAATAGAATCCCATGATGGCCAGGATCAGTCCCCGGCGTCCGTCCAAGAATCCGAATCTCACAAAGAACATCCAAAACGATTTGTATCCCGCTTCGAGTAATGCGAGTAAGATCCCTGTGCGTTTCCCTTTGCCGAACTTCTCGGCAGCGGCTAATTCCGAATATCTATTGATGAAATTCACATGATCGTACAGGTTCTTGTAGGAATAATGGAGCACTGGGCTTTTTAATTTCTTCTTCTTTCCGGATAATTGCACTGCTTCGTGCACCTTTCCGCCTACGAATTTTCCCTTAGACTTTTGAAAAAGACGTATTCTATAATTCGGATACCAGCCACCATGTCGGATCCATTTGCCCATGTACATGGTAAGTCTTGGGATCAGGAATCCGTCCGCGTCCGGCTCTCCTTTTCGGAAGAGTGCAAGGATCTCTTCTTTCAATGCGGGAGACATTTCTTCATCCGCATCCAGGGTCAATATCCAAGGGAATTGCGCGAGTGAGATAACGTGGTTTTTCTGGGAAACATAGTCGTCGAATTTTCGTAGGACTACTTTCGCTCCCTTCTTCTTGGCCAGTTTTTCGGTATTATCATGAGAGCCCGAATCCAATACTATGATCTCGCTTACGAAATCCAGAGAAGAAAGGCATCTCTCTATATTATCTTCTTCGTTTAAAGTGATGATGCAGGCTGAGATTGGTAAGGACATCTATGCGGGGGAATAATCCTTGTCTCGTACCGACTTAAATTTAGGAGTCAAAGGGACTTCCAACCTTGCAATGGTGGAGTCCTTGCGAATGATAATCCGGAAATGAGCAGGATCTATTCCTTCTCCTTTTAACATGATCAATATGAGTGCAAGCCCTAGTCCCGCTCCTTCGGAGTTGTCTGCGTTGTCCATATAGAACTGAGCGATATCCGCGTACTGCATTCCTTTTTCTAATTTTTCTCTTAGGGATTTTTCTTCTTCCACAGTGACGGGAGTATTGTTTGTGACTTCGATCCGGATCCCATCCATAGAATAATCGAATGTGATCAGACAGAAGAATCCCTTCTTCTTGGATTTATTTCCGTATTCTTCGGCCATCGCTTCCGAGAAAAGATCTCTATATTCCGCGATCCCTTTCTTGTACTCGGCGGAATTTTCTAGGTCGTAGCCTTTTTCCTCGAAGTAGATCCTTTTTTGATTTGCCTTGCAGGCATTGATCGATAATTCTTTTACGATAGTGTAAATGGTCGGAACGAGAGTGGGGTAAGTGACCTTATCCAAGATCAGTTCTATGGCTTGTTGTATATGTTCTTCTACGGATCTGGTGATCCTATGCGTCTTTAGAGAAAGGATTTTTCCGTTCTCTACCGTAAGCCGGATATTGTCTGATATATCCCGGATTTCCTGACCCATTTAACCTTGAACTTTTCGGAACTCGATTTGTTTGTCAAGAGACTCATTTTAATAGGACTAAAAAAGGTCCGCATGCAAATTCCATCCCTCTTTGGGCGCTTTTCTCCCTTTCTTCTGGGACTCATTCTTTATTCGGGGAACCTGAATGCGGAATCTTGGTCTTGGAGCGGTGCGTATCTCATCCAACCGGAAACTCTGGAATATTCCGGTCCGGTCCAGATCCAGGTCCGAGACGGCTTGGTCGAAAAGATCTCTCCTTCCTCTCCCGGAAAAGAACCTCTGTATATTTTACCGGGTTTCTGTGATTCCCATGTAACTCTGGGCGCGAATTCTCTGGGAGGACAAAAGGATAAGCATGAACTGGAATTGGATCTGAAGCAATTCTTACTCCACGGTTTCACTCATATCCAGAGCATCGCGGATCCTCCTTGGGCTAGGGAACTTTCCGAGTCTCGAAAAAGGAATTTCGTATTTCCTAAAATTCTAACTCTTCCTCCCGTTCTTATCGCAGACTCGAAAGAAGTCGCCGGTGTAAAACCGAGCGGTTATAAGATCTTGAAATCTCCGGAAGAAGCGATCGCGGCAGTTTCTTCTAGAGGAAAAGGAAGAGCTCATTTATTTCTCCGTCACAATCAGGGAGAAGCATTCACCATAGACGGAAAACTTTTGTATAGAATGAGATCCGAAGCGGAGAAGGCGGGACTCGAACTTTCCGTTTCTACCTTCGGAGAAGAGTTTGCGAATTGGGAGGCCTTGTCTTCGGAAGTAAAGGTTCTCTATCATCCGATTCCCGAAATGCCTTCTCTCCAACCTGTGGCGGGGAATTTGATAAAACAGATCTGGGCTCCTCTCTTTTCCATCTACTATGCTCAGAAGGAGGTAGGAACTCCCTCCTTTTCGGAAGAATGGGAGAAGTGGACGAACTGGAGTCCTTCTTTCAAGGAAAGGGCCATGTCCAAGGAAGCTCTTTCTACCCTAGCTCCTCTTTCGGAATCGGAAAAACAGGAAGCGGATCGGGAATATGAATCCTATCTTGCTTTCTTAAGGGCGAGAAAGAATCTGTCCTTACGCATCTTATTGGGCTCCGGTTCGGGACACCAACTGCTCTTTCCAGGGATTTCCGGCTGGAAGGAATTGAGGATCTTATCCGACCTGATCGGTCCTAAGGAAGCGTTACGAGCCGCTACGGAGACTACTTGTACTTATTTGGGAGCGGCTCATGAGGGGAAGATCCGGGTCGGAAAACCGGCAGATCTTTTGATTTTTAGGGAAGACCCTTTGAAAAATTGGGATAAACTGAAAACACTAAAGACTGTGGTAACGGAGATGGTGAAAACGGAGATCGTAGCTCCTTCTTCTCCTGAAAAGAAAAACGAAAAGAAGAAATCCAAGTCTAGAAAGAAAGGTTGATCCTTTCCTTCCGGGGTTTCTTGGTCGGCTCGTAGCCGTTCAACATCCAATCTAGAGAGGCTGAAGACCATGCAAGACAATCAAAAAGAATTATTCCAAAAATTACTGGACGAAAGTTTTCGAAAGAAGGCGGCCTTGGAGCCCGGCGCTAAGGTAAATGCATTGGTAACCAGCGCAAAATCGGATTACGTTTTTATAAAGGTCCAGAATGCGGGTCTTTCCGGGATCATTTCTGCGGATGAATTCACGGAGGCGCCTAAACCTGGTATGATCATCGAGGCCTACTTCTTACAGGAATCTTCCGGAGACCAATACTTTACCACTTGCTTGAATGGGGATACCATCAGCAAGGATATGATCTCTGTGGCTCATACTGCGGAGATCCCCGTTCTAGGTCATATCCTAGGAGAGAACGAGGCTGGCGTCGAAGTCAAGTTAGGCGAGTCCACAGGCTTTTGTCCCTTCTCCCAATTGGATCCTGAGTTGAAAAAACAAGGGAACGGAGTAGGCAAAAGGGTCCGCTTTCTCATCTCCGAAGTGGGAAATAAAGGAAAGATCATCGTTTCCCAGAAGAAGATCGCGGACAAGGAAAGAGAGGCAAAGATCTCCGTTCTAAAAGGAGAATTGAAGCCCGGGATGTTCGTGACCTGCCGAGTGAAATCCGTGCATCCTTTCGGTCTAATCGTAGAAGCGGATGGGTTGACTGCTCTTGTTCCTACCTCGGAAGCGACCTTCAAAAAGAATCCGGATCTAGCCCAAGAATTCCATCCAGGACAGGTGCTTCGAGCCAAGGTCCTCAAGCTAGATTGGGAAGAGAACAAGCATAGTTTCACAGTTAAGGATTTTCTAAAGGACCCTTGGGCCCAAAATGTTCCTTTCAAGGAAGGGGATGTGGTTTCCGGAACCGTGGAAAGCGTGAAGCCTTTCGGTGTATTCATAAAATTGAATGAGAATTTCTCAGGCTTAGTTCCGAATCGGGAAACCGGACTGCAAAATCGAATTCCTGCGGCTCAGCATTTCAAATTGGGAGACCAGGTCTCCGCATTCGTAACGGAAGTGAATCTTTCCAAAAGACAGATCTCTCTTTCTCTCGCAAAGGCGAAAGAAGTGCAAGAGAGATTGGATTATAGCGGATATCTTTCCGAGGAGACTTCTTCTACCGGATCTTTCGGTGCTATTCTTGCTAAATCCTTAAACAAGGGTCAGAAGAAGGGATAGTGTCTCTCCGGATCGCATTGTACCGACCGGAGATTCCCCCGAACACGGGAAATATTGCCCGACTCTGCGTCGCCTTGGGGGCGGAGTTGCATATTGTAGGGGAACCTGCGTTCGAACTGACAGAAAAAGCTGCGAGAAGGGCGGGCTTGGATTATTGGGACAAGCTGAGTCTAACTTTACATTCTGATTGGGAGAATTTTACAAAAAGTATTTCTTCCGATTCCAAGATCTATCTGGTTTCCACAAAGGGCAGCGTTTCTTATACAAAACCGGAGTATTCCGAGAACGATGTTTTTCTATTCGGGAATGAGACCTCGGGTTTGCCGGAGGAAATTTTTCGTTCTAATATTCCGGCCGGGATCATTCGGATCCCAATGGAAGAAGATTGCAGATGTTTGAACTTGAGTAATGCCGTCGCCGTGGTCGCGTATGAAGCGTTGCGTCAAATTCGTCGCTGGTGATACGGAACTTTTCCTTCTTAAAAAAATCGGATTTACACTCCTCGAAAAAAAAAGTCCTATGGAAAAATATGGGAATGTCCTTTTCCCTAGGAGAGATAGAGGCCCGTGTGAGGGAGCTCCTAGCAAACGGTTTAACAGGAAATTCCCAGGATTTCCACGCATGGATCCGCATGGACACTCTTCGTCGGTTTAGAGAAGAGCCTGTCTTCCCTCCTGACTCCGTTCAAAACGTTCTAGACGATCTGGTTTCCAAAAAAGAAGCTGCCAAGGGAAAATTAGATCCAAGAGAATACGTGCTTTCTCCGGAATCTTCTCTACATAGAAAACCTTCCAAAAAGGAAGAGTATCTGATCCTCGGCCGAGTGGAGTTCCAACCGATGCAATATGTCCGGAGCAGAATGGAATCCTTTCTTCGCGCAAATGGGATCGATGAGGATCTGATCGTAGACCTGACCATCGGTTCTATAGAGGCTGTGGAGAACGCAGTCAAGTACGGAGACGGAGGGACTGTAGAGGTCAGTTATTCCATAGAAAAAGAGAATGTTTTTAAGATCCGACTAGTGAATAATCTAAGAGAACTGAATATCGAAGAGGATATTGAGAGAGGAAAATTTTCTTCCACAGCCACCCTGATGAGAGGGATGATGGTCATGCAAAAATTATTCGATAAACTGGATCTGGAGATCCTTGAGGACAAACGCCAGGCTCTGTTCCTGGCGGAGAAGCGTCTTCCGAAATAGTCGGATTTATTCTAGCATTCTTTCAGGGATCCGGGTCTTTCTTCCAAAGCCATGTCTGCAATTTTCAAAATACATTCCCCCTATAAAGCCGCCGGCGACCAGGTCCAGGCCATCGAAAAGATCGCTACCTCCTTTCAACAGGGAGAAGAGAAGGTGACCCTGATCGGGGTGACTGGTTCCGGAAAGACCTACACCATGGCTCAGGTGATCGCTCATCTGGGTCTACCTACCTTGGTGCTCTCACATAACAAGACTTTGGCGGCACAATTGTTCCGTGAATTCAAGGAATTCTTTCCAGAAAATGCGGTCGAATACTTCGTTTCCTATTACGATTACTATCAGCCTGAGGCCTATGTTCCTTCTTCCGATACGTTCATTGAAAAGGACATGTCCATGAACGAGGAGATCGACAAGCTCCGACTGAGGGCGACTTCTTCTCTTCTGGAAAGGGACGATGTGATCATAGTAAGTTCCGTTTCTTGCATCTATGGTTTGGGTTCTCCCGAAGAATATGTGAACTCGGTCGTGGCTCTGAAAGTAGGGGACGTGATCGATCGAGATCAGGTGATCCGAAAGCTTCTTCATATACAATACAATCGTAATGATACGGATTTCTCTCGGGGAAATTTTAGGGTACGGGGAGATAGCATCGAAGTCTATCCTGCGTATCATACCGAAGGATTCCGGATCGAGTTTTTCGGGGACGAGGTAGATTCTATTTCTAGGATCCATCCTGTGACTGCGCAAGTTTTGGCAAAGCAGGAGAAATGTTTTATTTATCCTGCAAAGCACTTCATCATGGCGGCTCCTTTGATCAAGGATGCGATCCGCAGGATCAAGGAAGAAATGGTCGAACAAGAAGCGAAGTTCACCAAAGAAAATAAATTCCTAGAGGCGCAACGTATCGTATCTCGTACCAATTACGATATGGAAATGCTCCAAGAAATGGGATATTGCAACGGGATCGAGAATTATTCCCGCCATCTTACCGGAAGAAAAGAAGGAGAAAGACCTGCTTGCCTCATCGATTATTTTAGAGGAGATTTCCTTCTGATCGTGGACGAGTCACATGTCACCATTCCTCAGGTTGGGGGAATGTTTGCGGGAGACAAGGCGCGCAAGCAAACTTTGGTGGATTTCGGGTTTAGGCTTCCTTCCGCTTTGGACAATCGTCCTCTTAACTTTACGGAATTCGAATCTTTAACTCCTAAGACTCTCTATGTTTCTGCGACTCCCGCAGAGTATGAGTTGGAAAAGAGTAGGACACGAGTAGAGCAGATCATTCGCCCTACGGGTCTCTTGGATCCTATGGTCGAAGTCCGTCCAACCAAGAATCAGGTGGAGGACCTTCTTGTAGAGATCCGCAAGCGGATCGAAAGAGAAGAGAGGGTCCTTGTTACCACTCTCACCAAGAAGATGGCGGAAGATCTCACAGACTATTACAAGGAACTCGGATTAAAGGTTTCCTATCTTCATTCCGAAGTAGACACCTTGGAAAGAGTGGAGATCATCCGAGATCTGAGAAAAGGGATCTACGATGTTCTCATAGGGATCAATTTATTGAGAGAAGGTTTGGACATTCCCGAAGTCTCCTTGGTGGCGATTTTGGACGCCGACAAAGAAGGATTTCTAAGAAATTATAAATCCTTAATACAGACCATCGGACGGGCTGCGAGGAACGTAAGTGGGACAGCGGTCCTGTACGCGGACAAGATGACTGATTCGATGATCAGGGCAATCGACGAGACCAAGCGTAGAAGAGCGATCCAAGAAGAGCATAATCATAAGTACAAGATCTCTCCTCAGACCATCAAGAAGCAGATCGGCGATATCATTGAAAGAACAGAGAAAGATCTGACTCCGGAAGAAGCAGCTTCCGAAGAGATAGATAAGAAATTCAGGGAAAAGAACTTCTCTTCCAAGGAAGAGATGAAGGAAAGGATCCGAGAAGAAATGTTAAAGGCCGCCAAGGAACTCGACTTCGAGCGGGCCGCTATGCTTCGAGACAAGATGCTTTCCATCAAATCATAGAGGAATTCATGGGATTCAGTATTACAATAGTTACGATAGCCATTACTACGATCTTAAGCCTGTATACATTGTATTCGGATCAAAATCTATTGGATAAGCTGATCCTAAGGCCGTTTCGGGATTCAAGAGAAGGGAATTATTATACTCTTGCGACCAGCGGTTTCGTTCACGCGGATCTGCAACACTTATTATTCAATATGATCACTCTCTACTTTTTCGGGGGAGCAGTGGATCATGCGATGGGGCCCATGGGCTTCATGGGATTGTATTTAGCGAGCATTATCATCGCCAATCTGATCACATACAATAAATACAAGAACGATCCGAATTATGGGAGTCTAGGTGCTTCCGGAGGGACTTCCGGGATCGTATTTGCTTCTGTTCTATTCTATCCGTATTCTAAGATCTTTTTCTTCTTCATTCCGATCCCAATTCCGGGACCCTTGTATGCGGTATTGTACTTAGCATATTCTTATTATGCTTCTAAGAATAATAGGGATGGGATCAATCACGACGCCCATTTTTACGGATCCTTGACCGGACTCGCTGTGGCTATTCTAGTGCAGCCCGGTTCCGCAATCGCTTTTCTACATTATATAACTGGAATATTCTTATAAGAATTCTGCAAAAGGAGATCAACCTCCTTTTGCGATCTTATCCTTGATGAATGCCTTGAACTTATCCGATCCGAAGCTTACATCCATTCGGATGATCTCCGGAGCTAAATACGGATGTTTTTTCATGATAAATTCTTCGATGGCGGCATACTGATCCGCTTTTGCTTTCAGTAGGATCTTATTCTCCGAATCGATGGTAAGTTTTCCTTCCCATTGGTATAAAAGAGAGACTTCCGGAAAAATAGTACCGCTGGTGATGATCCCTAACTGAAGCATTTCCGCTATATATTCTTCCGCCAGATCTCGGTCCGCCAAAGTAGTAAAGATAAGAATTTCTTGCGACGACGCCATTCGATTCCTCCAAGAGAAAGGAAAGATATGAAATCACTATTGTTTGTCCAGTCTTTCTTCCCGTTCTTCGGGTACAATTTCCGGGACTAGAAGAAGGTTCCGAGATCCAAGAGGAGGATCGGAGTATAGTGCCTTTTATTAATATCTTGGAGCGTTCGGATTGGAATAATTCCCTTTTCCTGAGTTCGGCATAGGGCCGCTGGAGCTAGAAGGATCGAAGTTATCGCAGACATTCCTACATTGAGCGATGCAATTTTCTCTCTTCCGATTTGTAGTGATCGCAGTGATTACTGTTTCCACCACAGGGCTCGGATATTCCTTCCAGCATTTGTCCTTACAATCGCTGTACAAGGTCGTGCAATTATGAGCGTCGTACGGACTCCTGCCTTGTTCCGTCATCAACTGGAAGAGTTCTTGCTCTTCCTTGGTCTTGAAGTTCGGCTTCTTTCCCTTGCGAGCGAGTTCTGCCTTGCTCAAATTCGCTTCGTCTACGGCAGGAACATCTTGGAGGACCGCTCTTTCGCTCGCCTTGGGAGTGCTTCCTTTGCTCCAATCTACTGCGAAATAGCAGTTCGATAGAAATAGAATTACTAGGACTAGCGATTTATTTTTCATACGGAAGAAGTCGATATATATCAAAGGATCTTGGAATAGTAAACTTCCCTTGGATTTTCTCGCAAGGAAAGAAAAGCCCGATTTTAAGAACTATACCGTTCGGATTAGGCGAACTTAATTCGTCGCTTAACAAAGAAGGATGAGGGTTTTTGCGTGTTTTCACCTTAATTTTGAAGGAAAAAAATTTCCAGCGCAGGTCTCATTAGTATTGAAGGTCGAGTCACATATCCTAGTATATGCTAAGACCCGAAGACATGAATAGGAGGTTCGAGTGAGTAGATCCTTTTTCAGCAAATCTGTACGTCGTCCTTTCTTTCTTTTCGCCCTAGTTTTCCTATTTATATCCAACTGCAGTACCTTCGCTTGGGGCTGGGTAAAAGTCCCTTCCGGATTTGCATGGGACCAGGACCAAGTGGGTATCCTGGATCGCAGTCCTGCAGAAGGTTTCTCTGTATTGTATCCGGAAGAGGCAGGCTTGGATTCCAGACCCCTAATAGAATTATCCAAAAAGCTCCGTAAGGACAAAACCGAAGTGCGCTCTCTTCTCATCCTCAAAGAAGGAAACCTGGTTTGGGAAAGATACGCGGGCGGGATCTCGAGACAACACAATCATAATATGTATTCGGTTACCAAGTCGGTGACTTCCTTATTATTAGGAATTTGTTATACGAATTCCTGCGGTGTGGATCTGGATGATAGTCTTGCTTCGGTAGAGACAGGATTGCCCGGATTATTACCGGCAGAGTTGAGCGGAAAGGAATCCATTCGTTTAAAAGACGCAATGCATATGAGCTCCGGAATGGGCTGGGATTCCTTTTCTAAAAAAGAAGATATTCGTACAGAAGCGGATCCTTTGGCAATCGCATGGACTCCGATGGTTTCTTCTCCTCCCGGAACTAAATTCGAATATTCTAATGGAGACACTCAGCTTGTGGCCGGTTATCTGGAAGCTAAGACAGGCAAGAGCCTATACGAATATTCCAAGAATACCGCCTTCTCTTGGTTAGGGATCAAGGGAGAAGAATGGTATACATCGTCTTCCGGTAGACAGACTGCCGGTTTCGGGCTTCGGTTGAGAGCAATCGATATGCTCAAGATAGGGCAGCTCTATTTGGACGGTGGAAAATGGAAAGGTCGCCAAGTGCTTCGTCCGGAATGGATTGCTTGGACCCTGGAGCCAGGAGTGGACAAGAAATATGGACTGCAATTTTGGCTGCATGAATTCGAAGGAAAACCTACATTCATGGCGAACGGAAAAGGCGGCCAATTCATCTACGTGATCCCTCATCGTAGAATGGTAATCGTAATGACCAGCGCTATCTGGGACCAAGCCCCCGATAATGTTCTCGTTTCCGTATTAGAATCGGTAAAGGCTGCGTTGCATTCTAAGGACAAGGCTTCTTCTTTAGAGAGAGAAGAAGCAGTCTTAAAGGAATTGAAGATCGCACATAAGACTTCCTTAGATCCGAAACTAAAAGAAGGCGCGGACGAAACAAGAATTGCAGCCGAACCAGGGATAAAGCAAAATCATCCTTAATGAAGACTGTCTTAATCCCAATTCCCCAGATCGATTTCGATCCCACTGAGGTCTCCGTACCTTGGAAAACCCTAAGCCAGAAAGGATACAAGATCGTATTCGCGACCCCTTCCGGAAATCCGGGAGAAGCCGATTTTAGAATGGTGACCGGAAAAGGGCTCGGCGTTTTGTCTCCTGTATTAAAGGCAAGAAAAGAAGATGTGGAGTTCTATAGAGAATTAGAAAAGTCGAATGAATTCCTTTCTCCTAAAAAGTACGAGTCCGTAAAACCGGATTCCTTCGATGTATTGCTTCTTCCTGGGGGACACGCTAAGGGGATGAGAGTTTACTTGGAGTCCGAAAGCTTGCAGGACTTAGTGGGAAAAACATTCGCAGAGAAAAAGCCGATCGCAGCTATCTGTCACGGGGTTTTACTTGCTGCTAGATCCAAGAATCCAAAGACAAATAAATCTTCCTTATTCGGATACAAGACTACGGGACTACTTCGTTCCCAAGAACTGTTGGCCTGGAATTTGACGAGAGCCTGGTTGGGAGACTATTATAGGACTTATCCGACTCCCTTGCAGGACGAGGTGATCTCCTTTCTTTCTTCTCCGGACGATTTTCAAGAGGGGCCAATGCCTGTGTCCAGAGATACTTCCAGTAATTTTAAACCGGGCTTTACTGTTTTAGACAAAAACTATTTATCCGCTCGTTGGCCGGGGGACGCTCATAAGTTTGCAAGCGAGCTGCCTTTATTCTTCGGTTGAATCCAAGATTTTGATTTTCCGAAAGGGAAGAAGAAACAATCTGTCCTCAAGAACGATTACGTAAGCGTTTTCAACGTTAGAATGCGGTTCAAAGAAACGATGAGTTCGAAAGAAAGATATATTTTTCTAGATGTGGGCGATACTCTTCTCACCATGAAGAAGCCTGCCGGGGAAGTATACTTTGAAGTGCTCAAAGAATTCGGCTTAGACGATAGCAAATATCCGAAGGGAGTCATGGAAAGAGCCTTTCGCAAGGCGTATGCCCATATGACCAGGCATCCTTTACCGGATTATCAGGATAAATTCTACGCTCATACCGACGGAAGCGAAGGTTGGTGGAGAGAATTGCTCGGCTTCTTCTTAAAGGAGATCGGTTCCGATCTGCCTCCCGACCCGATCTTTCAATCCATATTCAAAAAATTTGATGAACCAACTGTTTGGCAGATCGATCCCGGATTTACCGATCTATTAAAGTTTGTGAAAGCGAATAATTTCGGGTTTGGGATCATCTCTAATTGGGATCATCGTCTAAAGGAATTATTGGCAAGCGTTGGAGTTTTAAACCATTTCGATCCAGTTATCGTGTCCGCAGAGTTCGGTTATGAAAAACCTTCTCCCTTGATCTTTAGCGAAGCGGAGAAGATCGTCGGCCTTTCTCCGGAAAGGATCATTTATTGCGGAGATAAGATAGAATTAGACATTACTCCTACTCGTTCCAGGGGCTGGACCGCCTTTCATAAGCATCCGGAGGGAGATATCCAAAGCATTGGGGAGCTTGTGAGTTTACTCAGCAAATAGTTCCTCCTTTCTCTTTTCTTCTCAGATCTTTCGGCTCTATCTGCCGTCTAAACGAAGACTATATTTCGGGAAGAAAACCAAGCATGAAACTGCTCGCCATCTCGGGAAGCCTTCGCAAGGGCTCGACGAATACCGCCTTACTCCTCGCCGCTCAGAAAAATTCTAGGGAAAACATAGAGATCACGTTAGCCGATCCTTTGGATCGTATTCCTCATTTCAATCCGGATCTAGATACGGAAACCCCTCCTGAATCCGTGCAAGTTTGGCGAGACGAATTGAAGAAGGCGGATGGGATCATTTTCTCGAGCCCAGAATATGCGTTTGCTATCCCGGGAGTTTTAAAGAATGCCTTGGATTGGATTGTTTCCAGTGCGGAACTCTATAATAAGCCCGTGGCTCTGATCAATGCTTCTCCTAGTTACGGAGGAGCGGCCAAGGCTCAGGCTGCCTTGATTCAACTTTTGGGTGTTCTTACTGCAAAAGTTGTGGATAAGGCGGTCTTGAATATTGCTTCCGTGAATAAGAAGATAGATGCAGAAGGAAATATTTCGGATCCGAATACTGCCATAGAGCTCCAAAATTGTGTGAATGCTCTTGCGGAAGAAATTTCTATGAACCAAAACTCCTATTAGAATATAATGAATTTCTGTTCCACTTTTGCGTGGTAGGGCCGGAATAAATATTCCGGCGAATTTTATAAAAAAATCCGCGCACTTCTCTTCTTTTTTGCCCTGAACCATATGGTGATTGGATAAATATACTGTCCTCTCGCTGAGGAGCAGTAAGATAATGCCTATACCGATGTTTCAAAAAATTCCTCGTAAACTCGAAGAACTATTGGGTCCCGATGGTTCCGAGAATTTTACGGATTTTCTAAACAAGGCGTTTGCGCATAGCAAGGAGAATGTTGTGGAGCATGTTTTCGAAAGATTTGAAAGAAGGTTGTCCGAAGAGATCCATATGTTTCGCGTCGAAATGAAAACCGACATGGCTAATCTTCGCTTGGAGTTTAAGACCGACATGGCCGAAATGAAAAGTGAGCTCAAGGACGAGATCGGTCTATTGCGCGCTGATATGTACAAACTAAATTCCATTCAGATCAAGTGGACTTTAGCGACTATGGTAGCCTTGACCGGTATATTTGCATTGATCGTAAAACTTTAATGCTTCCGACGCCTCATTGTACAATTTGCAAATTCTCGATAGCTCGGCCTGCGATCTCTTTTCTGAGATCCTGAGCCTTCTTTCGGGAGGCCTTTGTTTCTTCTAAGACTTCTTTCGGGACAGTACTCGGATGTCCTGAGGAAAATGGGGGAGCGGGATTGTATTCCAAGACCAACTGGATCTCTTCGGCTGCCTTTTCGCCTTGGAGTTCTGCGACTAAGGATAGAGCAAAATCGATCCCTGCTGTGACTCCCCCGCCTGAGGCGCGATCTCTATCTAAGACGACTCTGTCTTCCTTCACTTCTACTCCCGGAAAAAGGGACAATACATCTAAAGAAAGCCAATGGCAGGTAGCTTGGTACCCTTTCAATAATCCTGCAGAAGCAAGTACTAGGGAGCCTGTGCAGACAGAAGTGAGATATTGAGCCTTCTCCGCTTTCGTTTTCAACCAAGAAAGGACCCTTTGGTTCTCCATGAGACGATTGACCCCTAATCCTCCCGGCACCAATAATAGATCGAAGTCAGGAGCTTCTTCCAGGCTGAGATCCGGCAAGAAGAAGAGCCCTCTTTCGGACCGGATCGGGTCCTTGGACTCGGCAACCAAGGAGACTTTTGCGCCCTTCATCCTGGAGAATACCTCGTAAGGCCCGACCATGTCCAAGGGGGTGAGATCCGGAAAAACTAGGACTCCTATATGAAATTCGGAAGACATGATCTAAGGAGAAGTTTTCGAAAAGGTTCGGCAAGTTGAATTTGCAGGATTTCCGTTCGAGTAGTAGCTCTTGGGACGAAATTTCTCCCTGACTTTGAGGAACGAACGAATCTAAATATGCCAATTTGGGATATTCTAAAATAGGAAGTAGAATTCCTATGCTTGGCTAAGACGATCTATACAGAAGAATATAAGATCTTTCAGCGCTTATTAAAGAAAGCGAGGGAAGAGGCTGGGCTGACCCAGATCGAAGTTGCCCAAGAATTAGATGCCCCTCAGTCCTTCGTTTCCAAAATAGAAGCGGGCGATAGAAGAATAGATGTAATAGAGTTCTGGAGACTTGCGAGATTGTACAAAAAGCCGTACGATTTCTTCTTCCGATTCGAAGAGAAGTCGGAATCCAAATCTAAGAAAAAATCTCTCAAAGCGGCAAGCACAACTAAGAAGAAGATCAGATCCTGATCTTTGTCAAGCTTCTACGATTCATTAGAAGCCAAACTAATCCGTTTTCAAAAGAAAAGAAGTAGCCAAGAGCCAAAGCAGAATTTAAAAGAAGGCATCCGCTTAGCGGTTATGCGAAATGGAACGGACCAAGATCAAATATGTATCGTCCTTGGTGTATGGGACGAGTCTAGTATTCATAGGGATCTTATTTTTCTTTCTGGGCCGTATGAGCTTAGAAAAGATAGAGTCCACTCTCAGCGATCCTTTTTCTAATTCCGAGATCTCGGAATCTCCTGCTCTTTATTTAAGACCTCATCTTTTGCTAAAGAATGTACGCTTTCATTGGCAAAAGGGAATTTATGTGGATGCGAAAACGCTCTCATTAGAGGCAATTTCCAGATCCGGAAATATGTTGGCATTCGATCGTCCCGAATCCTTTAGTTTGAAAATCCTTTCCGGAGAGATCCGCATCCCTTATTCCAGTTTGGAAAGACTGATCAATGGTAGGCTACTTGCCTTTGCGGAATCTCCTCTTCGTAAGATCCGTATTGCTCCGATCTTGCACAATGGAGCTTGGAAATTGAAGATCAATGGAGAGGTGAAACTCGTTGTCTGGGTCGCTTTCGAAGAGATAGCGAATATGAAGATCGACCAAGAATCGGGGAGGATACTTCTCGAGAACGAGTCTTTGCAGGCATTATTGAATCCGTATACGAAAGAACTTTTGAATACTGTGGGAGTTTCCATCGAGGATCTGATCCGTTTCCCGAAAGGGAAGGGACTTGTGATCTCAGGAAATCGGATCTTCTTCGAACCTTTTTCCGTTTTTCCGGATCCGGGTGTGGAAGGGAGAATTTCTGAAATTAAACTGAATGAAGAAACATTGCAGATCGATTTTATTTCGGAGCAAGAGCTTTCTCCTCCTAAGACGGGAGCGAAAAATTATATCTATGTAGTCGGAGGAAAATTATTATTCGGCGGGATCCAAGTGCACCAAGGCAGGATCTTACTCCAAGATAAGAATGAAGCTACTCCTTTCGAATTTTCTTTTGCTCAATATCGCAAGAATCTTTCCTTATCAGAAGTAAAAATGGAAGAAGACGGTAGAATACTGATCCGAATGCAGGATTCTTCTTCTGATTGAGAGAAAGGTGGCTTTTGAGCATCTAAGATCCGCATAATCGGGCATTCTATTCTTATATTTCATTCTCTCATTTCGTATTTTCAAATTTAAGTATAGATCATGAAACCGTTACTTATTATCGCTCTTCTTCTTGCATTTGTATCCTGCGCGAGTGATTCTTCCTGCTTTAAGAGTTGCGATCATAATTTCTCCGTTTGTCTCCTATTGACGAAAGATTCCAAAAATCCTTTGGGCGTTTACTATTACTGCCAGACCCTTCATGATACTTGTTTGAATACCTGTTATCCGTCAGGGACGGGAGTTCGACCGTATAGAGGAGGGAATTCTCGAGGGAGCTCGGAATAAAAAAAGGAAGAGATCGGATCTACGATCCCTTCCCCAGAAATAAAGAGCTATTTTGCAAAGCCGATTTCGGAAGCCTTTGGTTGGAATGTTTCTTCTCTTCTCTCCGCTACCTCGTCGAAATATGTTTCGTAGTTCGGGAAATTCGTTCCCATGATCCTATCCCAGAAGTTAAAGTATAGGCTGTAGTTCCCATGGAATTTCTGATGATGTTGGTTGTGATGAGTAGAAGTATTGATCCATTTAGTGATCGGATGACTTGCCCAGCCTTTCGGAAAGAATTCGTATCCTAGATGCCACCAGATATTCATGATCATCGCATAGAATGTATGGAATAAGAAGACCCCGAAGTGGATCGGCACCAAACTGATGAACGGAACTATATAGATTGCTTCTAAGAATGCTTCCGCCCAATGGAAATTGTAGGCCGCCAAAGGAGAAGGGTTTACGGATCTATGATGGATCGCATGTACGAAGGTATAGACCTTTTTGTGGTGCATGAGCCTATGAGCCCAATAAAACCAAGTCTCATGCCAGATGGTGATCAGGATATAACTGAAGATCGCATATGCCCAACCTCTTTCGGAGATATGGAAGTAGAGTGCCCTTGGAAGATACCCTAGTTTTTGAAGACTGAAGGAAATCACCGCAACCAAACTGAACACTACCATGGTAACCGCGGATTGTTTGATCTCGTAAACAACCTTCTCCCATTTAGGAAAACTTTTCTGGATCCTGAATTTATCGAAGTATCCTTTCTTCCAAACCCAAAAGACAAAGAAAGCAAGTCCTGCGAGAGGATAGTACCTAATAAAATTCATAGAGAGCTGAAAAAGACCGAAGTTGCGGACACATTCCCAACCGAAATCGCAAGCGTTGATACCCATTATTCCTCCGAACGATTGAGTGAATTGTAGCGGAGTTCTGGAAAAGAGTCGTCCTCTCCGATCGGATCGGAAGGAAATAAAGGTCCGGACCGATCCAATCGGACTTATTTGCTCTTTTTTTTGCGGATTTTACTGCGATATTCGGAAGGGGTGAATCCTGTTTCCTTTCGGAAAACGTCATTGAAAGTGGATTTGGAGCGAAATCCTGAGGAATACGCAATGGATAAGAGTACTCCCTGCGGGTCGGATTCTATCCTTTGTTTTGCTTCTTGTACCCTATATTCGTTCAGCAACTGGAAGAAATTCTTTTTCAGTTCGTTGTTCAGGTATTCCGAAAGTTGGTGAGTGCTGATCTTGAGTTTTTGGGCCAGATACGAAAGAGTCAGATCCTCCTGGAGATAGATCTTCTCCCGATCGAAAAGATTCTCTAGATTTTCTCGGATCTCTTCTAAATTTAGGCTAGTGAGTTGAGAGGCTTTGTATTTCTTTTCTTCCTCCACAACCTTTCTGACTTCCAGAAAGAATTCAGGGTAGCCTTGTCTTAATATATAGAGAGCACATAAGAAGATCCCGATCAAGGAGCCGACCCCTTCTAATCCTCTCGCGGAGCCGCTTAGTACGGAAACGAATCCGTAAAGAAGGATAAAAAGAGTAAAAGAAGCGACTCCAAGGATCGTTAGCATTCTGGGATCCTTATAAACTACTGAATATCTAACTTCCATAAAGAGTTTGGATAATATAGAGCCTAAGAACGCAAACATTACTCCCATAGCGCTGAGCACAGGGATCTTTAAGAATAAAGGCAGACCTGTAATTTGCATATTTTGTAAGAGCGAGATCTTTTCAGGACCGTTTGAAAGATAAAACGGAAGCATCCAGAGTAGGATCCCAAGCGCAGGAAGCGTTTTCAGATACAGTATCTTTTTAGATTGGGGAGGATTTCCCATGGCAAGAAGAAGATAACGTTCTAGAAAAGGTCCCATCAATGCGGAAACAGGAAGATGAGTCAAATACAGACCCGGAAAGAAGACGATCATTTTACATGTAAGTAAAAACGCGTGAGTTAGAAAGATCCCTACTAAAAAGAAAATGAAAGCGAGTAGGTTTTGTTTTTCTCCTCTGGGATTAGAAAAGATCTCCCCTAGGCTGAATAGAAATGCTAGTCCTAAAGAGAATGTCAGAAATAGAGAAGTAAAAGAAAAATTCACCATGTCAGATTAGATCTCTCCGATCCCGATCTTTTCCGCAGCCTTGCTGAGAGAAATATCGGCGGAGTATAATCTAGCGCTTCCTAAGGCGCAGCTTGCTAAGAGATGAGCGTCTATCCAGCCGATCCCATGTCCCGCCAAAGAATTTCTTTCGGAGAAGATCATGGCTTCCTGATGATTCGCTGTAGGAACTTCCAGCAATTGGGAATACTCGGTCAAGAAAGCGCCCTTATTCTTAAAATTTCCCAGGCTCAGTTCTCCTTCTATCATGGGATGACGGCGGACCATGCCTGAATGGAGCAGTTCAACTAGCTTCGGGTCCGATTTACGAAAATGATTGATCCAAACGGAAGTGTCTACCAGCACTCCGCTCATTTAACGCCTTTTCTGCGGGTCGGTCCTTCCGCTTTCGGATCGCTTCCTCCTAAAAGGGCCAGTCTCTCTGCGGATTTTTCCCGGATCAGTGCCCGTAAGCCTTCTTGCACCAAGCGGGTCTTTTCTTGGATGCCTGTATACATTTGAGCAGTATGGATCAGCTCGTCCGGAATATAAAGAGTGGTTTTGACAGCTATCATATATGGTATTATATGGTTAATATAGATGTAATGTCAAGCTCCAGGGGAGGAAAAGTGGTTCCGGAGAATGGAAATGGCTTCCTGCTTCTTCTCTATTCTATAAATTGGAAGAAGAGACAGAATTTTGAGGATCCTGTCCTTAACTTATGTCGCATTTGATGAATGGAAATCTTTTCGCCCTAATAAAAATCCCCCTTTCCAACCTGCTCCTTGCATAAATAATGCCATCTTCCTCGGCATCTTGGCTAAAACCTTGACCGGGGACCCTGGGTAAAAATACTGTGTATTTCTAGCTCCTCTCCCGGGAGCCGGGTAGCAAGACATGCCCTCTTAGCTCAGTGGTAGAGCACTTCCATGGTAAGGAAGGGGTCACCAGTTCAAGCCTGGTAGAGGGCTTAGTTCTAATAGGTCTGTAGTTTAATGGTAGAACAAGGATCTCCAAAGTCCTTGGTGGGAGTTCGATTCTCTCCAGACCTGGAGTTCTGCTCCGGGACTAGAATGTAAGAAGGATTTATTAAGTGAAGTTAGGCGCTTTTATACAAGAATGTAGAGAGGAACTGAAGAAAGTTCAGTGGCCGAACAGACAAGAAGTGATGCAATCCACCTTCGTAGTGTTGGGCACCGTATTATTTTTCTCCGCATTTCTTTTTCTTTCGGATACTGCGTTTGTAAAACTCCTGACCGGATTCTGGAATCTGTAAGGGCAGAGGACTGGTGTGGTAACAATGGGCGATTTGAAATGGTATGCGTTACAGACTTATTCCGGTCATGAGAATAAGGTCCAAAAAAATCTGGAGAAGCTAGTCCAACAGCGTAAGCTGGAGGAGAAGATTTCTCAAGTGCGTATTCCTACCATGGAAGTCGCCGAGATGAAGAACGGCAAGAAGAAGGTCACTAAGAAGAAACTCATGCCGGGTTACGTTCTTGTTGAGATGGATATGGACGAAGACCTTCGCTTCATGATCCAGAGTCTTCCTTCTGTTTCCACTTTTGTGGGGAGCAAAGACGGAGGACCGGAACCTCTTTCTGTTGACGAGGTGAAAAACCTTTTCGCGGAAACCGGAGAGTTCCAATCCGAGGAGCCGGTGACTCCTCGCTTATTGTTTAAAGTGGGAGATAGCCTGAAGATTATCGACGGGCCTTTCGCTAATTTTACCGGAGTCGTAGATGAGATCTTCCCTGATAAAGGAAGACTCAGAGTGAAAGTGGAGATCTTCGGTCGCTCCACTCCTGTGGAACTAGATTATCTACAGGTTAAAACCGAACCCTGACCGGTGGGAAACCGGGAGAAACAAATAAGGTGTTTCGCCAATGGCAGCAAAAAAAGTAGTAAAGCAGATCAAGCTCCAGGTTGAAGCCGGAAAGGCCAACCCTGCTCCTCCAGTCGGACCGGCTCTCGGTCAGGCAGGATTGAACATCATGGAGTTCTGCAAACAGTTCAACGAGAGATCTAAAAACCAAATGGGTTATAAGCTCCCCGTTGTGATCACAGTATTCTCCGACAGGAGTTTTACATTCATTACCAAGTCCCCTCCGGCAGCTCTACTTGTTAAGAAAGCGATCGGATTAGAGACTGGTTCCGCAACTCCTCATACTGTTAAGGTTGGGAAGATCACTCGCAAGCAATTAGAAGAAATTGCTAAAACCAAAATGGAAGACTTAAACGCAAACGATCTGGACGCAGCCGTTCAAATCATCGCGGGAACTTGTCGCTCCATGGGCGTTACGGTAGAGGGTTAATTATGAAACGCGGAAAGAAATATCGCGCAGCGAAAGAGAAAGTCGACGCAACAAAAGTGTATCCTATCGAGAAGGCTGTGGAACTTGCACAGGCTACTTCTTACACTAAGTTTGATGGAACGATAGAGATCTCTACCAAAGTAAATTATAAATCTCTACAGAACGTGAGAGGGACCATTTCCCTTCCTCACGGAACCGGTAAACTGGTTCGGGTCCTTGTTTTCTGCAAAGGAGACAAACAGAACGACGCGAAAAACGCAGGTGCGGAATTCGTGGGCGATATGGACTTGATCGAGAAAGTTGCCGGCGGTTGGACCGATTTCGACGCTTGCGTCGCTACTCCCGATATGATGAAGGAAGTAGGAAAGCTCGGACCGATCTTAGGACGCAAGGGTTTAATGCCTAAGCCTAAGGCCGGAACCGTGACTAACGACGTAGCGAAAGCGGTTGCAGAGTTAAAATCCGGACGTATCGAATATCGCCCAGACAAAGGCGGTGTGGTGCATCTTGGAGTGGGCAAGGTCAGTTTCGATCATACCAAACTCGTGGAAAACATTCGCACAGTAGTTCAAACTCTTCTCCGGGATAAACCTTCGGATGCTAAGGGTGATTATCTGAAAACTTTCTCCGTGTCTCCTACTATGGGAGCGGGCGTGAAAGTGGACGTTAAGGAACTGGTCAACACATCCATCTGAGGATGTAGTAGACGGGAGTAGGAACAATGCCCAGCCAGGAAAAATTTGAAGCAGTAGCCGAATTAAAAGGCAGATTAGAAAAACGTAGCGACTTCATCCTAGCCAGCTACAGCGGACTCACGGTGGCTGAGATCACCGACCTTCGTGCGAAGCTTCGCAAGGAAGGATCCGAGATGAAAGTGATCAAGAATAATCTCTTTCTTCTCGCGCTGAAAGAATCCGAGAAGCATAAGGATAAGAACATCGCTTTCGGTCCCGAATATCAGGGAACGCTAGCGGCAATTTTCTCAGACGCGAACCTTCCCAACGCGGCGAAGATCCTAAAAGAATACGCTAAGACGAATAAGAACCTTATTCTGAAAGCGGGATATTTAGACGGATCCGTTCTGAACGCGGAAGGAGTGGAAGCAATCGCAGGTCTTCCGTCAAGAGAGCAACTCTTGGCACAGATCGCAGGCGGTATCAACGGTCCGGCAAGAAGCATCGCTTCTGGTATGAACCAAATTATCGCAGGACTTGCAAGAGCTATCCAAGCTGTCGCAGAAAAGAACAACCAGTAAGAACAAATTTTAGTAAGTAGTTTAAAGGACCAAACGGAATCTAAGGAGCACAAAATGTCTACCACTGAAGCGTTATTAGAGCAACTCGGCAAACTTACCCTCGTGGAAGCAGCTGACCTAGTTAAAAAAATGGAGGAGAAGTTCGGAATTTCCGCAGCGGCTCCAGTAGCAGTTGCAGCTGCGGCACCAGCAGCTGGCGGAGCGGCAGCAGCAGATGAGCCTGCATCCTTCAACGTAATCTTGAAAGGCTTCGGAGACAAAAAAATCGAAGTTATTAAGGTTGTTCGCGAGATCACTGGTCTTGGCTTGAAAGAAGCTAAAGACTTAGTCGAAGCTGGCGGAAAATCCGTTAAAGAAGGCGTTGCGAAAGCAGAAGCTGACGATCTTAAAAAGAAATTAGAAGCTGTCGGCGCTCAAATCGAACTTAAGGCAGTCTAATCAGGGAACCGAGGCTTTGTCTCCTCGATATCTGATTACAATCCTTTCACTCAGGCAGGGAGGCCAGCGGACTTCCTTGCCTAATTGTATTTTCTCCGCTCGCGTAATTATTTTCCACAACCCTAGGGGGCAACACGAATGTACGGTCAAGTAGAGAGAAAACGGGTAAACTTCGGTAAGATCACCAATCTGGATTACCTTCCTAACTTGATTCAGATTCAGAAGAAGTCCTTCGACTGGTTTCTTCAATCGGAAGTTAAGGACCCCACCAAGAGAAAGAACCAAGGTTTAGAAGCGGTCTTCCGGGAAACATTCCCGATCGAAAGTCCAAACAACGACATGGTCATGGAATACAGCCACTATGTCCTGGGCGAAGCTAAGAAGAACCCTCAAGAATGCAAGGATACGGATGCGACCTTTGCACTTCCTTTAAAAGCAGTTATCCGACTCATTATCAAAGAAACCGGTGAGATTCGCGAGCAGGTCGTCTATATGGGCGATCTTCCTGTGATGACCGAGCAAGGTACTTTTATCATCAACGGAGCAGAGCGCGTGGTCGTGTCTCAGCTTCACCGTTCTCCTGGTATCTTCTTCTCCTATGACGAAGAAAGAGATACTTACTCTGCCAGAGTGATCCCGTATCGCGGATCCTGGTTGGAATTCGAGATGGACAATAAGGGGATCCTGGTTGCAAAGATCGACCGGAAGAAAAAATTCCCTGCTACTCTTCTTGTTAAGTCTCTGGGACACGGGACCAACGAAGAGATCCTGAGACTCTTCTATAAATCCTCTAAGGCGAAGATCGGCGGAGCTTCCTCCAAAGAATTGAAGCGTCTGATCGGACGCAGAGTGATCGCCGACGTGATCAATATGGAAACCGGAGAGGTTATGCTCGATGCCGGTTCCAAGATCAACGAAGACAATATCTCCATCCTAAAAGAGATGAAGGTGAAGGAAGTCGAACTGGTAGAATATCCTCGCGACAAGGATAATCCTGTTCTGGTCAACTGCTTGGAGAAAGACGGCGTTAACGATTACGAAGACGCTATCCTGAAATTCCATAGCATTATGAGACAGGGAGAACCTTCTACCATAGAGAATGCGGAAGCGGAACTGAACCGTCTCTTCTTCTCTCCTAAGACCTTTGATCTGGGAGATGTGGGCCGTTATAAGATCAATAGCAAATTCGAGTTCAATAACCCGAAAGAATTCTCAAGCGCTCACGAAAGAGTTCTAAGACCTGCAGATATCATCGAGACTGTTCGCTATCTTCTGAACCTGATCTCCGAAACGGAGAACTATTATCCGGACGATATCGACCACTTAGGAAACCGTCGTATCCGTTCCGTAGGCGAGCTCATCGCGAACCAATTGAAAGTTGGTTTCACTCGAGTAGAAAGAGTGATCAAGGAAAGAATGACTGTCCAAGAAGTGGGAACTCAAACTCCTCAGCTTCTGATCTCTATCAAGCCGATCACTGCAGTTATCAACGAGTTCTTCGGTTCCAGCCAATTGTCCCAGTTCATGGACCAGACAAACCCTCTGGCAGAGCTCACACACAAACGTCGTTTGAACGCGCTTGGACCTGGAGGTCTTTCCAGAGACAGAGCGGGATTCGAAGTGCGTGACGTTCACTATAGCCACTACGGCCGTATGTGCCCGATCGAGACTCCGGAAGGTCCAAACATCGGACTCATTCTTTCCATGTCTTCTTATGCAAGAGTGAACGATTACGGGTTCTTAGAAACTCCATATCGCACCGTTAAGAACAGCAAGGTCGGAAATCATATCGAGTATCTGACTGCGGATAAGGAAGAATATCATTCTATCGCAGTCTCTTCTTCTCCTGTGGATGAGAAAGGCGAGTTCAAGAGCAAACTGATCTCTACTCGTCACAGATCCGATTATCCGTTCCGCAGCCCGAATGAGATCCAGTACATGGACTTGACTCCTATGCAGGTGGTTTCGGTCTCTACGGCTCTGATTCCGTTCCTGGAACATGATGACGCGAACCGCGCACTCATGGGTTCCAACATGCAACGTCAGGCAGTTCCTCTTCTTCGCCAAGAGGCTCCTTATGTGGGAACTGGTATGGAAACCCGTGCCGCATATGACTCTCGTATTTGTATTATCTCCAGACATGACGGTGTTGTGAAATATGTAGATGCGGAGAAGGTGATCATTGAGCGTAAGGGAGGAAAAGAATCCGACACTTACGATCTCACCAAATTCAAGAAGACCAACCAAGGCACTTGTTTCAATCAAACTCCTGTTGTAGGAGTAGTTCATTCAGAGATCGACGGAAGAGTATCCAAGGTCAGCAAAGAGAAGATCGAAGTGACCGCGGATAACGGAAGCGTAAGAGAATACTCTCTTGTTTCCGGGATCAAGCAATACCAACCGATCGTAAATAACGGAGAAGAAGTTCGCAGAGGATCCACTCTTGCAGGACAGATCGTTCTGGGTGAGAGAATGGACGAGAACGGGAACATCCTCCAGAAGGGAACTGTTCTTGCGGACGGTCCAGCAGTGGACAACGGAACTCTCGCACTCGGACGTAACGTTCTTGTGGCTTTCATGCCTTGGGAAGGTTACAACTTCGAGGATGCGATCCTGATCTCCGAAAAAGTAGTTAAAGACGATATCTTCTCTTCTATCCATATCGAAGAGTTCGAGATCCAAGCTCGTGAGACCAAATTGGGACAAGAGCAGATCACTCGAGATATCCCGAATCTTTCCGACAAGGCATTCCGCGATCTAGATGAGACCGGTGTGATCCGAGTCGGAGCGGAAGTGAAACCGGGAGATATCCTGGTGGGAATGGTGACTCCAAAAGGAGAAACGGACCTCACTCCTGAATACAAACTTCTTCATTCCATCTTCGGAGAGAAGGCGAAAGAAGTAAGAGATTCTTCTCTTCGCATGCCGAACGGATTCGAAGGAACCGTAATCGATATCAAACGTTTCTCTCGTGAAAGAGGCGACGAACTTCCTGCGGGCGTTGAAGAAATGGTAAAAGTCTTCGTAGCTCGTAAGCGTAAGCTTCTCGTCGGAGATAAAATGGCAGGACGTCACGGTAACAAAGGTGTCGTCGCTCGCATCATGGCCGAAGAGGACATGCCTTATATGGAAGACGGTACTCCGATGGATATCGTGTTGAACCCATTAGGTGTTCCTTCTCGTATGAACCTGGGACAGATCTTCGAAACTCAGCTGGGACTTGCTGCAAGCAAACTCGGTATCAATTTCGAGACCCCGGTCTTCGACGGAGCAACCGAAGCAGACGTTGAGAAGTATTGCAAGGAAGCAAATCTTCCACTCAGCTCTAAATTCAAATTATACGACGGACGTACCGGATTACCTTTCATGAACGAGGTATTCTGCGGTTACATCTACATGTTGAAACTCGCTCACTTGGTGGACGACAAGATCCACGCTCGTTCTACCGGACCTTACTCCTTGGTTACTCAACAACCTCTGGGAGGAAAGGCTCAATTCGGTGGTCAGCGTTTGGGAGAGATGGAGGTCTGGGCTCTCGAAGCTTACGGCGCTTCTCATACTCTTCAGGAACTTCTTACCATCAAGTCGGACGATATGTTGGGAAGAGCTAGGATTTATGAAGCCATCGTCAAAGGGATCCATTCCATTAAACCTGGAATTCCGGAGTCCTTTAACGTATTGGTGCAGGAACTCAGGGGACTTGCATTGGATATCGTCATCACCGATTCGGAAGGTAACAGCGTTGATATCTCCGACTACGAGGACGAATATTCCAAGAGCAAGAAGAAGATCAAATTCGAGACAATCGAAAACGCCTAAGGGAAAGGTAGCATGAGATCCAATAACGACTTCGAATCAATCACAATCAGACTGGCATCTCCAGAAAGGATCAAAGAATGGTCTTACGGAGAGGTTAAAAAGCCGGAAACGATCAACTACCGTACTCTAAAACCGGAAAGAGACGGTCTCTTCTGCGAGAAAATTTTCGGGACCACAAAGGACTGGGAATGCTACTGCGGTAAGTTCAAGTCTATCCGTTATAAAGGTGTGGTTTGCGACAAATGCGGCGTCGAGGTAACTCACTCTAAAGTTCGTCGTGAGCGCATGGGTCATATCGAACTCGCTGCTCCTGTTTCTCATATCTGGTACTATCGTTCCGTTCCTTCCAGAATGGGACTTCTTCTGGACATGACGATCAATCAGCTCAAGAGCGTTCTCTACTTCGAGAAATACGTGATCATCGATCCGGCTGATACCGGAAGAAACCGCGGTGAGCTCATCGACGAAGAAGAATATCACGCCTACCTAGACGAATACGGCGACAAATTCGTAGCAGGTATCGGCGCAGATGCAATCAAAGAACTTCTCTCTCGTATCGACGTTGACGCAGAAGCTCGTATCATTCGTCAGAAAATCCAAGAGAAAGAAAAGATCTCCGATAAAAGGATCCTGAAACGTCTCGAAGTTCTCGAGGCTTTCCGCGATTCAGGAAACCGTCCAGAGTGGATGGTATTGGATGTGGTTCCTGTCATCCCTCCTGAACTTCGCCCAATGGTGCAGTTAGAAGGTGGACGTTTTGCTACTTCCGACTTGAACGACCTTTATCGCCGAGTCATCAACCGTAATAACCGTCTGAAACGCCTTCTCGCGTTAAAAGCTCCTGAGATCATCGTTCGTAACGAAAAACGTATGCTCCAAGAAGCGGTAGACGCGTTATTCGACAACAGCCGTCGCAAACGTACTGTTAAAGGAAAAGGAAACAGACCTCTAAAATCCATTTCAGACATGCTGAAAGGAAAACAAGGACGTTTCCGCCAAAACCTACTCGGTAAGCGTGTGGACTACTCCGGTCGTTCCGTGATCGTCGTCGGTCCCGAGCTGAAATACCATGAGATGGGTCTTCCTAAAAAGATGGCTCTCGAACTATTTAAGCCTTTTATAATGAAGCGTTTGGTGGATCTGGACCTGGCTCCGAACATCAAGTCAGCTAAGAAGAAGGTAGAAGCAGAAGAAAAAGAAGTCTTCGACGTTCTCGAAACGGTAGTGAAAGAACATCCGGTCATGTTGAACCGTGCTCCTACCCTTCACCGTTTAGGGATCCAAGCCTTCTTGCCAGTTCTGGTCGAAGGTAAAGCGATCAAGCTTCACCCTCTCGTTTGTCACGCGTTCAACGCGGACTTTGACGGGGACCAGATGGCGATCCACGTTCCACTGACTCCAAAGGCTCAGTTGGAAGTATGGATGCTCATGCTTTCTCCTCACAATATCCTGAACCCTGCAAACGGTCACCCGATCTGCGGACCTACTCAGGATATCGTACTCGGGATTTATTATCTAACTTCCGAGCTTCCTTCCGAGGCGGGAGTGCCTCTTAAGTCTTTCGCGAACCTGGACGAGGTTACTTACGCGATCGACAGAGGAGTGATCGAGTATAGAACTAAGATTTCCGTTCTTCACCAAGGAAAGATCCTGGAGACAACTGCGGGTCGTTTGATCTTCAACACCGTTCTTCCGGAAGGATATCCTTATGTGAACCGTGCTCTCTCTGATAAAGAGACCAACAGGATCATTGCGGAAGTGTACGAGAAATACGGGCCGGCTCAAACCGTTCTGATGCTGGACGATATCAAGAAATTAGGATATCGCTACGCTACTATCTTCAGCCCGACTATCTCTATCGAAGATATCAGAGTGTCTCCGGGTAAAGTTACTCTTGTTGGCGACGCTAACAAAGAAGTAGAAAGAGCCGACGGAGAATATCGTAAAGGTATTATCACGAACGAAGAACGTAAGAAAAAAGTGATCGAGATCTGGACTAAGACCAACGACCTCATCACTGATTCCATGTTCAAGGAATTGGAAAAAGACAAGGGTGGATATAACCCTGTCTTCATCATGGCTGCTTCCGGTGCGCGCGGATCTAAACAACAGATCCGTCAGCTGGCAGGGATGCGCGGTTTGATGGCGAAACCTTCCGGTGAGATCATCGAGCTTGCGATCCGCTCTAACTTCCGCGAGGGATTGAGCGTTCTTGAATTCTTCATCTCCACTCACGGTGCTCGTAAGGGTCTTGCGGATACCGCGTTAAAAACTGCGGATGCAGGTTACCTGACCCGTCGTTTGGTGGATATTTCCCAAGACGTGATCGTTTCCGAAGACGATTGCGGAACTGAAGAGCATATCACTCTCGGAACCGTGAAAGAAGGAGAGAACGTAATCGTTTCTCTCAGTGATCGCGTATTCGGACGTTATACGGCAGAAGACATTATCGACCCTGTTTCCGAAAGTGTGGTGTATCCGAAAGGAACCCTCGTGACTAGAGAAGTAGGACAGAAACTGGAGAACCTTGGTTACGAAAGGATCAAAGTTCGTTCTCCTCTTACCTGCGAATCCCGTTGGGGAATTTGTATTAAGTGCTACGGTATGGACATGGCTCGTCTGACTCCTGCGGAGATCGGAGAAGCTGTGGGAACTATCGCGGCTCAGTCCATCGGTCAGCCTGGAACCCAGTTGACGATGAGAACATTCCACATCGGTGGTGCCGCTTCCGCAAAAGTACAAGAGAAAGAGCACAAGGTAGGATACCGAGCGGTCGTAAATGCGATCAACGGTCGTACTTTACAAACTTCTGATAGAGGTTTGATCTTCACTCGTCGCGGATCCATCGTTGTCCAAAGATTGATCCAACAGTTCAACTCTTCCGAACTGACCAACCTTCGTGTTGAAAACGGTCAGAAAGTGGATAAAGGGGAGTTGGTTGCAACTCTTGCTTCCGGAGAGAACGTAACTTCCGAAGCTCCAGGAACCATTAAGATCGCAGACGGGATCTTTAGGATCTTAGGAGAAGAAGCAGTTGTTCCTGTGAAAACTGCAACCTCTCTAAACGTGAAAGTAGCGCAGATTACCGAGGCGAACCAAGCTTTGGGAGAATTTGACCCGTTCAACGAGATCGGAGTCTCCGAAGTAGAAGGAACTGCCGCTTGGGTGGATTTGGAAGTCGGTAAGAACGTACGACGCGATGAGGACGTAAAAACGTCTAACGTTAATTATAAAGTGATCGAACAGCGTAGGGAAAAATTGATCCCAAGGATCGTAGTATCTTCCGGCGGAAGCAAAGAAGAATATTTGGTTCCGGTGGATGCGATCATTTCCGTTCAAAACGGAGATAAGGTGAAGGCCGGGGACATTCTGTTCAAGATCCCGACTGTAGCCGAGAAAACCCGAGACATTACCGGAGGTCTTCCTCGTGTGGATGAACTCTTCGAGGCACGTCGCCCGAAAGATGCAACCACTCTGGCTGAGACTGACGGAAGGATCGAAGACAACGGCGAGATCGTAAAAGAAAAACGAGTTCTGTACATTGTTCCGGATAACGAAGAGCTGGATAAGGTAAAGGTTACCATCCCTATCGGTAAGCAGTTGCGCGTTCGTCACGGAGACTTCGTAAAACGCGGAGATCAGATGGACGACGGAAATCTGGATCCTCACGATATCTTGAGAGTAAAAGGTGTAACCGCGCTCCAAGTATATCTAGTGCAAGAGGTCCAAGAGGTTTACAGACTCCAAGGGGTGCATATCAACGATAAGCATATCGAGGTCGTTGTTCGCCAAATGATGCGTAAGGTCTTGATCACCGATTCCGGAGACACTTCCTTCGTGAACCAGCAGCAGGTAGACCGCTTCGCTTTCTTGGAAGAGAACAAGAGAGTGGTAGCAGAAGGTGGATCTCCTGCACAATGTGTTCCTATTCTTTTAGGTTTAACAAAAGCCTCTTTGAATACGGAGTCTTTCTTCTCCGCAGCTTCCTTCCAGGAAACTACGAAGGTTCTGACTGACGCCGCGATCAAAGGAAAAACGGATAACTTAATGGGACTTAAGGAGAATGTGATCATCGGTCACATGATCCCTGCGGGAACCGGAATGAGAAAATACCGCGATGTAGCGGTATTCAAAGAGACCTACGGGGATCTAGATCGTCCTCTGGAAGTGGAAGAAGAAGAAATTCCAATGGCCATACCGGAAGACAACGAGAATTAAAGGAAAGCTTTACAACAGAGCAGGTTGGGAAGAACTGGTAAAATAGGTCACCAGCCTGCTATAGAAAGAAGAAACTCATGCCAACAATTAGCCAACTTATACGCCACGGCAGGAAGAAACAGGTAAACAAATCCAAATCTCCTGCACTTAAAAGCAGTCCTCAAAGAAGAGGAGTGTGCACAAAGGTGACCACGTTCACCCCGAAAAAACCGAACTCGGCTCTTAGAAAAGTAGCAAGGGTTCGCTTAACCACCGGTATCGAAGTAACCGCTTATATTCCGGGTGAGGGACATAACCTACAAGAGCACAACGTGGTTCTGATCCGTGGTGGAAGGGTAAAAGACTTACCAGGGGTTCGTTATCATATTATCCGTGGTACCTTGGATACTCTAGGTATCGATAAACGTCGTAAGGGTCGTTCTAAATACGGAACGAAGAAACCTAAGGCGTAAGGGAGATTAGGGATGTCTAGAAGAAGAGGAAAAGTAGAGCCACGTAAGATCCAACCGGATTCAGTTTACGGAGACGTAAATATCGCTAAATTCATCAACTGCTTGATGCTGGATGGAAAGAAATCCGTAGCCGAATCATTGTTTTACGATGCACTGGAACTGATCCAGAAAAAGACCGGAAATGATCCTTATGTAACTTTCACCGAGGCATTGGAAAATGTAAAACCTCAAGTGGAAGTAAAATCTCGCCGTGTGGGTGGGGTTACTTACCAAGTTCCTATCGAAGTTCGTCCGGAAAGACGTCTTGCTTTAGGGATTAGATGGTTGATCCGTTATTCTAGAGATAGAAATGAAAAAGGCATGGCGAATAAGTTGGCTGCCGAGTTCATCGAAGCTCAGAAAGGTACCGGAGCTGCAATCAAGAAGAAAGAAGATATCCGTAAAATGGCAGATGCAAACAAAGCATTCAGCCACTATCGCTGGTAATCAGCATCTTTTTTCAACCGCCTTGGACTTTAAGGCGGAATTGCGATGGAAGGGATTCGAAAGAATCCCTTTTTTATTTTAGATGTTCTACGTTCTCCGAATTGAGATTCGATCGATCAATCCTCTTATTCAATATTTCTAATATATCTAGTCCAACGTGTAGAGAGTAGTGGCGTTTACTCTTCCTCGAAGAACGGACTTACCTACTTTTTTTACGGAATGTCTTGAGGACAGTTCGCCGAAAGTTTCTTCCGTAAACAGCATAGGCACTTTTGCCTTCTTGGTTAGCTTTTCCATTCTTGCGGCAACGTTTACTGTATCGCCTATAACAGTAGTGTTCATCCTTGTCTCGGTTCCTACGGTTCCTAAGACAACGGGGCCAGAGTGAATGCCTATCCCGATACGGATCCTTTCGTTTCCTTCTTTGGTAAACTTTTCGTTAAACCGTTCGAGCTCTTCTAACATTGCCTTTCCGGCAAGTACTGCATCCTCTCCTTTATGAAAGAGAGCCATGAGCCCGTCTCCGATGAACTTGTCGATAAAGCCGGAATGTTTCGTAACGATCGGTTCCATATGCGAGATATATCGGTTGAGATTGCGAAAGATCTCCGTAGAAGAGAGCTTTTCCGAGATAGAAGTAAACCCTCGGATGTCGGCAAATAATACCGTTAAATTCAGATTGGTCGCTTCTCCAGGATGAACGGTAGTTAGATCCGTCGATTTCAGTTCATTTAAGAATTGAGAAGGTACGAATTTGGAACTTGCATCCAATAGAGAACGAACTTTGTTCTGCGAGAAGACGAGTTCGGATATATCGCTTCGGATCCCTATGTATTCCTTGTTGGTCCCGTCGGGATTCTTGATGGGTATGATGGTAGTATTGACGATATATTTGCTTCCATCTTTCGCTCGGTTCTCCACGACCCCTTTCCAGATCTTACCTGCTTTGATCGTATCCCACATAAGCCGAAAGGCTTCCTTTGGCATATCAGGATGTCTCACTATGTTATGTGGCTTTCCGACTAATTCCTCTCTGCTGTATTTTGAGAGACGGCAGAATTCGTCGTTTGCGTAAGTGATCTTCCCGTGTAGATTTGTCATCGATACGATCGTACTTTTATCGATCGCATCCTTGTACTGGCTTAGAAGTTCCTCCAAGTCCGTTTTCTCTATAAACTCTTGGGTTTCGGATTCGATTTCCTGTTCCATACCGTGGTCTGCCTTCTACTTTAACTGTATTAAAAAGTTTCGCCAAACGTCAAGTATGTTGGGCCACGGGGGAGGGCTCAGAATAGAGACTTAAGTCAATTAGTTAATTTATTATTTCTTAATATTCGAATGAAGGTCCACATCGGTTGGTCTTGCCGAGTCAAGGGGATAGGATCAATATAATAACCGATAAGCGCCTGTTGTGCCCGCAGGGACGTCCGAAATCGGTTCGAATTTTAAGCCGGTCTCATGGGCATTTTCGAAGACGGACCGTATGGCAAAAATCTCTTTCGCTTCGGTTGTATATTCTCCCATTTTTTTAAAGACGTTTTTAGAAAAAAAGGGTAAGATCTGGCAAGGAGCGCCTAGATGAGATTCGTTTGCGAGCTAAGTTGGGAACAATGCCTTTTCGATCTACTTTTATATCAATTGAAAATGAACTTTGTGAGATACTATCCGATCGCGGGTCTCGCATTTCTTATCTTCTGGGTTTGGAAGAAGAACTATTTTCAGAGATTTCGGATCCAAGAGAATTTTCCTAAGAAAGACAGAGTGATCTTTGAGATCAAACAGTCTGCGGTGACCCTTCTTATGTTCTGCTCGATAGCAATCTCCGTCTTCGTTTTGAGAAGGTTGCATATTCTCCCGGTAAAGACGTACTCGGATATTTCTCTTTATGGCGGTTGGCCGTATTTGTTATTTAGTTTTGCCGTCCTTACTATTTGGCATGAGACTTGGTTTTACTGGTTCCATAGGTTCATGCACCATAAGAAAATTTATCCATTCGTGCATTCTGTGCATCATAGATCTACGAATCCTTCTCCTTTGGCCGCTTATAATTTTCATTGGTTGGAGGCGTTTATTGAAGGGGTGTATATTGTTCCGATTGTTTGCATTATACCGATATATGGGTATCTAATACTATTCCATACATTCTATGCGATGATCATGAATATCTGGTGGCATCTCGGGTATGAGTTCTTTCCTAAAGGATGGACGACTCATCCTTTATTAAAATGGTTGAATACTTCTACTCATCATAATTTGCATCACCAGAAATTTCATGGGAACTATAGTTTGTATTTCAATTTCTGGGATAGGATCATGGGCACGAATTTTTCGGATTATTCGGAAAAGTTCGAACAAGGAGTGGCTGCGAGAGCGCTCCGGAAATCGGATCCTTCGAATCCGGAGGTTTCTTGGCAAAAGTCCGCTTAAGATCTATTCCTGCACTCGGACCCTTAGGACCTGTCTTCTTAGTCGGATCTCTTCTTCAAAGGTCTTGGTCAATGTTTGGAATTTCTTATCCGTAAGATTCACTTTTTGCGTAAGTGTTTCGTAGAGACGATTGCTTCTTCCATCAGGAACGATAAAGGTAGGTTTCGTGTCCTTCTCCATATATGCGCGGAAGGAGACTACGTTTGCATCGTCATCTATGAGTAGGACAGATCCGCCGTGCGACTTCATGATCTCTATTGTGTCCACGACCCATCCTCCCGTATTGAATATCAGTTTATCTTGGATTTTCAGTCCTATATCTTGCGAAAGGGAAGCGAAGGGCTTATGAGTGTGCCCAAAGATAAAGGTATAATCCTTGGGAAAGGTTCTCTTTGTCTTCTTGCTTTCTTCTTCCCATTGGTGAGGGATTGTTTCGCCAAGATACGTATTCAGGTTCGTGATGACCTCTTCGCTTAATATATTGTCGGACATTCCTCTTTCGTCCTGTCCTACTTTCAAGACTATCTTCTTAAGCGTATTGCTGACAGGCCAATATAGTATCGATTTTAGAAACATATTCGTTTTGATCTTACTGAATATATAACTGGTTATGTTACTCGTTAATTTGCCCATTGCCTTTTCGTCTTGCAGCATATCGTAAAGAAGTCCGATGCCTTTTCCTACTTTTCCGGATCTTCCTAACGTGGACCAAAAGAAATCGATCCAAGCGAAGTTCTCTTTCTCAAGAACCGTGATCGATCTTGAATTAGGAACTACTGTGAAGGATTGGAATGGGTTTAAGTTCAGTAATCTCTGCCAGAAATTCGGCTTTGGTTTCGGCTTCTTTTTGTCCTCATCTATTTCGGGAAGAAGGATCCTTTGCATTGTGCTCATGAGAGCATATATGTTTTCTAGATAATTCCCGTGAGAAAGGAATACGGAATGATCCCCTTTCTTACTTACGATCTCATAGTTCGGATAGGCGATGACTGCTTTGCCTTTCTTTAGCTTCGCATTTCTTCTAAGGATGCCGGTTAACAAATGAGATTCTACGAAGTCAGGATCCACCATCTTGGTCGTATACCAAGCGTCTTCTATATACTGATTCGGTTTAAGGCTGGCAATATAGTCGATGTATTGTCTTTCTCTTGCGGTTTCCCAGAGATGGTGGTCGTGGTTACCGGGTATATAGAGTATTTTGTCAGAAAAGACTGGCTTCTTTTCTTTGTAGGCAACTTCTAAAAAACGTTCGAAGGTCATGGACGCTTCGTTGATATCACCTAACGCTAATTCCAGCACATCTCCTAATAGAATGAATTGAGGAGCGTTGCTTGCGCCGTTAACGCTTTGGACGATATTTTTTAAACAAGCCAACAGTTCTATCAGTGCGGGCGAAGTTTTTTGCGAATTTACTTTGAATTTATCCTCTCTCCGTACTGGATCCGGGAACTCTTCAATGTATGTGAGTAAACTGTTATATGCTCCGAAATGCACATCTGATATTACAACGTATTTGATTTTGCTAGCTGCCATTTGGGTTGTGAATCATTCGAAAAACGTTGATAAAATCAATTAATTATTGCTATTTTTAGGCAAATACTGCAAATAAGTAGATTTTTCGTCGATAGGGGTATCTTCTTGAAGTTATACGAAGCCATCGTTATAGGTACAGGGTTCGGCGGTTCGATTAACGCGTGCAGGCTTTCTAAAAAATGGCCTGGTAAGGTTTTGGTTCTCGAGCGTGGTAAGGAATATCCTATGGGATCTTTTCCTCGTTCCCCTGAAGGAATGTCTAAGAACTTTTGGAATGTTCCTGAAGAAGGTTCTATTCCCCGCTCTTCTCTATCTAAGAAAAGCGGACGTCAAACCGGACTATTCGATATTCGGAATTATCCTAAGTTAGACGTGGTCTTGTCTGCAGGATTAGGGGGAGGATCTCTGATCTATGCGAATGTTTTTTTGGAGCCTCCCGACCATATTTTCGACAATCGCTGGCCGGCTACCTGCAAGAAACGTAATTTAAAACCTTATTATAAGATCGTAAAAGATGTCTTGGGCTCTCGTCCTATTCCCGACAACGGTGAGGAAAGAAGAAGGGTCGTTAGAACCGAATTGTACGAGCAGTTCGCGGTCAAGGAGGCTCGCATTTCTAAGAGAGCGGACCTGAATGTCTTTTTCGGGAACGATTTTAAGAAGCCTACTCCGATCGGAGTTCAGGAAAAGAATCGTTTCGGAGCGGTCCAGACTTCCTGCACATATTGTGCTGAATGCGATGTGGGTTGCAATACGCATTCTAAAAACACGTTAGATCTGAACTATCTTTTCGTAGCGAAGAATGTAAACAAGGCAGAGATCCGTACGGAACATCTCGCTACTAGGATCGTTCCCTTAGGACCGAAAGGCCAAGAGGATCCGAACGCAAACGGAGAATACGGGTATAGAGTCCATATCCTGAATTTGCAAAACGGAGAGAGTAACGCAACCTTTGCGGATGCTAAGAGAGTGATCGTCTCTGCAGGTACTTTGGGAAGTACAGAACTTCTTCTGAGATGTAAGACCAAATACAAGACATTGCCTAAGGTCTCCGATAAAATCGGCACTCAATTCTCCGGGAACGGGGACTTTCTTTCCTTTACTGCGAAGGGCACAAAGCCTGCGGATCCGAATTATGGTCCTGTCATCACTCAATATACGGATTATAATCTATTCCAAGGCTTCGATTCTAAGAAAGCCTTCTTGTTAGAAGATGCAAGTTATCCTGTATTCGCTTCCTACTTCGTGTCCGGAGCCCTGCCGCTCATTTTCAGATTGAAATATATCTTTCATATTGTTCGGGAATTCTTCAAAAGTATTCTGGACGGAAAGATTTTCGGTAGGATCGGCTTTCTATTAACCGAGGCATTAAAGGGAGATCTTTCTTATACGTCTGCGGTGCTTCTCTGTATGGGGATCGATACTTCCGACGGAAAAATGTTTTTGGATAAGAAGGGAAATCTCCAGATCCAATGGCCTCAAAAAGAGAACCAAACACTTTATGATTCCATAATGGATGTGAATAAAAAATTCGCAAAATTCACGAATGCTGCGACTAGATTCCCGATGCCTACGTATTCTTGGCCGGTCCGGAATAATGTGACTGTGCATCCTTTAGGCGGTTGCGTTTTGGGTCCTTCTCCTGCTCAGGGAGTTTGTTCTTCTGAGTATAAGACTTTCGGTAAAGTGTTCGGTTACGAGGGTCTTTATGTTGCGGACGGTAGTCTTCTTCCTACTGCAGTGGGAGCGAATCCGTCGATGACGATCTCCGCTCTTTCCGAGATGGTAGCAGAGGGGATTACCGGTAAGAAACCGAGTTCTAGTTTAAAGTAGGGGGATCCATTGGCAACTGCGACTAAAAAGAAATCTTCAGCGCGTCCTAGTAAAACGCAAAAATTGAAGTTTGGACCGAAACCTCATCCGGTGAGCATTCAATTCACCGAAGAGATGAAAGGCTTTATTTCTCTTCCAGGCACTTCTTCTTATCAAGAAGACTATGAAGCCGGGAAAAAGGCCGGCAATTATCTCATGTTCCATCTCACGATCCGGATCCCTGATACCGAGTTCTTCGTATATGATCCGAATGAAACAGGCGAGGCTATCGGTTGGGTAGAATGTCAACCGTTAGGCGGAAGGTTCGAAGTAGAGAAGGGCGTCTTCAATCTATTCGTGGATTCCGGTAAGCCTTCTGCAAACGAGAAGCATATGAAGTATCGTTTGTTCTTGAAGAATAAATCCGGAAAAAAGATCACTCTGAGCGGATTTAAGAAAGTAGTGGACGACGGCCTCTTGAATATCTGGAGAGATACTTCTACCCTATACACTACCATGTATGAAGGATACGTGGAGGAGAAGGCGGAACCTAAGGCCACGATCATTGGAAAAGGTATATTAAGGATCCTTGAAAAAGATTTTATTAAGCAAATGACCACTATCCGTTCCAACGGAAGGACTTTCTCCGAAAGAAAGGAAGCGGTCATGAGATTCGGGGATCTATTCTTAGGAAATCTCTGGGAGATTTACGGTGCCCCGTTCCGAGGCGCAGAACCGGAACTGTGGAGAGAGAGGGACATTCCCGTATTTACTTTGGAAGGAGTGAAAGGAGCCAAGATCTCCCATCATCCTTTCGTTACGGAAGATAAGATCTCCGTAAGCCTAATGCGTTTTCAGAAGAAGGAAAGCAAGGATGTTGTCGTCTTGATGCACGGCCTTACCACTTCTACGGATATGTTCATTATGCCGGAGCATAAGAACCTAGTAACTTATCTCCATGAAAACGGATACGGAGACGTTTGGAGTTTCGATTGGCGGGGAAGTATGCGCTTCAGCTACAATCTCTTCCCGCATAGATACAATTTGGACGATATCGCGTTGTACGATGTTCCAGCAGCTTTGAAATTAGTTCGAGAAGCTGTCGGTCCCGGCAAGAGGATCCATTTCGTGGTTCATTGTGTTGGCTCCATCTCCTTCTTCATGAGCTTGTTTGCGGGAAAATTAGAAGGAGTCACTAGCGTTGTTTCAAATAGTGTTTCTTTAACCCCGAATGTACCTACTTGGTCCAGGATCAAATTGTCCTTCGCCCCTTTTCTTATGGAAGGTGTATTAAGGTTCCCGAATGTGAATCCTCGCTGGCATTATCTGCCGGGCTTCGCTTCGGGAAAGATCTTGGCAAAATTCGTGAGTCTATTCCATCACGAATGCGACGAGCCTGCCTGCCACATGTTGAGCCTGATGTGGGGGACCGGTTGGCCTGCTTGTTATGAGCATGAGAACCTTCCCGATATCACTCATAGAAGAGTGGGGGATCTGTTTGGGGCGACTTCTTTGAACTATTATAGGCATATCCGCAAGTCGGTGGGCCGTAAGTCCATGATCAAATACGAGCCTACGGATAAGAGATACGAAGCGCTTCCGAATACTTATCTGGATGGAGCCTCTAAGGTCAAGATCCCGATGTTGTTCATGACAGGGGATAAGAACAAGGTATTCAAGGATTCTAATATTATCGCTTTCAACACATTGAATCGTTTAAATCCGGGAAATAAGAATGAACTCTTTATTGCGAAGGGTTATGGTCACCAGGATACTTTGATGGGTAAGAAGAGCGATACGGATATCTTTCCGGAGATCGTGAAATTCTTAAGGAAGCATTCGTAACGCTCTTGGCGATCTAAGATCGAGCCGGATTATCGGCTCGACTCTTTTGCTATCACTGTTTTGGAAAGATAGAGGATCACGATTGCGGCAAATAGCATGTCCGCGAATACGATCCCAGCCATCCAAGCTTCGGATCGGATCACAAGGGTCATCATTCCCTTTACGAAGATCGGCAGAGAGAATAGATTCAAGACTATGATCCCGATTATAAAATTCCTTTTTCCGTGCTCGGCCGGGAACTCGAAGTTCTTTGTGAAAACATAAGCACCGATGGCCGAAAGGATTGCCTGGATCGCAAATCCTAAGAGAGGAGCAGCGGCGCTGATCCCTAATTCCGGATTAGATGGATCCAAGGATACGATTGGCCCAATGATTGGCGCGCTAGATAAAGGAAGGAGCTTTAAGTCGTGGTCGTGAACCAGTAGATCCAGAAACCAATGTCCGCTCGCTGCTAAAGCAACTGCAATATAACGTGTGGCTGAGGAGACTTTCAAAGACTTCAATAGGAAGAAGAATACGATCCCAATGAGGATCCCACCTACAAGAGAGTGAGAATACTGTTGGCTCAGTAGTTTCATATTTCCTATGTAAAGGAAGGGTAACTCTATCTTCATAAACTCTAAAGGAGGAGAGAAGCCGAAAGGATTCAGGTTTAATACGATCCAAACCAACTCTACTACTTCTGTAGAGATCAAAAGGATCCAAAGAGGAACGTCTTTGAATTTAGATTTCACTAAAAACGCAGATGATAAGTGTCCGATGCCAGTCATTGGTGACGAAAGATATTAAAAACAATATAATATGCAATAAATAATTTGCTTAAGTATGTAAAGTTTGAAAAATTTGGCCATGGAACACATACTTATAACGGGTGCGAATTCAGGAGTCGGACTTGCGTTAGCCGAAAAGCTGATCGAGCAAGGTTCCTTTGTATTCGGTAGCGTCCGTTCGAAAAGTCAGGGAGAGTCACTCTCTTCTAAATTTGGAAAATCATTCTATCCTTTATACTTCGATGTTACCGACGAGGATGCGATCGACAAAGCAGTAAAAGAAGTTGCGAAGGTGTTAAACGGAAAAGGGTTAAGTGCTCTTGTAAATAATGCTGGTGTAGTAGTTCCGGGGCCTCTCCTGGAAATGCCGGTCTCTTCCTTCAGAGATCAGTTGGAGATCAACTTGGTCGGTCCTTTTCTTATTTCTCAAAAATTCCTACCGTTGTTAGGCGCACAGAAGGATTGTAAGTTTCCTCCAGGAAGGATCATTAACGTGAGCTCATTAAGCGGAGTTCGGACCTTTCCTTTTTTATCGGCGTATTCTGTTTCGAAGCATGGACTGGAAGCCTTGACCAATGGGTTTCGCAGGGAGCTGAGTCTTTACGGGATCGACGCGATCTCCATTCTTCCGGGAGCGATTTTGACTCCCTTAACGGATAAGATCAACGACACAGTCCGAGATCTGGCTCCTCGTTCAGTATACAGAGACTCACTTTTAGCCTTTATTCGTTTAAACGAGAGGAAGGCGAACTCGGGAGTTCCCATGTCCAAGGTAGTCGACGCTATCATGCACGCTCTACGCAGTTCTCATCCGAAAACTCGATATTTTTTAAAAAGTAGTTTCCTTACCGATACCTTTTTGCCCAAATTCCTTCCGACCCGGATCTTCGATAAATTAATTTCAAAAGCATTAGGAATTCATGCTTAATATGACTCACTCTGCCCGCATACTCTTGCTTATTTTCCTGGCTCTGTTCTCTTCTCCTCTTTTGTCAGAGCCGGATACTTCTCCGGACATAGTTTTGACGGACGAGCAGGATCAATACGATATTCGTAACGCAGTTTCTTTCTTAGTGGATAAGGAAAAGAAACTCACCATTCAGGATGTCCTAAAAGCGGACCAGGATCATCAATTCCAAAAGTTCGGAAAGACGAACTTTGGTATTACAAATTTTGCATATTGGGTTCGCATCCCGGTCAAGAATAAGTCCCAAAGGGTCAGGAACTGGTATATGGAGATCAGTCATCCTGTTTTGGATCATGTGGACTTTTATATGCCTAGCGCATCCGGATATTCTCCTAAGTTTTCCGGAGATAAATTACCGTTTCACGAAAGAGAGATCAATCACCGGAATTTTATATTCGAATTGCCTTTCGGACATAACGAGAATGAAGCAGCGGAGGCCGTTTTTTATCTGAGAGTGGAATCAGAGAGTACGATTTCCCTTCCTCTTGAGATCCTAAGCGAGAAGACATTCGCGAACCGTAATTCCACGGAGCAGTTCGTATTCGGTCTTTATTACGGTTTGATCTTCGTGATGGCATTATACAATCTTTTCATCTTCTTCACTGTCCGGGATCTGAGTTATCTTTTTTACGTATTCTATATAGTCACTTTCGGACTTCTGCAGATGAGCCTAAATGGGATCGCGTTTCAGTTTATCTGGCCGAATTCCGTATGGTTGGCAAGCTACGCTCCCACCTTCCTCATTCCTCTCTTGCCTACTTTTGTGATCCTGTTCTCTAGATACTTTTTGATCACATTTGAGTATCTGCCTCGGATCGATAAGGTCCTTCTTCTGTTTAGTGCTATCGGGCTCGTACTGACCATTGTGTCCATATTCGTGAAGATCTCTTCCGTTTTGGGAATTCTCGCGGTATTTGCCATGCTGAATATTCCCCTGATATTGGGATGTGCGATCTATACATTAAGAAAAGGTTATAGACCGGCTATTTATTACCTTACTGCTTGGCTGACTCTCTTGCTTGGCGGGATCTTGTACGGACTCAAGGCATTTGGAGTGCTGCCGGATATCTTTTTGACGAATTACGGTCTCCAGATCGGTGCGGCGTTGGAAGTGATCCTTCTCTCTTTCGCACTCGCTTCTCGTATCAATATGATCAAGAAGGAGAAAGAAGAAGCCCAGGCTAAGACCTTAGAGATGCAAAAGATCCTTACGGAGTCCTATGCCAGATTCGTGCCTAAGGACTTCTTGGCGAGCCTTGGAAAAGAATCCATTTTAGATGTGCGATTGGGGGACCAGATCCAAAAAGAGATGGCAGTTCTCTTTAGCGATATTCGGTCTTTTACGACTTTATCCGAGCAAATGACCCCTGCCGAGAATTTTAACTTTATCAATTCGTATTTGAGTAGGATGAGCCCGATCATTCAGCGTCACAACGGTTTCATAGATAAGTTTATCGGCGACGCCATCATGGCTCTATTTCAAAGAAATGTAATAGATGCGGTTGCTGCGGGTGTGGATATGCAAAGATACCTGAAGGAATACAACGAGCATCGACATCGGCAGGGATACATTCCCATACAGATCGGAGTAGGAATCCATTCCGGTTCCTTGATGCTCGGAACGATCGGGGCCGAGGAGAGATTGGAAGGTACTGTGATCTCCGACACTGTGAACCTGGCTTCCAGGATAGAGAGTCTGACGAAGGTATACGGCTCTAGGATCGCAGTGAGTGAAAGCACAATTGAGGAAGTAAAGAAGGGAGGAAAGTTCAATTTCCGATTCTTGGATCGAGTGAAGGTAAAAGGGAAGCAGAAGCCTGTATCGGTCTACGAGGTCATAGACGGGGACGAACCGGAATACCAGGATCTGAAGATCAAGACCAGAGAACCGTACGAGAAAGGGGTGAAGGCGTTCTACGCTCATGCTTTCGACGAGGCAAAGGTCCAGTTCGAGAAAGTGATCTCCTTATTTCCGGACGATAAGGCAACTCAACTTTATTTAAAAAGACTTTATCCGGTCACACATTCGGCCAAAGCCATGGAAGAGATCGAAGAATGATTCTCAAGTAAGAGTCATCTGCTCCCTGGCCTGCATTGCTCTTTCACGTTTTTAAGAAATCTCTTATGTTCCGGAGAAGGAGGACATTTTCTTCTTTCCCAAGGAATATATACGTAAATCCTGCACACATACGTGGCTAACATTGTGATGTTTCGAGCGCTTTTTTCATCTGTTTTCTACTCCACGTGTGGGCTTGAGTATACTTCTCTTTCCGTTTGCAGGGAATTCTCGGTATAATTATGGCCCGAATAATTCGTATCGTTCTATTTTCGGTTCTGCTTTTCTCCGCCACTCCTGGCTTTTCGGATCAGGAAGGGTTAAGCGATATCGTCCTTACTGACAGGCAAGAACAATACGAGATCACCAACGAAGTTTCTTTCTATGTGGATCAGGAAAAGAAACTAAAGATTGAGGATATTCTTCGTTTAGATGCGGAGAATCAATTTAAGAAGTTAGGCAAGACCAATTTCGGCTTAACGAAGTTTGCATATTGGATCCGTATCCCAATTCGGAATAAATCCAGGAATGTTCGCAATTGGTATTTGGAAGTCCGTCATCCGGTTCTGGATCATGTTGACTTTTATCTTCCGAGCGACCAAGGCTACACGGTAAAGCGTTCCGGCGATAAGATCCCGTTCAAGCTGAGAGAGATCAATCATAGAAATTTTATATTCGAACTTCCTTTAAAGAACGACCAAGGAAAGGAAGAGACCGTTTTTTACATTCGCTCCGAATCCGAGAGCACTGTTTCTTTGCCGATCCAGATCTTAAGCGAGAAAACTTTCTCTAATCTGAATTCGACGGAACAATTCGTATTCGGGATCTATTACGGGCTCATGTTCGTGATGGCTCTTTATAATTTGTTCATCTTCTTTACCGTAAAAGATCTTAGTTATTTCTATTACGTAGTTTATATCTCCGCTTTCGGACTTTTACAGATGAGTTTGAACGGTTTGGCTTTTCAGTATGTATGGCCGAATTCGATCTGGTTAGCGAGTTACGCTCCTACCTTTCTGATCCCACTTGTGACAGCTCTTGCGATCATGTTCTCTCGTCACTTCCTGACCATGTCGGTGTATCTGCCTAGGGCGAACAAGATCCTTCTTGCCGATAGTATATTCGGTTTTTCGCTTACGATCGTCTCTCTTTTTGCGCAGATATCCTCAATACTCTGGTTGATCGCTTTATATGCGATGCATATTGTTCCAACTCTTCTCGCCTGTGCGGTTTATGCATTAAAGAAAGGTTATAAACCTGCGATCTATTATTTGATCGGGTGGCTCACCCTTTTGGTAGGGGCTCTTCTTTACGGACTGAAATCTTTTGCAATCGTTCCGGATATTTTCGTGACAGGCTATGGATGGCAGTTGGGTGCCGGAATGGAAGCTATCTTATTCTCTTTTGCTTTAGCTTCTCGTATCAAGATGATCGAAAAGGAGAAGGAAGACGCGCAAGCGAAAACCTTGCAGATCCAAAAGACCTTAAACGATTCTTTGGAAATACTCGTACATGAACGCACTAAAACGATAGAAGAGCAAAAGTTAGAGATTGAAAGAAAGGCAAAGATGATCGAGAAGGATCTCGCCATTGCTGCAAAGATCCAGATCTCACTTCTTCCTTCCGATCCTCCCAAGTCGCGGAACGTTCGGATCGCATATCGTTGCATTCCTATGCTACATGTAGGTGGCGATTTCGTAGAGCTGATCGCGGATCGAACGGGAAGGGCTTTCGGGGTCTTTATCTGCGATGTTACGGGCCATGGAACGGGAGCCGCAATGGTTGCTGCTATGGTCAAGATGGCTCTTGCGGATTGGGTGGATTACCTGAGCGATCCGGGGCATATGCTCTCTAAGATGAGGGCACAGCTTGTAGGAAAGTTAAATGGTAATTTCTTGACGGCAACTATGATCACCGTCTTTCCCGAGTCGGGACGCCTCTTGATCGCGAATGCGGGCCATCCTGAAACGATTATCATTCGAAAAGCGACAGGGGCTTATGAGATGCATAGACCTTCCGGAGTCGCAATTAACGAGTTCCTATCCACTCCACGTTATCAAACCATTCAGACGGATCTATCTACCGGGGATAAGTTAGTCTTATATACGGATGGTTTGCCGGAAGCTCGTTCCAAGTCCGGAGAGTTTTATGGAGAAGATAGATTCTGGGCTTTACTCAAGGAAAACTCCCAGTATGAGCCGGAACGTTTTTGCGCTCAGGTCATCCGTAAGATACAGGATTTTACCGAAGAAGAGCAGAATTCCCACGACGATATGGCAATCGTCGTGCTAGAATACGTAGGTTAATATTTCTTTCCTCTATAATTCAGGAAAGTTCTGAAGAAGGACCTACTGCATATCCGATATTTTCCTTAGCCTTCGAGAACGGATCATGTTAAGCGAGAATAATAGAGCCAGGGTTTATTGGGATATACTCGTATTTGTATGTATATTCTGGGCCTCGCTGGAATCTCCTTTGCGGGTCGTTCTTTCTTATGATCAGAACATAATCTTAGTCGGGATCTACTTCTTTGTGGATTCCATTTTTGCCTTAGATATACTCTGGAACTGTTTCACCCCCGAATATAAGGAAGGAAAATGGATCTTTGCGAGAGCTCAGGTCCTAAGGGATTATTTTAAGACATGGTTCTTAGTGGATCTGATCGCAGCTCTTCCTTTAGAATATATTACCTTTAAATTATTCGGGATCCAGCAATCCACTCATCCTTATCTCTACCTGCTGCTTGGGATTACCAGGGTCCTAAAGATATTTCGCATATCCGATATTATGCACAGGATCAATCTCGCATTCCAGCCTACCCCTGGTGTATTGCGCCTATTCCTTTTCTCGTTTTGGGCTACCTTGATCGCACATTGGTGTGCCGTAGGTTGGCTATTTGTGGATAATCTCGCGGATTACCAAACTGGCACGGAAGATTATATCAAGGCGTTATACTGGACCGTCACCACTATCGCTACCGTGGGCTACGGAGACATTACTCCTGCTAATAATGTGCAAAGGATCTATACTATTTTTGTAATGATCTTGGGTGCCGGCGTATACGCGACCGTAATCGGTAACATCGCAAGTATATTAGGAAATCTAGATATAGCTAAAGCAGCCCAACTTAAAAAGATGGCGCAAGTGGACTCCTTCTTAAAAGCGAGAGGGGTAACGTCCGAATTACGACGCAAGGTAAGAGATTACTATATGTTCATCATTGATAGGGGTTGGGGAGAAGATGAAGGCCATCTTCTGAACGATCTTCCTATATCTCTAAGGAGGGATGTGAAGATCCGATTGCATAGGGGTCTACTGGAGAAGGTTCCCTTTCTGAAAGATGCGGATCCTGCCTTAGTTACAAATCTCATCTTTTCTCTCAGGCCAACTATCTATTTAAAAGGCGACGTTATTTTTAAAAAAGGGGACATGGGGGATAGCCTTTATATTCTAAGCGAAGGTTCCGTAGATATTATCAATGACGACGGAGTCGTATTCCTAACACTCTTAGAAGGACAGTTCTTTGGAGAACTTGCATTGATCAAAGAAGAACCTAGGACTGCCACAATCCGCACGAACTCGATTTGTGAGATCTATACATTGAGCAAAACAGATTTTAATCGTTCTCTTGAGCTTTTTCCCGAATTTCGTTTGGCGATAGAAAGGTCTGTCTCAAATATAAAAAAACAGTCATAAGAATACAATTCGATCCTGAACTTCCGAAAATACTTGACCTCCTTTGCTTTTCCGCTAAAAACTCTGGCGAATAAAAGGAGAACCTATGCTTCCCGTAATACAAATAAATTATTTAGCAATAGCTGCAGGGATCGTTTCTAATATCGTACTTGGATTCTTATGGTACGGACCGCTTTTCGGCAAGATCTGGATGAAAGAAATGGGCCTTGAGAATATGGAGCCGAATACTAAGGAGATGTTCAAGTCCTTGGGATTTATGGTTTTAGGCTCCTTCTTGACGGCTTTTGTTTTGTCTCATAGCATTCTCGTATGGAAGCCTTCTTCCTGGAATTTGCAAGGAGACGGACCTGGTTGGGTGTATGCGGCTTATGCTGCAGGTTTTACTTGGCTCGGTTTTTATATTCCGTTGCTTTTCGGGTCCGTTACCTGGGAAGGAAAATCCTGGAAATTGTTTTTTATCAACGCGTTCTACTATCTAGTTTCTCTTTCTGCAATGAGTTTCATACTTGCAGCCTGGCCCGCCTAAACTAGACTAACGTATTACTTGCGATCTAAGGATCAAAGTAATCCCTAAAAAGAGGCGAATGACAATCGGATTGTCCTTCGCCTTCTCAATCGAAACTTCCAAATGAAAATCCTATTATCTTACGGATCGGTCCTTCTCGATTGTCTTTAAAAAAATGGCGTAATATCATTCTGCTCCTTCCTGCTACGGTCGGTATCTTAGTTCTTTTAGGCTGGACCTTTGACATAGAACCCTTGAAAAGACCGAGACCAACCTGGGTCGCCATGAACCCTATGTCGGGTCTTTGCTTTATCCTCTCGAGTTTGGCTTTGTTCGTATTTTCCGATCTTAAAAAAGAAAAGAGGGAGCAAGTAATACTTCTTCGGGTCTTCGCTTTCTCTTTGATCGCAGTCGGTTTTAGCAGACTTCTTTCCGTTTTTGGGGCCTTGGATCTTGGAGTCGATCAGATCTTGTTCTCCGACAAATTGGCCAAGGATATTGTGAGCGGAGTGCCGAATCGCATGGCACCGAACACAGCATTCGATTTTTATTTATTAGGATTTTCTTTTCTATTCGCCACTCTGGAAAATCGCTATCTCAAATCGATTGCGAACTATTTAGCCCTGATAGTTATGCTTATCGGCCTATTCTCCGTCATGGGTTATCTGTATCAGGTAAAGGAGTTTTACGGGGTATTGTCCTTTATCCCGATGGCGATCCATACTGCGATCTGCTTTATTGTTACGGCCTTGGTCTTTCTTTTCCAAAACGGGAATTACGGATTTATGCAGGTCTTTACGAGCGGGTATTCTGGAGGAAGGATTGCAAGATTCCTGGCACCTTTCGTGATCTTGGTCCCGGTGATCTTCGGTTTCGTTCGGATCTATCTGCAACACTTGCATCCGGTGAGCGTGGAATTGGGAGTAGGGATCCTGATGACAGGGATCATTCTTTCCTTTTTCACTCTAGTTTGGTTTATCTCTGCGGAATTGAATCGAACGGATCTTGCTAGAACGGAGGCAGAGAACGAACTTTCTCGTTTGAATCATGACTTGGAAAAGATGGTCCAAACTCGGACCATGGATCTTTATAAAAGTGAGAATCGATTTCGTACGATCATAGAACAATTTCCGTATCCTGTCCTGACTTATACTCCGGAAGGAGTGTGTACCGGTGCCAATCTAGCCTGGGAGGACATGTGGGAGACAAGAAGGGATAATTTAGTAGATTATAATATTTTAAATGATCCTCAAATGAGGTCTTCCGGATTGATCCGCTGGGTAGAGAAGGCATTCCAGGGAGAGCCCTCTATTTCGGAGCCTTTTATATATGATCCTAAGGATATCGGAAAGGGGGGAAGGCCTCGTTGGTTGCAATTGATCTTCCATCCTATAAAAAATACGGCAGGAGTCCTTCTCGAGGTCATAACCGTTCAACAGGACATTACTTCAAACAAGGAAGCTGAGAATCAGATCCGGTCCTTGAATAATGATCTAGAAGAGAGAGTCAAGAAGAGGACCGAGCAATTGGAGCTGGCTAACAAGGAACTCGAATCCTTTTCCTATTCCATCTCCCATGACTTAAGGGCGCCGATCCGAGGCATTAGCGGATTTACTCAGATCTTATTAGAGGATTACGGACCTCAATTGGATGCGGAAGCAATGAGGATCATCGGAAAGATCATAGAGAATGCGAAACAGATGGGCCAGCTTGTCGACGATCTACTGGAGTTCTCTAGACTGGGAAGAACGGAGTTAACTGAGAGAGAAGTCCAGATGAAAGACTTGGCTCTCTTCGTATTCAACGAGTTGAAAGGTGCAGAGTTCGACCGAGAGATTAAATTCGAAATTTCTAATTTACCGATGATCAAAGGGGATCAATCGGTCATTCGACAATTATGGATAAATCTGATCTCGAACGCCATCAAATATACTCGTAAAAAGGAAGTCGCTTACATCGAGATCGGGTTTAAACAAGCGGATGAAGAGGTCGTATTCTTTGTGAAGGATAATGGGGCCGGCTTCAATATGCAGTATTATCATAAATTATTTGGGGTCTTTCAGAGACTTCATTCAAATTCGGATTTTGAAGGAACCGGCGTCGGGCTTGCGATTGTAAAGAGGATCGTTTCCCGTCATGGAGGAAGGATCTGGGCGGAATCCAAAGAAGGAGAAGGGACCACTTTCTATTTCACATTGCCGGGTCATTCCGAATAGGAATAGAAACGGTTAGAATTCTACTTGGCAGAGTAGAAAATGATCCGCAAGGTATGAAAGTATTTTGCAGGTATTCAAAAGAAATGAATTTTATTTTTCTCCTTCGCTTCTTAAGGATTGCGATCCTTTCCTTCGTTCTATTACAAAACTGTTTAACTCCTTCCGGAAATATTTTGGAATACAAGGCGCATTTTGTCCAAAGCGATCCGGAGGACATCCAACCGAAGATCCAAAATGGGAAAATCAGAGTCACATATCTGGGAACTAGCTCACTTTTGTTAGATGATGGAGAGACCCAAATATTGACAGATGGTTTCTTCTCCAGACCTTCTTTATTTCGCACTGCGTTCCGAAAAATTTCCTCTAACGAAGAAGAGATCAAATACGTAATGCTTCTCGCAGGAATTAAGAAATTAAAGGCGATCTTCGTTTGTCATTCGCATTACGATCATTCTATGGATGCCCCTTTTATTGCAAAGGAAACCAATTCCAAATTATTCGGCTCCATTTCCACATTGCAAATCGGAAGGGGAGAAGGCCTCCCTGAGGAGCAAATGGCGCTTTTCGAACCTGGAAAAAAGATCCAGATCGGAAAGTTTAGGATCACCGTCCTAGAATCCAAACATACTCCTCCTTTCCGTATATTAGGAAAAACAAATGCTTCTGACCCGAATCGGCCTCATCTAACCGAGCCATTGAAGCAGCCTGCAAAAGCGGAAGACTATATAGAGGGTGGGACCTATGATTTCTTGGTCGAGCACGGAAAGAATTCCTTACTGATCAAAGGCAGCACGAACTATCTAGAAGGAGCTTGGAAAGATCTAAAGGTAGATGTTCTATTTCTTGGAATTGCAATGCTAGGAAAGCTGGATGAAGACTTCCAAAATAAATTCTATACCGAAACTGTAGGAGCCGTTCATCCAAAGATCGTGATCCCTGTGCATTGGGATAATTTCTTCAAACCTCTTAGCGAACCTTTAGAACCGAATTTAAGCATAGGCGACGATGTTAAGAAGGGAATGGAGTATATGATCCAACGTACATCTCAGGACGGGATACAATTTCAGATCTTAAGAGGATTCGGAAGCATTTTGCTATTTTAACGATTTCTTCAGAGCGATACAAGGAATTCGTGTGGAAATCTGACGAAACGCTTTGTAGGATGTCCAACCTAATAATGAATAGGAAGGTATCTTATATATGATGCTTGATTGGAATGATTACCAAACTCAACTCAAGGCCGCAATGACAGAGGTCGCTCATTTGAATCCGGAGATCATTCGGGGATACAGGGGCCTGAGCGACTCCGGCGCAAAGACAGGTTTATTGGACGCTAAAACAAGAGAGTTGATCGCCATAGCAGTGGGTGTTACGCGCCAATGCGACGGATGTATTGTGACTCATGTGGATGCTGCAATGAAACAAGGTGCCACGAAAGAAGAGATTACGGAGGCTCTAAGCGTAGCTATTACAGTGAATGCGGGAGCAGCTCTTGTTTATTCCACTCGGGCCTTGGATGCATTTAAGGCCAAATCAACGACTTGATAAACAGCCATTTATAAAAATGGCAAAGGACCATATTCCATTCTCATTGAAGACGCGAATTTTTTAGTAAGAGGTGAGCATGGTCCTGAATGTCAGATTGATCCTTGGGCGTATTACTTTTTTAGATTTGGGAAGGGAATGGAGCCAATTCGCCTGAGTAAAATCTTTCATTAAGAGCAAGCTTCCATTCTCCAAATGCAAGGATACTTGTTCCTTTGTATTCTTATGCTTAAAGCAAAACTTTCTTTCTGCGCCAAAACTTAAGGATGCGATGATTGGATCTTCACCCAAAGCTTTTTCGTCGTCGCTATGCCAGGCCATTCCTTCCTCTCCATTGTGATAGAGGTTTAAAAGGCAGGAGTTAAACGTATGTCCGGTTTGCTCTTCGACAAATTGCTTGAGCTCTAAGAGCTCCTTGGTCCATGGGAGAGCCTTCTTATCCGTATTTGAATACGAATAGTTATAATTAGAATCCCCATACCAGGCTACTTTCCTTTTGGTTATGATATGCTTCCCGAAGAAAATGGCCTCATCGTTTTTCCAAGCCGTTGACTGTAGTAGACTCGCAAAGTATAGATCTGCAGAAAAAGGGTCTATTAGGATCCCATAATATTTTGCGACCCCATCGTAAGGCAAAAGATTCGCTAGTCTTTGCTTTGGAGATGATCCGACTTCTCCGAGTTTTGTAATCCCATTGACAGCCGGATACAAGAAGGGAAGGTTTCTTTCCTCCTTCATCCTTGCGCCTTCTTTTGCGGTAGCGCATCCACTTGCGCTGCTTCCCAGCCGATCATTGCTATCTTGCGAGAACTTCCCCAATGGTATTCACCGAATTCACCGGAGGATTGGATCACCCGATGGCAGGGGATCAGAAATGCGACCGGATTCTTTCCAATGGCTGTTCCCACAGCTCGGGAAGCATTCGGACGATCTAGTTGTTTCGCGATCTCTCCGTAAGTGGAGAGTTTCCCCATAGGGATCTTAAGAAGAGACTCCCAAACCTTGATCTGAAAATCCGTTCCTTTTAAGTGAAGTTTGATCTTGTTCAACTTCTTCCAATCATAGGAGAAGATAAAGAGCGCGTTTTGTTGGACCATATCCACGGTTTGCGTATAGCTTGCATTCGGGAAGATCGATTTGAGCTCTTTCAGGGACTTTGCATCGTTTTCGGAAAATGTTATATAACAAATACCTTTAGTAGTAGAGGCGACGAGTAGTCTGCCGAACGGAGTCTCTGCGAAACTGTAATTGATCGCAAGACTCTTTCCTCCATTCTTGTATTCGCCTGGTGTCATTCCCTCGATATTCATGAACAGATCGTGTAGTCTGCTCGTTCCGGAGAGTCCGGATTCGAATGCAGTGTCGAGAAGGGAAACATTCTCTTTCAGCATTTTCTTGGCATATTCCAAGGTTGTGTATTGCAGGAACTTTTTCGGGCTCACTCCGGCCCAGTCTGTAAACATTCTTTGGAAATGATGAGGGCTAAGGTGGAGTTGGTTTGCAATCTCGTCCAGAGAAGGCTGGGACTTGAAGTTCTTCCGTATAAAAGAAATTGCTTTTTCTATTCGATTGAAGTCTGTAATTTCTTGGTCTTTCATACACTCGATAATAAGGAGAAAAGTGGCTTATTGAAACCCGATACTTGCTATTTTTACGGTTCAGGGAATAAAATCGATTTGAGTCCCTAAAGAAAGATCTCCAAAAGATATTTTTCTCTTACATTCGAAAAACTAGCTTCAAGCTAGGATTATCCCATCCTTCGAGATGGATTCCAAATAAGATTTCATTTTCTCCCGAAAGAATAGGGATAATTCCGGATTTCCCGAGCCCTTCAAGAAACCGTAGACTCCTTCATGGAACATTACTATAAAGGAGGCAGCTTCCTTTGCATTTACATCTTTGCGGACCAATCCGATTTCTTTCGCTCTGAGAAGCTCTTTTTCCAATTCTTTTATCCAGAGTCTTAGCGCCGATCTTAATCGCGTACGAAATCCTCCGTCCACGGGGGACATCTCCTGCATAAAATTATTCAAAGGGCATCCGTAGCGAAGCAATTCCGGCTTTGTTTCGCAGATATGCATTTGCATCAAGTCCAGGATCCCTTGCAGAGGATTCTCATATTCTCTAAGCGGCAGGATCCATCGATTTAGGATCAGGGGGCGTATCACTTCTTCTACTACTGCGTAACCCAAAAGGAATTTGGTTGGGAACTGGTGATAAAATGCTCCTTTGCTTAGATCCGTTTTCTTGACTAGCTCGTCCATGCTAGTCGCTTGAAATCCGCACTTGAAGAATTTCTCAAAAGCAGCATAGAGAATACGCTCTCTCGTTTTTTGCAGATCCCTGGTCTTAGCCGGCTGTTTTGTTACTTTCTTCATCTTCCGATCTGAGGAGCTTCCTTACTATCTACGGTTTTTCTGTTGGATCCGCAACAAAAAAGGACGAAAGGAAATATTTTTCTTGTAACATACTAAATGGTATGTTAATGAAATGAGTCCGTCGGCCATAATATTGGGCGGCGGAAAAATCAATTGGATACTATTATGTTACCGATCAATTTAATTTCAGTTTTGCTGGCCACACTTGCCGCTATGGTTTTGGGATTTCTTTTGCACGGACCCATTCTGGGTAAGGTTTGGATGAAACTCGCGAATATCGTACCCACGGGAAATGAAAAGTTCTCGGATATGCTACCGAATTTGTTTTGGAACCTAGTCGCAAACTTCGTAACCGCCTACGTGCTCGCGGTCGTATATTTATTCGCGTCCTCTTCTCCTTATTTAACTGGTAGCGGTATTTGGAAAGGTGTGACCTGCGGCATTTGGGTTTGGCTTGGTTTCATCGTGACCTCAACCTCTATGGAAGTGATCTGGATGGGCAAAAAACGTGCGCTTTGGTTATTCGAATGCGGATGCTCGCTTCTCGTCATGGCAGTGATGGGAGCGATCATCGCAGGTATGTAACCCAAGAAACGACTCACTCACTCGATCGAATTTTCCTTCGAGTGCAGGTCCTTCTGGTCTCGGCTATTAGGCATCCTTGATCTAAGAAGTGGAATTCTCGAAGGAGTAACTGAGCGATCACAGGAGTTCCTACATAAATTCCTCCAAGAAATTCGTGTTTGCCGAAATTTTGATTTTGTGTTAGGACGGCAGGGTACCACCGCACCGGCCCCCACCCAACGAGGGTGGGGAGAAAAAACTTTGCCTCCCGGCCCCCTCGCCCGAACCTAAGCAATCCACCATGTCCCTTCCTCACTTAAATCCCGGGATCTTCGCACATATAGATGCCGGAAAAACCACACTATTAGAAAGGATCCTTTTCGAAACGGGCAAGATAACAGCTCCCGGAAGAATAGAAGAAGGGACCACCGAGTCCGATTATCTTCCCGAGGAGATAGAGAGAGGAATTTCCATTCAATCCACAGTGGCTCGGATCCAATATCCGAATGCAGAAGACGCCAGACTTCTTCTGCAATTCGTGGATAACCCTGGCCATTTGGATTTCCAGTCCCAGGCAAATGCTTCCCTTCTTGTGAGCGATTTCGGCCTCGTGCTGATCGATGCTTTCGAGGGCCTCAAGTCCCAAACCTTCCAAAATGTGGAAGCACTTCGAAAGGCAGGAAAACCAATATTATTTTTTTTGAATAAACTCGATCGCCCAGGCGCGGACATATTGACCTCTCTTGTGGATCTGGAAGTCGCCCTGGGAAAGGAGCCCATTCTCCTTTTTAGAGAGGACGGCACAGTTCCCATCCTAAAAGGAGAAGGGCAGGAGGCAGAGTTCCTTCCTTTGCTCGAATGGGATCCTATTCTTTCGGAAGAATATCTAAAGGATCATTCCCTTCTTCCAAAGCTGGCTCTCCAGGGACTGGTAAAGGGTTTTTGGTCCGGGAATCTGTTTCCGGTGCTCGGAGGTTCCGCTTTGCAGGGAAAGGGGGTTCACCAACTTCTTTCTCTTTTGGAGATCCTGGCACATGGCAAAACGGAGAAGCCGGTTCCTTCTTCCAAAAGCAAGGATGGGATCGCCATCGTCTTTAAGAGAGAAGTGCATCCTGAGCTTGGAAAGCTTCTTCACTTTCAGGCCTTGGCTCCCATTCGGATCGGCGAATCCGTATTCTTTGGAGAGAAGGAGTATAAGATCCAAAACTTGTATCGGATTTCCGCAAGAGATTACGAAGAAGCTACCGAGGCTGAGGCAGGTGAACTCTTGGCCACCACCTCCTTCTTATTGCCGAAGCCGGGAGATATACTTTCGAGACATAATGCGCCAAATGCTAGCTTATTGTCGCCTATCCGAAAGCAATTCCAGATCTTGCTCGAACCGGAGAAAGGAGAAGACAGAGATGAACTCTGGCAGGCTCTCCAAGATCTGGCATGGCTGGACGAATCCGTCTCGGTAGATATACTTTCCGATACGGGGCAATTTCGTCTATCGGGCACGGGAGAGTTGCATTTAGAGATCTCTCTTTCGCGACTAAAGGAGAGTTTTACAAAAAGCTTTCAGACTAGTGGAATCAAGGTTGCAAGATTCGCTCTATGGAAAAATTTGGTTCAAAAGGTCGCATTTCAGCATACCGCGTTCGATCATAAGATCTCGAGCGGACAGGTGCTCGCGTCCTTGGAAAGCTCTCACAGCTTTTCTAAGGGAGTGCGGTTTAATGTTCAGTTACCCAGTTCGGTTGAAGAATCTATCACTTCCGCTTTTGACGAAGTGATGGCAAAGGGAAAAGAAGGAGAAGAAGTTCTCGGTCTTTCCATGGTCATCGAATCCTACGAGCCTCCTCCGGGAGCGAACGTGGATGAACTGTCTTCTTTGATCAAAGTAGCTGTCATCAAGGGATTAAAAGACATAATTCCGAATTATTCGGAACTCATTGGTCCTCGATCCGAGTTAGAGATCCTTACACCGGATCTTTACCTCGGTGATATCTTGGCGAGTTTGGCTAAGAGAGATGTGAGGATACGCAAGGTCACTGCGGTGACCGAGGGACGCCAATTGATCCAAGCAAGCGCTGCTACGCAAAACTTGCTTGGCTTTAGCGGTGTCCTTAGAAATATGGCTCAGGGAAGGGGCGTCCTATCTTTGGACTCCCTTTTTGACTTTGATAACCATTCTGTATTGTTTTAAGAAACCGACCCGTATTCGGGTTTGTTAATAAAGTAAGGAGTTTAAAACGCTATGGCTAAGGAGAAATTCGACAGGTCCAAACCACACTTAAACGTTGGTACTATCGGACACGTTGACCATGGAAAAACCACGCTAACGGCAGCAATCACCACTACGCTTGCAAAAGTATTGGGTGGAAAAAACAAAGCCGTAGCATACGACCAAATTGATAACGCGCCGGAAGAAAAGGCTCGTGGTATCACCATCGCAACTTCTCACCAAGAGTATGAGACTGCGAACCGTCACTACGCACACGTTGACTGCCCAGGCCACGCTGACTATGTTAAGAACATGATCACCGGTGCGGCTCAGATGGACGCAGCGATCCTAGTTGTTTCTGCAACTGATGGACCAATGCCTCAAACAAAAGAGCATATCCTACTCGCACGTCAGGTTGGTGTTCCTTACATCATCGTATTCATCAACAAAGCTGACATGCTTGCAGCTGACGAGCGTGAAGAAATGATCCAAATGGTTGAGATGGACGTTCGCGACCTTCTTAACAAATATAACTTCCCTGGCGACGATACTCCTATCGTTTACGGATCCGCTCTGAAAGCTCTCGAAGGAGACGAATCTGAGCTCGGAACTCAATCTATTGTTAAATTGATGGAAGCTCTGGACACTTACGTTCCAAATCCAAAACGTATCGTTGATAAACCTTTCCTAATGCCAGTAGAGGACGTATTCTCTATCACTGGTCGTGGAACTGTTGCAACTGGAAGAGTAGAGCAAGGAACCCTGAAGATCAACGACGAAGTCGAGATCGTAGGTATTCGCCCAACTACCAAGACTGTTGTTACTGGTATCGAAATGTTCCGTAAACTTTTAGATTCTGCTGAAGCAGGGGACAATATCGGTGCTCTTCTTCGTGGAACTAAGAAAGAGGACATCGAGAGAGGACAGGTTCTTGCTAAGCCAGGATCGATCACTCCTCACAGAAAGTTCAACGCGGAAGTTTACGTTCTTACCAAAGACGAAGGTGGACGTCACACTCCATTCTTCAATAACTACCGTCCACAGTTCTATTTTAGAACTACCGACATCACTGGCGTCTGTAACCTGCCTAACGGTATGGAAATGGTAATGCCTGGTGACAACGTTACTATGAGCATCGAGTTGATCCACCCGATCGCTATGGACAAAGGTCTTAAATTCGCGATCCGCGAAGGTGGAAAGACTATCGGTTCTGGCGTAGTGGCTGAGATCACCGAGTAAGAGAAAGGGAATGGCTGGCCAAAAGATCAGAGTAAAGCTTAAAGCTTTCGATCATAAGTTGATCGACCAATCAACTTACGAGATCGTTGCGACTGCCAAAAGGACCGGAGCTACTGTCTCCGGTCCGATTCCTCTTCCAACGAAGAAGGAAATATACACAGTCCTCCGTTCTCCTCACGTAAATAAAAAATCAAGAGAGCAGTTTGAGATGAAAACTCACAAACGGCTTATCGACATCCTGGACACCAACGAAGACACGGTGGAAGCATTAATGAAATTGCAACTACCAGCCGGTGTGTCCGTGGATATTAAATCCTAAGGGAAGAAGAAATGGCAAAGGGATTAATCGGTAAAAAGATAGGGATGTCCCAAATCTTCGACGAACAAGGAAATATCATTCCTGTAACCGTCTTAGAAGTAGGTCCCTGCGCAGTTTCCCAAGTCAAGTCCGCAGCAACGGACGGTTACGACGCGATTCAATTGGCTTTTCAGGATGATAAAGAAAAACACCTGACTAAAGCTGAGAAGGCTCATTTGGCGAAAGCCGGCCTTACTCCTAAAAGAGTGTTGAAGGAATTCCGCAATTTCGGCGATCAGCCTGCAGCTGGATCCGAGTTAAAGGCGCAAGACGTCTTTACAGTATCGGATGTAGTAAAAGTTACGGGAACTAGCAAAGGAAAGGGTTTCCAAGGTGTTATCAAAAGATACGGACACCATGGTGGACCAGGAGCTCACGGCTCTCGTTTCCATAGGCACCCGGGATCCATGGGATCCAACACCACTCCAGGTAGAGTGTTCAAAGGTCGCAAACTGCCAGGACGTACCGGTTTCGATACAAAGACGGTATTGAATCTAAAAGTAGTTCGTATCCACGAAGCTGAGAATTTGGTTTTTGTTAGCGGTTCCGTTCCAGGACCTGCAAATTCCATCATAACTATTGAGAAGATATAAAGTCCGGTAGAGTCATGAAAGCACAGAAGTACTCAAAAGAAGGAAAACTGCTCTCGGAAATCGAACTTCCTGCAGCGCTGTTCGAATCCAAATATAGCAGCGGCGCGATTTACGACGCCATTAAGGCGGAGAACGCGAACCTCCGTTCCGGGAATCATCATACGAAAACCCGTTCCGAAGTATCCGGTGGTGGTAAAAAGCCATGGTCCCAAAAGGGAACTGGCCGCGCTCGCCAAGGTTCTATCCGCGCTCCTCATTGGGTGGGTGGTGGTACCGTTCACGGACCTCGTAAGAGAAGTTATTCGTACAACGTTTCTCCGAAAGTAAAACGCAGAGCGGTTTTATCCGTATTGAACAAGAAAGCGCAAGACGCTGTCATCAAAGTAGTAGAGGATCTGGATCCAAAAGAATTCAGTACTAAGGCTTTCGCGACTCTATTCAATAATATCGGATTAAAGAATACCGGAGTGATCGGATTCCTGGTAGGGGGAGAGAACGAAGTTCTTAAGAAGTCAGTTCGCAACATCCCTACTGTGAAGTACATCAACTCTAAACGTATCGCAGTTCGTGATATTCTCTATAATAGAAATTTGGTAATCACCGAAGGAGCTTTGGGAGAGATCCTCAAGCATTACGGGGAAAGTAAATGAACCTGAACGAAGTAATCTTATCTCCGATCATTACTGAGAAGTCTCAAGATCTTGAGACTATCGGTGAAAAGACCGGTAAAAGAACCGTAAAGTATACCGTGGAGATCCATCCTAGAGCGAACAAAACTCTGGTGAAGGAAGCATTCCGCAAAATCTATAATGTAACTCCTTCTTCTGTAAACATCCAAGTTTACCGTGGAAAGGTGAAAAGATTCCGTCATTTGCCGGCTCCGAAAGCGCATTGGAAAAAAGCCATCGTGACTTTCCAAGACGGAGCGAGCATCGACTTCGGAAAGGAAGCATAAGAAATGGGAATTAAAAAGTTTAAACCCGTTACTTCCGCCAGCCGTTTCAAATCGGTACTCACATTCGATGAAATTACCGAGACAGAACCGTATCGCCCTTTAACGATCAGCTTAAATTACAAAGCAGGTCGCGGAGAAGGCGGAAAGATCGCAGTTCGCAGAAAAGGCGGAAGAGTAAAACGTAAATATCGTATCATCGACTTCAAACGTCGCAAAGTAGGAATTCCTGCTACCGTTAAGACTGTTGAATACGATCCATATCGTTCTGCGTTCATCTCTCTTATCAGCTACTCTGATGGGGAATACGCGTATATCCTGAACGCTGAAGGAATGAAAGTCGGAGATAAAATATCTTCCGGCGAAGGAGTGGAGATCAAGATCGGAAACGCACTTCCTCTCGGAAAGATCCCTCCAGGCACTAACGTGCATAACGTAGAGCTTAAGATCGGAAGAGGCGGACAGATCGCAAGAACCGCAGGATCCTTCGCTACTATTGCAGGTAGAGACGGAGAATACATTCTTCTCAAGCTTCCAAGCTCTGAAGTTCGTAAGGTTCACGAGAACTGCTACGCTACTATCGGAATTTGCAGTAATAAAGATCATAACCTGGTTTCTATCGGTAAGGCCGGAAGAAACAGATGGTTAGGAAAGCGCCCGAAAGTCAGAGGGGTCGTGATGAACCCTGTGGATCACCCGCATGGTGGTGGTGAGGGTCGTACTTCCGGAGGTCGTCACCCGGTGACTCCTTGGGGTATTCCTACAAAAGGTTATAAGACTCGTCGTAGGGCTAAGCCTTCCGACAAGTTCATCATCCAGAAGAGAAAGGGAAATAGGAGCAGGTAATCATCATGAGATCCTCTAAAAAAGGTCCGTTCATCGACAGTCACCTCATGAGCAAGGTGATCAAACTGAACTCTGAAAATCAAAAGAAACCCTTCAAGACCTGGTCTCGTAGAAGTACGATCTTCCCGGACATGATCGGTCACACCATCATGGTTCATAACGGGAACAAGTTCATTCCGGTTTACATCAATGACAATATGGTCGGACACAAGTTGGGAGAATTTGCTCCTACTCGTACTTACCGTGGTCATGGAAATACGGATAAGAAGGCGGCGAAGAAATAATGGAAGCCGTAGCGATAGCAAGATTCATTAGAATGTCTCCTCGTAAACTTCGTCTCGTCGCTGATGAGATCCGTGGTTACGAAGTAGCGGAAGCTTTGGACATTCTTAAATATACGAACAAGAGAGCGATCGAGCCTATCTTTAAACTGATCAAGTCCGCTTCTGCGAACGCGGTCGTGAAAAGTGAAAGCGCAGATCCAGGAAAAATGTTCATCAAGAAAATCCTCGTGGACGAAGGCCCAATCCTAAAACGCTTCCGTCCTCGTGCTCGCGGTAGAGCTGCAAGGATTCGTAAGAGAACCAGCCACGTAACAGTGGTAATTTCGGATTAATAGAGGAAATCATGGGACAGAAAGTTAACCCAATCGGACTTCGTATCGGAATTACCCGTGGATGGGATTCCATTTGGTTCTCTCAAGGAGATTACAAAAAGAATCTTCATGAAGATATCAGAATTCGTAGATTTATCCAAGGCCGTTTTAAAGAAGCTGGCGTAGTGAAAGTTGTAGTTGAGCGCTTCCCTGAGAAGATCAACGTTAACCTTCACACTGCTAAGCCTGGTGTTGTGATCGGTAAGAACGGAGCGAATATCGAAGCCGTTAAGAAAGTCCTCAAGACCATGACTGAGAAGCCTTTGAACCTTAACATTATCGAAGTTAAGAAGCCTGAGACTATCGCTCAATGCATTGCTGAGTCGATCGCGATCCAGATCCAAGAGCGTCAACCGTTCCGTCGTGTAATGAAGCAAGAGCTTCGTCGTGCGATGAGAGGTGGTGTAGAGGGAATCAAGATCCTGATCTCCGGACGTTTGAACGGAGCGGATATGGCTCGTCGCGAAGGTTATAGAGAAGGAAGAATCCCTCTTCATACTTTAAGAGCGAAAATCGATTTAGGATTCCGCGAAGCTAGCACTACTTTCGGACAGATCGGAGTGAAGGTTTGGACCTATACCGGTGACTTCATTAACAATAAAGAAGAATCCGAAGAAGATAAATACGCCGTTAAGAGAAGGACCAACTGATCGTCTTTGATGATCCACAGGTAAAAAACGATGTTATCACCTAAAAGAGTTAAGTTCAGAAAGAGACAAAGAGGAAGGCTGAAAGGAACCGACGAACGTGGTTCTAAAGTTTCCTTTGGCGAGTTCGGCCTAAAGGCCGTTACTTCCGGTCGCTTGACTGCAAGACAGATAGAAGCAGCAAGGATCACTATCAACCGCCAAGTAAAAAGAGGCGGGAAATTATGGATCAGGATTTTCCCTCATCTTCCTATTACCAAGAAACCTGCGGAAACTCGTATGGGTAAAGGTAAAGGAAACCCTGAGTTCTGGATCGCAGAGATCAGACCTGGTCGTGTTCTGTTCGAAATGAGCGGGATCGACGAGGCAACTGCTAAGAAGGCTTTGGATCTGGCAGCGTATAAACTTCCGGTCCAAACCGAATTCGTGAAGAGGTCCATGCTGTGAAAAAGATCAAACTCGCAGAATTGAAAGACGCTGAGATTTTAGCTCAGTTGGAAGACGCTCATAAGGTGATCCGTACGGCTCGCTTCCAATATGGAGTGGCTCGTTCTTTGGAAAACCCAAAGATCATCGCTAACGCGAAGAGAAAGATCGCTCGCCTTCTCACAATACAAAAAAACAGAGAGTTGGCGGCAAAACCGGGATCCACTAAGACCAAGCGCTATTCTAGAGCGACTCGTAAGTCTCAGGCTTTGGCTAAGATAAACGCTAACGCTAAGAAAGCTGCTAAGGCTAAGAATTGATTATGGAAACTGCAAAGAAGCATATAAAGAAATCCCTTCTTAGCGAAGGTAAAGTCGTAAGCACCGCTATGGATAAAACCTTAGTGATGATCGTGGAAACACGTAAGACTCACCCTAAGTTCAGGAAGATCGTTCGTAGAACCGTAAAAATGAAGGTTCATGACGAAAGAAATGAATGCCAAGTAGGAGACAAGATCCTCGCGATTGAAACTCGCCCTCTGTCTCGTGAAAAGCGTCACCGTCTATTTAAGATCGTAGAAAAGGCAAAGTAAGATGATCCAACAGGAAACCATCCTCCAAGTCGCCGATAACTCCGGAATTAAAAGAGTTATGTGTATCAAGGTCCTCGGAGGCTCTAAAAAACGTTACGCTTCCGTAGGAGACGAGATCATTGTCGCCGTTAAAGATGCACAGCCCGCTTACGGGTTGAAAGACTCTACGGGGAAGAAGGTCCATAACAAGGCCGTTCAACGCGCAGTAGTCGTTAGAACAAAGAAAGAGATCCGTCGTCCAGATGGTTCTTATATCAGATTCGATGATAACGCAGTAGCGATCATCGACGATAAGGGAAATCCGAAAGGAACTCGTATCTTTGGGCCAGTAGCTCGCGAACTTCGCGATAAGAAATACGCAAAAATTATCTCCCTAGCGCCGGAGGTTCTATAATGTCCAAGCTGACGTATCGGGGATCCGAATATACTAAATTCAAGTCCGTTCGTTTGCACAAAGATGACGAAGTCATTGTCATCGCAGGCAAAGAGAAAGGAAAAAAAGGCAAGATTCTCGTAATCGATAAGAAGAGAGATCGTGTCGTAGTCGAAGGACTGAACAAACGCAAACGTTTCTTAAGACCTACTCAGGAAAACCCGCAAGGCGGCGTCGTAGAAGTGGAAGCTCCTATGCATATTTCCAACGTAATGTTTTACGACTCCAAGAAGAAGAAAGGAGTTCGTGTAGGTTACCAAGAGAATAAAGGTAAAAAAGTCCGCGTTTCCAAGCCGGAAGGGAAAGAGATCTAAGCCATGGCAGCAAGACTGAGGGAAAAATACGGAAAAGAAATCGTTTCCGAACTTCAAAAGAAATACAACTTCAAGTCCATCATGCAGGTTCCTCGCTTAGAGAAAATCGTTCTAAACGTGGGAATGGGCGAGGCTCATACCAACCCTAAGGCATTGGAAGCAGCTGTAGAAGAGCTGGGACTTATCACTGGACAACGTCCTGTTAAGACTAAGGCGAAGAAATCCATTGCGGGATTCAAACTCCGCGAGGGAATGAGCCTCGGAACCACCGTTACTTTGCGTGGGAACTATATGTATGAGTTCTTGGATCGCTTAGTGAACGTTGCGCTTCCAAGGGTGCGTGACTTTAAAGGAGTTTCCGAGAAAGGCTTCGACGGACGCGGAAACTATAACTTCAGCATCAAAGAACAAATCATCTTCCCCGAGATCAAAGTGGATAAGATCAACACTATCTACGGAATGAACCTGACCTTCGTAACGAACACCAAGAGCGACGCAGAAGCTTATAGCTTGCTTGCGGCTTTCGGTATGCCGTTCCGGAACCTGAGATAAGGAGCCCGTAATCATGGCAAAGACCTCTTTAATCGAAAGACATAAGAAAAAAAAGAAATTCAAAGTACGGGTTCACAACCGTTGCCCTCTCTGCGGTCGCCCTCGCGGTTACCTAAGAAGATTTGACATGTGCAGAATTTGCTTCCGGAAGCTTGCTAGCCAAGCTCAAATCCCGGGAGTAGTTAAGGCATCTTGGTAAGGGAGGAGGATTAATTATAATGAGTCTATCTGATCCAATCGGCGATATGCTAACAAGAATTCGAAATGCAGGTCGTGCAAAACACGAGAGCTGTGTGATCCCAGGAAGCAAGATCAAACGTTCTATCCTGGAACTGATGAAAGAAGAAGGTTTTATAAACGGTTTCGAGCCGGTAACCAACGGAAGCTTTGAAGATTTCAAAGTAGCTCTGAAATACGACCTGACCAAAAGACCTGTGATCCGCGAGTTAGTTCGCGTTTCCAAACCTGGTCGTCGGGTTTATATGAAGAGCGAAGAGATCCGCCCATACAAAAACAATATGGGAACGATGATCCTTTCCACTTCCAAAGGAATAATGACCAGCAAGAAAGCACGGAAATTACGCGTAGGAGGAGAGGTGATCTGTAAACTCTCTTAAGAGTGAAAGAGAACTTGTAATTACCTATGTCCAGGATTGGAAAAGCAGAGATCAAACTTCCTGAGAAAGTGGAAGTAAAACAGGACAGCACCGTAATCAAGGTGAAAGGTCCTCTGGGAGAGTTACAAACTCCTATCTTCGCTGGGATTTCCCTAAAGAGCGAAGGTGGAGTCGTAAAACTAGAAAGATCTAGCGAAGAGCAAAACGTAGTAGCTCTTCATGGATTGACTCGCGCTCTCCTGATGAACAGTGTGAAGGGTGTGACCACAGGTTGGGAAAAGAACCTTGAGATCAACGGGGTCGGTTATCGTGCTGCAAAACGCGGTGAAGACTTAGTGATGAACTTGGGATTCTCTCACGAGGTTGTATACAAGACCCCGAAAGGGATCAAGATAGACGTGATCGAGCAAGTAAAGATCAAGATCACAGGGATCGACAAACAACTCGTAGGTCAAGTTGCAGCGGATATTCGCTCCAAGAAACCTCCTGAGCCTTATAAAGGTAAAGGAATTAAGTACAACGACGAATTCATTAAGAGAAAGGCCGGAAAAACCGGTAAGAAGTAGGCCATGATTAATAAACTGAAAAAAATCGCAGCCAAAAACAGGAGAGCGGAACGTTCTCGATTCAAACTCAGACAGTTTGGAGAACGCCCTCGTTTGATTTTCAATAAATCAAATCGTTATCTTTCCTGCCAGATCGTAGATGATTCCAAAGGAGTTACTCTGGTTGCTGCTTCTACCCTTGAGGAAACTTTCTCAGGCAAGAGCCGCAAAGACAAAGAAGCTGCTAAGGCTTTGGGAAAAGCGATCGGAGAGAGAGCCGCTTCTAAAGGTGTAAAAGTGGTAATGCTGGATCGTTCCGGAATGATCTACCACGGAAGAATCGCGGCTTTCGCGGATGCTGCTAGAGAAGCAGGATTGGAGTTCTAATAATGGCGTACGAGCAAGATCAAGAACAGAAAGAGTTTAACGAGAAGGTCGTAAAGATCGATCGCGTTGCTAAGGTTGTGAAGGGGGGACGTCGTTTCTCCTTTAACGCTCTGACAGTAGTCGGAGATTCCAAAGGTAAAGTAGGGATCGGATTCGGTAAAGCGAACGAGGTTCCTGATGCGATCCGTAAATCCATCGAATCCGCTAAGAAGAATCTTGTTAAGATCCAATTCAGAGGACATACCATTCCTCACGAAGTGATCGGAAAGTTTAAATCCGCAAGAGTCATCCTGAAGCCGTCTACTGCGGGAACCGGGATCATCGCCGGAGGATCGGTTCGTTCTGTTGTGGAAAAAGTAGGGATCCAAGACGTTCTCAGCAAATCCTGGGGCTCTTCGAATCCGGTAAACATCGTAAAGGCGACTCTGGACGCTCTCCAGCAGTTAGAGACTCCTGTTCTTGCCGCTCGCAAGAGAGGGATTAGCCTCGCTCGCCTCTTCGGAAACGACGTAGGATAATACAAATGGAAACCGTAATTGTTACTCAGATCAAAAGTAATATCGGAATCAAGAAAGGCCAGAGGTTAACTTTGGCTGCTTTGGGACTCCGCAAGACCGGACAACAAAGAAAGCATACTCTTACCCCTCAAGTGCAAGGAATGATCAATGATGTTCAGCACTTGGTTCGAGTGGATAAGGCCTAAGGAAAGGGAAGATGGCTAAAGAAAGAATTAAAACTGCTCTCGCATTCGGAAAAGAACGCGAAGAAAAGGCAAACAAGCCTGCAGGAAATACAATCCCAGTCCCTGCCGGTTCCACTAAGAACAAAAAGCGTCTCGGTCGCGGTATCGGTTCCAAAACCGGTAAGACCGGAGGTCGTGGTTCTAAAGGACAGTACGCTCGTAATACCGTTCGTAGAGGTTTCGAAGGTGGTCAGATGCCCATCCACAGAAGACTTCCGAAACGCGGCTTTACTTCTATTTTCCACAAGGACTTCTTCCCGATCAACCTGAGAGACCTGGAGAAAAGCGGATTGACCGGCAACATAGATGCCAAAATTATGGTTGAATCGAAGATTCTTGATAACGAGAGCACTCTTTTCAAGATTTTAGGTACCGGGGAAATCACTAAAGCCATCCACATCGTGGCAGACGGCTTTTCCGCTTCCGCTAAAGAGAAAATAGAGAAAGCGGGCGGTTCCGTCAAACTTCGTTCCGAAATTGCTTCCAAAGAGGCATAATCGGATCGTTTCGCCTTCGTTTGGTTGAATCGATTTTGTGTTAGCAGGAGGGACTCAAATGTTTGAGTCCCTTTTGCCCGAAAAAGGCCTTGAGGCCGTTAGGAAATAAGGACAGAGAATAAAGCCGCATGCTGACTTCGATTGCAAATATCTTCAAAATTCCAGAGTTAAGAAACAAGGTTTTCTTTACTCTTGGCATGCTTTTGCTTTTCCGTCTTGGAACTCATATTACCATCCCCGGTATCGATCCCAAGGTAGTTTCTGCAATCGCTCTAGATGCTAACGCTTCCGAAGGACTTGTCGGAATGTTCGACATGTTTGCCGGTGGAGCTCTTTTGAACTTTTCCATCTTCGCATTAGGGATCATGCCTTATATCTCTTCTTCCATCATTATGCAATTAGTGATGGTGCTTGTTCCTTCTTTGCAGAAGCTACAAAAAGAAGGCGAAGAAGGTCGTAAGAAGATCGGTCAGTACACTAAGTACGGAACCATTCTTCTTTGCGGTGTTCAGTCGTTGGCTGTGATCCGTTTGGCTCAACGTTGGTCTTACGGAGCGGACAATACTCCTGCTCTTCACCCGGGTTTGATCCACTCTTCCGTAGAGTCTTGGTTCTTCTTTATCGCATTACTTTCGATTACTACCGGGACCGTTCTTTTGATCTGGCTCGGAGAGCAGATCACTGAAAGAGGGATCGGTAACGGTATCTCTCTTTTGATCTTTGCCGGTATCGTAGGTCGTCTTCCTGTTTCGATCGCTCAGTTGTTCCGCGAGAATTTCGTAGACGGACTGAACATTATCATCCTTCTTCTCTTATTCATTCTTTTGATCTCCTTGACCGTTCTTCTTACCCAAGGAGTCCGCAAGGTGCCTCTGCAGTATGGAAAGCAGATGGTCGGAAGAAGAATGGTCCAAGCCAAGTCTCAAAGCATTCCTTTCAAAGTGAATGGCGCGAGCGTAATGCCGATCATCTTTGCTTCTTCTTTATTGCTCTTTCCGCAAACGATCATCCAGCAGATTGCCGAGCTTCCAAACTGGGCGGGTTGGGTTGTTCTATTGGATTATTTAAATCCATTCTCTCAGATTTGGTATCACGCAGCGTTTTACTTCTTCGTGTATATTGCTCTTATCGTATTCTTCGCATATTTCTATACTGCGATCCAATTCAATCCGACTGAGCTTGCTGAGAACCTTCGTAAGTATAACGGATTTATTCCAGGGATTCGCCCTGGTTCTCATACTAAGGAATATATCGAGAAGGTCTTGAACAGGATCACTCTTCCGGGCGCTGTTTTTCTCGCAGGCTTGGCTTTAGCTCCTTATATCATCATTCGTTTCTTGGACCTTGGAACTAACTCCGGTGGAGGATCCTTGGTTTATACTTTCGGTGGTACCTCTCTTTTGATCATGGTAGGGGTGGCTCTGGAAACTCTGAAACAATTGGAATCCCAACTTCTTATGAGAAACTATGACGGTTTCTTGAAGAAGTCCAAGATCAAAGGAAGGTCTTAAGAAAGTGAATTCTATCATTTTCATGGGGCCACCGGGTGCCGGAAAAGGAACCCAAGCTAAGATCCTTTGCGATACGTTAGGTATCCCTCAGATCTCTACGGGAGATATTCTTCGCGCAGCAGTGAAGAACGGAACTCCGATGGGACTGGAAGCAAAGAAGTTCATGGATGCCGGCGACTTGGTCCCGGATTCCGTTGTAATCGGTATTATTAAAGATCGTCTCGTAGAGCCTGATTGTAAGAACGGATTCCTTTTGGATGGATTTCCAAGGACCGTTGAACAAGCGGATGCTTTGGACAAGATCCTGAGCGGAGAAGGGGTTAAGATCAAGAGAGCGATCAATTTAGAAGTTCCTGATGCGGAGCTTCTGGAGCGTTTATTGAAACGCGCGGAGATCGAAGGACGTTCCGACGACAATGAGACTACCATCAAGAGTCGTTTGGAAACGTATAACAAAAAGACTCTTCCGCTATTGGACTATTATTCTGCGAAAGGAAATCTCTCTCGTGTAAACGGAGTAGGGAACCTGGAGCAAGTCACAGAACTCATAAAGAAGGAGTTAGCTTAACTTGGCAAAAGAAGATGCAATCACCGTGGACGGTACCGTTCTGGAACCTCTTCCAAACGCAATGTTCCGCGTTGAGCTGGAAAACGGGCACAAGGTTTTGGCTCATATTTCCGGCAAAATGAGAATGCATTATATCCGAATTCTTCCGGGAGATAAAGTCACCGTGGAGCTTTCTCCTTATGATTTGACCAAGGGTAGAATTACCTACCGCAAAAAATAGGACAACGTTATGAAAGTAAGAACATCCGTTAAAAAGATCTGCACTAGCTGCAAAGTTATCAGAAGAAAAGGTGTGATCAGAGTGATCTGCACTAACCCTAAACACAAGCAAAGGCAAGCATAATCATGGCTCGTATCGCAGGTATCGATCTTCCCAGAGAGAAAAGAATCGTAGTCGGTCTGACCTATATTTATGGGATTGGCCGATCCACTTCTCGTAAACTTCTCGCGAAAGCAGGAGTTCCTGAAGCGGTAAGAGTAAAGGATCTTTCCGATACTCAAGAAGCTGCTATCAGAAAGGCGATTGAAGAAAGCATCAAGGTAGAAGGAGATCTTCGCTCCGAAAACCAACTGAACATCAAGAGATTGATGGATATCGGATGCTATAGAGGCCTGCGTCATAGAAAAGGTCTTCCGGTTCGCGGTCAAAGAACCAGAACCAACGCCCGTACTCGTAAGGGTGTCAAGAAGACCGTTGCCAATAAGAAGAAGGTGACTAAGTAATCATGGCAGAAGATAAGAAAGGCAAAAAAGAGAAAAAGGTTAAAAAGAAGGAGAAGAAGGTCGTACCTCGCGGTAAGGTCTATATCACTGCTTCTTTTAACAACACGATTATCACCATCACTGACCTTGCTGGAAACACTCTAGCATGGTCCACTGCGGGAGCAATGGGATTCCGCGGATCCAAAAAGTCCACTCCATATGCGGCTCAGATCGCAGCGGGGAACGCAGCCGAGAAGGCGATCGATTCCACTGGACTTGCGGAAGTAGACGTTCTCGTTTCCGGTCCGGGGATCGGACGCGAATCTGCGATCCGTTCCTTAGTAGCACGCGGACTTTCCATTAAAATGATCAAGGACATTACTCCATTACCGCATAACGGTTGTCGTCCTCGTAAAAGAAGAAGGGTTTAAGGTAGGAATAATATGGCAAGATATAGAGGACCTGTCGTTAAACTAATGAGGAGAGAAGGTGTTAACCTTTACCTCAAATCCAGTTTTACTTTCAATAGAGATAAGTTCCATAAAAAGGGACCTCCTGGTATGCAACCTAAAAGGAAACCGAAAGTTTCCGAGTACGGTTCTCAGCTTCGTGAAAAGCAAAAGCTGAAAAGAGCGTACGGACTGTTAGAGAAACAATTCCGTAGCCTTTATGAAGAAGCATCTCACGCTCACGGTGTAACCGGTGAGATCCTTCTTCAGCTTTTGGAAAGAAGATTGGATAACGTTGTGTATCGTTTAGGTTTCGCAGTGACTAGACGTCAGGCGAGAAACTTCATCGCTCATAATCATATTCTTGTGAACGGCGAGAAAGTGGATATTCCATCTTTCCGTTTGAAAGTAGGCGATAAGATCGAGATCAAACCTAAATTCAGGACTTCTGGATTTATTACTCAGAACATCCAGTTGGCTCAATCTCTGAATAATATTCCTTCTTGGGTGTCTTCCGATTTCATTCAGTTCTCGGGAGAAATTCTGTCTTTGCCGGAGCGTCATCATGTCGACATTCCAGTAAAAGAGCAGGTGATCGTGGAGTTGTACTCCAAGTAATTTATTGGGAAGGGTTTTCCAGTGTCTCTAAAAAGCTTACTCAAAGGATTTAAACGTCCCAAAAAGATCGAATTTACGACCGAAGCGAATACTCCGAATTACGGAAAATTCGTAGCGGAACCTTTCGAGCGCGGTTTTGCGACCACGATCGGAAACTCTCTTCGTAGAACTCTCATGTCCTCGATTGAAGGTGCGGCTATCTCCGCGATCCGCATCGAAGGAGTGAATCACGAGTTCTCTTATATCGAAGGAGTTGCCGAAGACGTTACTCGTATTATTCTGAACCTCAAACAAGTTCGTATCAAATACGAGCCTGAGGACAAGGATCAAAGCAAAGTAATCCATCTGGAACTCAAAGGCGCTGGTTATTTCAGAGCCGGAGACTTGGCTGTGGATTCTTCCATCGAGATCATGAATCCGGATCTTCATATCGCAACTCTGAACGAAGATGCGAATCTGGTCCTGGATCTGGAGATCCAAAGAGGAAGAGGATACGTTCCTGCTGAAGATAAGAAGAAGGATATCGAAGTTCTGGGAACGATCCCGATCGACTCTATCTTCTCTCCTGTTCAAAAAGTCATTTTCGAGATCTCCGAGACCCGCGTGGCTCAAAGATCCGACTACGAGAAATTGACTCTGGAAGTATGGACTGACGGATCTATTTCTCCTGAGGATGCAGTTGCGCAAGCGGCTAAGATCCTGAAAGAGCACCTTACGGTATTCATCAACTTCGAAGAAGAGCTAGAGGAAGAAGAAGACGAGTTAGACGAAGCTGACGAGAAATTGAAAGCTTCCCTTTCCAAGCATGTGGAAGAACTCGAACTTTCTGTTCGTTCCTTAAACGTTCTACGTAGCTTGGAAATCGACTTCGTAGGAGACCTTGTTAAGAGATCCGAAGAAGAGATGTCCAAATCCAAACATTATAGCGAGCAAGGTCTCGCAGAACTGAAGTCCAAGCTTGCTGGTTTGGGTCTTTCGTTCGGAATGAGAGATTTCTAATATGAATAAGAGAAATAAAGTAAAACATCTCAACCGCGAAAAAGGCCATAGAGATGCGTTGATCAATAACATGATCACCAGCCTTTTCAAGTATGAGAGAATCGAATCTACTCAAGCTAAATTGAAAGTGGTTCGTTCTCACGCGGAAAAGATCATCACTAGAGCTAAGAGAAACTTGGCTACCGATATTGCTCCTGCTGTTGCTCTTCATAACAAACGTGAAGTTTTGAAAAGAGTAAAAGATCGTAATATCGTTACTAAGCTTTTCGAAGATATCGCAGTTCGTTATGCAAGCATCAACGGTGGATACACTCGTATCTTGAAGAAGGTAAATCGTCCTTCTGATAACTCTGAAGTCGGGATCCTGGAATTAACTACCAGAAAAGATCGTCCTACTCTCTTGAAAGAGATCAGAGATAAGAGAGAGGAAGTTTCCGATGCTAAGAAAGCTAAGTCTGCGGCTCCAGCTCCGGAGAAAAAAGAAAAGGCTCCTAAGAAAGTAGCCGCTCCGAAAGCGAAGCCGGTGAAGAAAGCAGCAGCTGCTCCTAAAAAACCAGCTAAGAAGAAGACTGCAGCAAAACCTAAGAAAAAATAATATAAATTCCCCTTAGAGATGGGTGAATATGGACCCCGGTGTTGGAAACGGCATCGGGGTTTTTTATTTATGAGGTTGTTTTAGGGTTCTTACGTTAGTTGTAATTAACTGGCTCTTACTATACCGGCGCGAAGATAGGCGAGCCCGATTAGAGCGAGAATTGCCAATACCGGGACAGTGATCATAAAATTGCCAGGCCCTTCATGGGTAAAGAGCACGAATACGCGTGTTTCTTTTGCGTCTGGACCCACGATGGCCTCTCTCTTGAACCCTAGATTGACAAGCTGCTCGAGCAGTGGGCTTGCAATCTCTCTAAAGGCTCCCGAAGGGCGTTCCGCCGGCGGACATTTTGGCTCATCCTCAAAACCGACGAAGACAACTGCTTGCCCGTCGGTCAGAGCGGAATAGGAAAACGTTTTTTCAGTATACGAATAATCACAACGCCATTCTCCGTTTGTCAAACGGATCCAGGGAACATTGTCGGATTGTAAGATCGCTTCGTTGATGGTTAAATCTACGGGAGCTTTCGGCCAGTTGATCCAGCGAATTCCCGTCCAAACGGCGTATGCACTAAAGCCCAAGAATATCAGGGCTCCTAATATAACTTTAGTCCAGTTGTTCTGTAACATGCAATGAAAGAACACATGCTAAAATTAGAGTCAATCGACTAAGAGATTTTTTGGAATGAACACTACAAAATTTGATATAAACTCTTCTAAAAGGGCCTCGTTGTTTACAGGCTTTAAAAGCCTTTCGCTTTCAAAAATTCGTCCAGTTTTCCTACGAGAACACTTTCACCATCTAGTTCTTTTGCTTTTTCCAGAATCGAGCGCGCGTCCTCAAACTTATTCAAGAGGCGATAATTGTCTGAAAGATTGATGAGATTTGCGAGTCTATGCGGTTGAGTTTTACGTACATTCTCGGCGGCGTCTGCGGCACGCTTGTAGTCTTTTAAATGCTTATAGCATAGGGATAATAAGAACCAAATATTCTGGGATTCCGGATCCAAGTTCAAATAGCGTTCCAGCCATTTGGATGCTTTCGAAAACTCTTTTCTATCGTAATATATCTGTCCGAGCAATCTTGCCGATTCCTTAAAATTAGGAGCAAGACTCCAGGAGGTCTCTAACAGCTCAGCGGCAATCGCAAATTCTTTCTTAGAAAGATGATGCTTGGCTTCATTATATTTTTCGATTGCGTTCGTGTATTTCGGATGTTCCGGATCTATGACTTCCTTATATCCGATCCGAATTAAAGAAAGATCGTCCGCGATCATTCCTACTGAATGCAATTTATCGGCGATCTTGTCCAAATCTCCTTCAGCTTCTTCCACTATGCGAACGAATAGATTCTCGTCTTCGTTCATTCTCCAATTAGATCCGTCATTCGAGATATTGATATCGTCCCTTCCGTCAGAACCTAAGAAGATCACATCTCCAGGCTGCAGATTGGATTCGTGCACTTTCAAATTTGCACCGAAAGGAGAACCTAACTTCCATGAAGAAAGTTCTGCAGCTAGGAAAGAAGATGTTCCGTCCCTAAATAGGACAGGCCAAGGATGTTCGGCGTTCAAGATCAGGATCCTTCCTGTCTTATCGTTTACCAGGCCAAAAATTGCTGAGGCCATCATGGTCCCGTCAAAGGTCCGAAAGATATCGTCTAACTCTCTATGTGTCTGTAGCATCCAAGCTTCGGGAGAAGCCTCGATCACTCTTCCGTGGCTCGCGGAGCGGGTCATGATATTATTCACTGCTGTCCCAAGTACAATTGCTCCTCCTGCACCTTGCAAGGATTTGCCCATCGCATCCCCATTCAAGAAGAAGGTCCATTTTTCCTTCTCTTTCCCGAATAGAAGATTTCCGCTGATGCAGATGTCTCCGCCGAGCTCCGATTCTCTGTTTTTGAAAGTGAACTTCTTCTTTTGTTCTATATAGAATAGCGTGCTTACATCCTGTGAGGTGTTCCAGTTTGTCGTTAGTGGTTTACTCAAAAGAGAAGTGAGATAATAATCCCCATCCTGCTGCACTTTGAGAGCCTGGATCTCTTCCATTCTCTTGGTGACTTCTATCGTTCTTTCGTCGACCTTCTGCTCTAAGGTGTTCGCGTATTCTTCTTCTACCGCTCCGATCTTGCGGAAGATCAGGATCACGCTTTGAGTAATATAGGATACTACCGCTAAGAACACTAACTTTAAGGACTGCTCTGAAATGGACGCATATCCTGGTGAGATGACTTTGAGTTCATCTTCGGTGAACTCTACGCCTCGGAAGATCGTATTTAGGATCACGAGCCCTTGCCCGACTACGCTGAATATTCCGGAGAGTTTTGCAACTGTGGGAGATAATAATAATACTGAATATACGATGAAGATCATGTTGATCGCATATAGGATGATCTGGCGGATGACTCCGGAGGCCATATTCCTGTCCGTCCAAGAGGCTACGAGCATGACTATGGATAAGATGGTAATATCGGCAAGCACGGAAACTTTGCCCACCATTGCGGGTATCTTTCCATATTTCTTATTACAGTAATGATTATAGTATGCGTATCCGAGCATCGAGCCTGTGCCGATCAAATACGCTGCATTTTGGACTGCTGAACTCTGGGTCCAAGCGGCTGCCAAGGAGAGCAGGAATAATCCCGCTAAACCGAATCGGATCCGATTGATCGTTAGTGGACCAGAGGCTATGATCCTCTCGGTGATGAGTTCCTTTTTTTCTTCCATCCCTTATCGGCCTCTTTTGGAAATCGTCTTTAGTCCGTCCCAAAACTTAGGTCATCGACAAGCATTTAGTTTTGGGCTGCAAGAGCGGACCTTTCAGCCGACTCTTAATGCATTTGGATTAATGAATATATTTTCTAACGTATCATCCACAAATTTTTTACAAAATTGGAATGTCTTATCAAAATATAAACTCAAGCATTACTACTTGAGACGAAGAAATATAAGAGAAAAGTAAGTAATCATTTTGAAAACGATCTGGTAATTTCGCACAATATTTTATTGTTCGGTCGGATATCCTGAATACGTCATCTTTCCTGTAAAATAGATCGGGCTTTTCTTATCCGTGTTCAGCCTTTGGTTCAATCCTGCCTGTAGAGTCTGCAATATTTGGTTATCAAACGAAATCCCTTGGCCATCCACAAGCAAAGCATAATGTATTGAATCGTTTGTATCTTCATCCTGATCCAGATCGTCCCAGACCAATGCAATCATTCCGGATCCGGTATCTCTGCTTCGGTCATCGATTACTATCGCTTCGTTTGTATCTTGGTTCAAAGAAGAAGGAATGAGCTTGTTATAGATCTTTTTTTCGGTGATGAGGATCGTATCGGTCTTACTGAAATGAGGAGGAAGATAGATCTCAGTAGGGGCTTCGGAATTTCTTCCTTTCCAAACTAAGAATAGGAATCTTTGGTCTCCGAAATACTTGGTCCCGGTATCTGTGGTTCGTATGGCAGCCCACTTGAATACGTTGTTCCATGTATCATAACCGATTGCATTGTAATGAGAACTCATCACTCTCCCTTGGGATCGTCGGAAATACGCTCTCTGGATCACATGATAATCTACATTGAAATTGGCTCCATAATTTCCCACTACTGAGAAGTCTTCGTCGTTCCAGGCGTCCTTTGTGGTAAGCAACTTGGACGTGTTCCCGTTCATGTATTCTTTATGATTGTTGTAGTAATAGTCCCAATGCCATTGAGTTCCGGAAACGACCGGATTATAGAGATCTGCGAATCTTGTTTTAGTGCTTTGGGCTTTGTCGGAGATTTCCATTGCCTGATAGACCGCGTTGATCATTCTTGGAGTGTCCTTTGCTCCCGTTCCTTTCAGCCACATTCCAAATTCACTTAAGAAAACCGGAATATTCAAGAAGCGGGCTTCGGTGCGTATATCGTCCAAATATTTGAAATAGGTAGCGTTGTCTATACCTGTGAGATCCGTTCCCATTCTCCCCGCATCATAGAAGTGGGAATTAAATACAAATCCTGGCCCTGGTTGGGAGAGCAGATGTCCCCCGCCCGTTGCAGGAGCAATTGCCGCACCAACGTTAGTATTCCAGAATACTAGCGGTTCAGCAAAGACCCATTTATTCTCCCATCCGTTTTGGTTCAGTATGTCCCGTATTTTATAATGAAAGGGCCAGAGCTTTTGATTATCCCATTGTGCGGGAGTCAGCCCTTCCATTCCCCCATCCACCGGTTCGTTGAACGGATCTAGGCCTACAATATAATCGAATTCTTGATCGCTTAGACTAGACTTAATATATGCTGCAGCCTTGCCGACCTGCCAGAGATATTCGGTTTGCATATAACGAGTTCCAGCCGAAGTGGATAGGCTTGCATTATTCCAAAAATTGCGAAAGGCCCTGCGGATCGCTTCGTTAGTTAGATTATTTTGGCTCCAATTCGCACAAACGATGCCGCAATACTCGGAAGGATATGAGCCTCCGGAGATGATCCAAGAAGGAGCTCCGTTTCCAGTGTACCATGAGCTCTTATTAAATAGATTTCTGGAGAATAGATCTTGGTGATAGTCTATGAGGACATACATTCTCTTGGAGATGGCTTTTCTCATCTGCGCGATGATCGCATCCAAATAGGCATAGTTGATCGTATCTACTGCAGTATGAACTCCTTCCCAAGCAATCGTGAATCGAATTAAATTAGAACCATTCGTTTTTGCTAATCTTGAAAAACCGATATCGGCATCCGTATCGTTAGCAAAAGGCTTAAACCCATGTTGCGCGAGCTTCGCATTGCCGGAGATATTAAAACCTCTAAAACCGATCTCTCTGCCAAGGCCATCCAAGAAGACCTTGTCCACAGTCCCGTTATAGTTCTTATCACCGGTAAAGATTTTTCGCTCCAGATCTGAGTTCGCATAATCGAGGGAATGAATGATCGAAGGATCGGTAGAGAATGCATGAAATTGGACTTGGGGCCCGTTTTTGGCAGAATGTGAAGTAAGAAGCTCAAAGATAGGACTGGAATCCTGATTTTGACTCGGGCTACATGCGCCGATTATAAGTAAAAGAAAGTAAGTGATATATATTTGTATTCTCTTCATCGGCGGAAAGAATATGCAAATTCTTTTATATGCCAAGCGTTAAATAAAGATTTGTACCAAAGCGAATGGAAAAGAAGGGCTTTATATTTTGTTCGATATAAAATAATAAGAAACGAATTAAGTTTTATGAAAGTGATTTATAATGATTCATATTTACGTAAACTTATTTTAGACTTAGATTCAGCATAGGAAGGGATGATCAGTATAGGGATATCTTTCATACGTGGGATCGATTCTTTGCCGAAGTTCCCACAAGAAAGTTCGAGGAAATTTTTTCTTGCAGGGAAGTGGAATTTGAGATATGGAGGATTTTGTTGAAAGCGCCCGGGGGTACCACCGCTTCGCTCCGGCCCCCACCCAATGAGGGTGGGGCCTCCCCTCGGCTAGCGGTTCTTCTCCGCTTGTTTGGAATACTTTCTCTGATAAACAAAACGGATCGCCTCTGCTTCCAACCAAGGAACAGGTTTTCCGCCGCCAAGGATCCTGGATTCTACAAAGGCCTTGCTTGCTTTTTCCAATACCATGCAAACGGCATGAGCATCATCCAAGCTCTTATGAGCGCAAAGTGCGCCTGCGTCTTTTACGTAGACGGCATTCCTTCTGCTGATCGCAGAGATCATTTTCTTGAGAGACTTGGGATCATTGGAATTAGAGACGACTTTTGCGTTCGGTCCTACGATTTGAGCCATATCATCTAAGTAAGGACGAACAGTTTCACCCGCCATAGAGCATGTTTGTACATTCTCTTGGGTAGAATGAAAGATAACGCTGAATTCCGGTCTGGCTAAATACAAGGATAGATGCTTTACGGCTTCGTCAGGGACATCTTTTGGAAAGACCTGGTTTTCTATTAAAGGAATTTCTAATAGAGAGTTTTTGGATTTCTTTCCGATCGCGTTTAGGTCGGCCTTCTTCGGAGTGATCCAAATGCTTTTACCGATCTTGACACTTGCACATCCGTTCTTCGTTAATATCCCTTCCTTTACTAATTGGGGAAGGAACTTTTGGAGTTCAAGAGGGCTGTCTGGAGACTTCATGCGCTTTTCTCCAAAGAATAATTTTTAAGATACCAAGCCCGGATCGATTCCCGATCTCCTTTTTTGGAACCGGAAATACGGATGAATTCCTTCTCAATGAATGCTTGGCAGGCTCTTTCTAATTCCAGTGCAACTTGAAACGCATCTTCCATGTCCTTGCCTACGCACAGGGTTCCGTGGTTTGCAAGAAGCACTGCCTTACTTCCCGATTTGTCAAGGGCTTCGATCGCCATGCGAATGAGCTTCTTGGTTCCTGGCAGGGAATAGTCCGTACAGAGAACGGGGCCTCCGATGATCTTCTTCATCTGGGAATTTAAGACAGGCACATCCTTTCTCGCTGCAGCTACTACGGCGGCTTGCAATTGATGAGTATGGATGACTGCACCTATATTAGAACGAAGAGCATAAGCGGCCGCATGTAATCCTTTTTCATAGGAAGGTTTGATCTTTCCTATATGGGTCAGGTCGTGACGATTAACCTGCACGATCTCTTCTGGAGTCAGATCGTCATACGTTCGTCCGGTCGGAGTGATCGCGAAGGTATCCTCATCTATTCTCTGGCTGATATTTCCCCAAGTACGCGCGATCAGTCCCGATCTTAATAGTCGGATCCCGGTATCTCTTACGATCTTCTTTGCTTTATCCAGTTCCATGTTCTCTTCTCCGATCTTCGGGTTTACACTACGCCTTCTACTTTTTGGAAGACTCTTTCGAATCTCTTCAATGCGTCATCTATGACTGCATCTGTGTCCGCCGCGCTAGTATACAAACGGCTTCCTGCGAGAGTAACGATCCCTTCTGCCATATAGGCTGCTCCCATTTCTTCCATTGCTTTCTTGCGAAGATGAGCTTCTTTGATCGTGGACTTGATCTTCCAGAATTTCTTAATATCGATCTCTAAGAGCATGGTCCCGACTGTTTCCAAGTGACAAATGGATCCTTGGTTGAAGGCTACGAACGGTAGATTATACTTCTTTATCAGTTTTTGTAAACCGGCGGTGATCCGATCTCCCGCTCTTCCCGCTTTTTCGCAGGCCTTTTGCTTCTCGATCTCGAGAAGAGTATAATACCCTGCTGCGGAGCTGAGAGGGTTGGCAGCCATGGTCCCGCCTATTAGTGCCTTCTTCACACCGGTTTGCAGGCCTGCGGAGAGATACTTCATGTATTCCTTCTTCCCTCCAAGTCCTCCGGCGGAAGGGTAGCCTCCAGCTACAACTTTTCCGAAAACGGTCAAGTCAGGGGTGACTCCATAATACCCTTGGGCTCCACTCAGACCTATGCGGAATGCGGTAACTACTTCATCAAAAATCAGTAATGCTCCATATTTATCGCAAAGTTCTCTGACTCCTTTATTGAAGTCGAAATCAAGAGGACGAGTCCCACTTTCCGGACCTATAGGCTCGATAATGACTGCGGCCGTGCCACCTCTCCAACGATTTCTCTTTAAGGTTTTTTCGAGAGCGTTTAGATCGTTCGGGTAGAACTCTTGGGTGTATTTGAAAACATGTTTCGGGATCCCATGAGACTCGAAATGTCTTGTGCCGGGAAGTCTAAGTCCGTAAGCGAGTTGGTCGCTCCAACCGTGATATGCTCCGCCCATTTTCACTACGTTTTTCTTTTTAGTAGCAAGCCTTGCCACGCGAATAGAAGCCATACACGCTTCCGTTCCGGATCCTAACATCCGAAACATTTGCACGGAAGGCATATGCTCAACAATCTTCTCCGCAAGTTTGAGCTCATATTCATGAAAGAGGCCAGTAACGGGGCCGGTGCTTTCCAAAAGTTCGATCACCTTTTTACGCACGCTCAAAGGATTACTTCCTAAAACGGTGGGGCCTCCCGCTTGTAGGAAATCTATGTATTTGTTCCCGTCTAGATCGTGAAGATAGGCACCTGCAGCCTTGGTGAAGACCAAAGGGAAGGGATAATTGAACGCTAGGTTATGCTGTACTCCGCCTGGAATGTACTCGGAAGCCTCGGCGATCATCACCTTGGATTTCGTGCACTTCTTCTCATAATACTCCTTCAGATATTTCTCCATTTCGAGAGGCTTAATGGAGCGTATTGGCTGATGGATCAGATCATGGAGTTGTCTATAAACATCTTGAACATCTGGGTATTTGGTCATGGAGAAGCCGGTTGACATGCGCTTTTTCCTTAGGGTCGGGAATTTAGATTGACAGTGAGTGAATACTCACTCACTGTCAACTAGAAAATCTCCAAAAGAAGAAAGGGCGGAAATTTTCCGTCGTTTCCGGGGAGATTGCCCCTGCAATGACGGTATATAGGCAAGAACTGTGACAGAATTTACTCCTTCTAAATACAATAGGGAAACTTTTGATAAGATCCCCGAGGAAAAAAGGACTCGGATCTTGTCCGTGGCAATTGCGGAATTCGCAAATCGCGGGTTCAATAATGCAAACACCAATATCATCGCGAAGAAGGCTGGGATCAGCGTAGGTTCTCTCTACAAATACTTCGATACCAAAGAGGATTTCTTTCTCACTGCAGTAGGATATGGGATCCATCAATTGGAAAAAACCTTAGAAGAAGTCTTGAACGACGACAACGATCTGTTCGGAAAGATCGAAAGCATTCTTAGGATCATCCAAAAACATTCCAGAGAGAATCAGGATATAGTCCGCTTATACAACGAGATCACTGCGGAGGGGAATTCGGATCTGATCCGAGGACTTTCTTCGGAGTTGGAAAGTATTTCCGCAAAAGTATATACTTCTTTGATTGCGGAGGCCAAGAAATCAGGAGTTGTGGGGAAGGAAGTAGACGAGAAGATCTTTGCCTTCTGTATCGACAATCTGTTTATGATCCTTCAATTCTCGTATGCCACTGAATATTATAAAGAAAGAATGAGTATCTATCTGGGTAAGGATATGGATGACGACGAGAAGATCGTAAGAGGGATCTTATCGTTCATTCGTCGGGCTTTGGAGAGGGGATAGTTTAAAAGAATATATTTAGAATCGAATATTCCGATTCCAAGGATAAGGGAAATATCTTAGAAATACATCTCAGATCAATTTCTGATCCTTCTCGGATTAGAAAGGATTTCGTCCAGAAAATCGGGCTCTCTCTTGATCCTGGATCCGGATGGTTCTGGCTCGCTTTTCTTTTTAGGTTTTTCCGTTCCTATCTTTTCGATAAAACGTTTCTCTAATTTGCCGAAGAGCCCGTTCTCCATTCTGACCTGGATATAGGTCTCCGTTTCTTCTACAATGATGCCGATGACTATTTTTCCGCTCTTTAGATGGATATATTTTAGTTCTCCCGGCGAGAGCGTAACGGGAGAGAGCAGTAAGATGAGTACGAGTATTCTCCCGAGATCCTTCATACTCGGAAGATGATTTTCGTAAGGCCGAGAGGCAAGAACTATTTCGTGGAGAATTCTAAGCGCTTCATGATCCCGAATTCCAAAACGGAAGTCTTGCTACGTGAGGTAATACTCTGGGCAGCCTTCTCTATTAGGAAATTCTGAAGGATTACTTGGTCCGGCGGAGAAGACCCATTCCCGAGTGAGCTATACGCATCTTGAGAATAATTGTTTATACTATACTTCCATTCGTACGTCTGAAATCCGGTCCAAAAGGAAATTGTAGGAGTATATTGGAACACCAATCGATACGAAAATTGGAATCCTTTTGCTTTTAATGCGACCGGTTGAGATAGGAGTTCTAAGGCATTCCCGCTTGCATTCGTCAGATTCGCCATGGTTACGACCACGCTTCCGTTTTGATTCCCGCTTAAGTTCAGATCGTTGAACTCGAATCTGTTCTCCCATCTCTCTCCCATGCGAACCGTTGCTTTGAGTCCGACCGAAAGTCCTTTTAAATTTTCTGAGAATGTTTGGTTATAGTTCGCGACGAAATCGAGGCCACTCGGTCCGGTCCCGGTTACAGAAGAATTCGGATCTTCCGATTTGGACCAGAAGTATTGGTATCCTATCGTCGGTCTCAGATCGAATCTAAGATTCGTGAAAGCCAAGAAAGATAGATCTCCTTTTAAAGAGCTTTGTTTATCCGGATAGGTTCCTGTAATTTCCACCGTATCACTTCCGTAATTTGTGGTCCTATGAAATCCGCTGCTCTGCACTTTCATTCCGCTTAGTCCGGCGGAGAATCTTTTCCAAGTATAATTAGCTCCATACACTTCAGACGGTAAAGCATGCACTGTAGGAGCAGCAACATTGGTGGGACCTCCTCCTGCAAGAACTCCTATAACGCCTTGAACCTGACTCGGCAAATCGGCGGCACTGGGCAGGTATCTTCCGAGTCCTGCCGCGAAGTAGAGCTCCAGATCGTGCCTCTTCGCTTGATCGATATAATATGGGCTTTCCGTGGGGGTGGTTATGGCTGCCGTAGTGGTAGGTAGTACAGGAGCTATTTCCGGTGTGGGTTCAGGATTCGGTTCGACGATTTGCTTTGCCTTTTCCTCTGCTTCTTTCTTTTCCCTGGCGGTAGGTTCCTTAAAGCTAATTCTTTGTATTTCAGATTTATTTAATTTAAGGATCTTTCCATCTTCCATTCGGATCTGCATGGTGATTGCAGTCTGCTGGATGACCTCTCCCCTTAGGATCTGGCCATTGCGCAAGTAAACAGTTTGTAACTCCGCCATGAGTCCTAAAAAGGGGAGAAGGAGGAGCAATACGATAGTCGTTCGTTTCAAAACGGAAGAAGGCATTGCGCAAATCGCATCATGTGCCCAAAATATCTCAATAATTTATTTAAGAAATAATAATAAAATTTGTTCTAATAGACTTCCTTTTGTTTAAAGCTAAATTCGATTCGACGAACGGTGGTTCATAAGCTTTCGGCAAAGGATCTGCTTTGAAAGATCTAAGTAAAAAACGCGAGCAGTCCTCATAATTTATACCGGTTTCGGTATGAAGTTAAAAGTCTTAGAGCGTTTGCTCAATATATTCTTCCCGATGCTTTGCGGGATCTGCGGTAGAGAAGATTTCTTCTCCCTGAGATTAGGTCTGTGCGGAGAATGCATTCGAAAAACGAGGAGCATTCGCCCCTTATCTAGATGCGATGTATGCTCTTCTCCTTTAAAAGAAGGATCGTGCTGTTCTTTTTGCGATTCTCGGAATGTTTTCTTTGATCGAGCGTTGAGTATTCGGCATAGAAACGATATGTTAAGCGAAGTCTTGAATCGGTTGAAGTCCAGAAAGGATTTTCCTCTTTCCATCTTTCTTGCTTCGGGTTCTCGCAAGATCTTGAGAAAACTAAGATCCTTGGAATTCGACGCCTGTGTGATCCTTCCTTCTCATAAGAAGATAAGTTGGAGTTCCGGAAAAGAAAGACCGTTTCTTGCCAGTTCCAGGCTCTGCAAGGAGGCCGAGGATATATTAGAAATTCCTTTTATACAACCTCTTCTTAAGTCCAGCCCCGAGAAACAGGCGGGTAAGAGTTTTTCAGAGAGATTCTTTCATGCGTATCGATCATGGGCAATCCACCCCGCTTGGAAGGATCGTTGTCCTGAGAGGATCCTTCTGCTAGACGATGTGTTTACGACGGGGGCCAGTGTGAACGAGGCGAGTCGGATCTTAAAGCAGAATGGAGCCAGGTCGGTGTATGTTCTGACCTATTTGCGGACAGTGGATTGAGCTTGACTCGTCTATATATTTGTTTAGTATAGTTCTTGGATGCTTCGGAAAATTCTACATGTAGACATGGATGCGTTCTATGCTTCCGTCGAGCAAAGGGACAATCCGGATTATAGGGGAAAGCCGGTCATCGTTGGAGGTCCTCCCGATTCCAGAGGAGTCGTATGTGCTGCCAGCTATGAGGCTCGCAAATTCGGTGTTCGTTCTGCAATGCCTTGTTCCCGTGCGGCCCGGCTTTGTCCTTCCGGCATCTTTGTTAGTCCTAGATTCGAAGCATATAGTAAGGTCTCTTCTAAGATCCGTACCATCTTTCTGGAATACACAGATTTAGTGGAAATGCTTTCTTTGGACGAAGCATTCTTGGATGTAACCCAGAACAAAAAGAATATCCAATACGCGAGTGTGGTCGCCAAGGAGATCCGGGAAAGGATCTGGGAAGAGACACAATTGACTGCCTCGGCGGGCGTTTCCATCAATAAGTTCTTGGCCAAGGTAGCAACGGATCAAAATAAACCGAACGGAATGACTATTGTTCGTCCGGAGCAGGTGGATGAGTTCATCGAGAATTTGGATGTGGGAGTCTTTCCTGGGATAGGAAAAGTTACATTAAAAAAAATGAATGAACTTGGTATCCATAGCGGAAAGGATCTTAAATCCAAAAGCCTGGAAATGTTGGAGAGGAATTTTGGAAAATCAGGCAGATGGTTCTATCATGTTTGCAGGGGACTGGACGATCGACCTGTGGAACCATCACGGGAAAGGAAATCCTTGGGAGCGGAGTCTACGTTTGCTAACGATCTCGTAACCAGTTCGGAACTATTAAGAGAGTTAGCAGACATCGCTGAGGAATTGGAAGGCCGTCTCCTAAAAAAACCTTTCGCGGGTAGGACCATCACTCTCAAGGTGAAATTCTCGGATTTCACCCAGAAGACCAGAAGTATCAGTGCGGACTATACATATCTAGACAAGAACGAGTTGTATCGGATCGGAAGTAAGTTGCTGGACGAATTTCTTTTGGACACCGGCAAATCCGTATTTCCGATCCGATTGCTAGGCTTAAGCCTTTCTCATCCGGAATCGAGTTCTAAAACGATCTCCAAATCGGAAGAAGAGGATCTGTTCCCTTCTCTTTTTTGAAAGATCGAGCTAACATGTTTTACTATTAGGATTTGTTTAGAGATCGATCGGTATCTATTTTACGATCCGGTTTTGTCGATTATCGAGATGCTTCGGATATTTGGTGGGCTTCAGAATCTTTCTAGGATCTCTAAGATCTCTTTTCCATACTGTTGCACTTTGGATTCTCCCATTCCTTTGATTAGGATCAAATCCTCTAAAGTCTCGGGTTTTTGAGCAGCGATCCGAACTAAAACAGGATTTTGTAATACCATGAACTTCTTCCATTTCTTTCTTCTGGCAATCCTATCTCTGAAGTTTTTCAATTCGTTCAGAAGAAGTTTGTCTCCCGTTAACGAAACTTTTTTGCGGACCGGTTCTCCTTCTTCCGTTCTGGGTTTTGGTTTTCCGAGAGAGGTCAGATAGATCTTGGGATATTTGTCTCCCTTAATGGAGAGCCTTTTGGTTTGCAGCCAATCTTCTAAGAGTTTGAGAATGGATTCTTCAGGAACATGTTGGAGAGAAGAATAGAATTTGGATCTATCTAGCCTTCTTCTCAATACATCCTTGGACTTGGAGCCTCTCAATGCGCCCGCTAAGATCTTCTTTCCGAATTTCGCGGGATATTCCGAGATCAATCCTTCTACAGATCTTTGTTCGTCCGATGTGAACGTATAGGATTCTCTTTCCTTCTTCTTTTCGGATTTGATCCTTTCTCGTTCCATATAGGCGAGTCTACCTACGGAAGAAGTCTTGGAATCCACGCACACATCGCAGGAACCGCAGGAATGGATCTCTTCTCCGAAATAGTTGCAGAGTATTCTCTGCCTGCAATCGGAAGAGCTTACGTAGGATTTCACATGGGAGAGAAGTGTTTCTCCTCCTTTGTAATTGGCTTCCTTGGAGAGAAGAAAACTTTGCACGCTTAGATCCGCGGGATAAAAGAATAAGATGCAATCCGAGGGTTTTCCATCCCGTCCTGCGCGTCCTGCCTCCTGGTAATAGCTCTCTAAGGAAGAAGGAACTTGGTAGTGTAACACCAACCTCACGTTGGGGCTATCCAATCCCATTCCAAACGCGTTAGTCGCCACAAGTACGTTCGTTTTGCCTGTACTATATCCGTCCTGCGCCTTTTCTCGACTGGAGTCCGTCCTGCCTGCGTGGTATTTTCCTACCTTGTAACCGGATTTTCTTAGAAGGTCATAGAGTTCGTCTACTTTGGCTCTGGTGGCGCAGTAGATGATGGCCTTGCCGGAGGTAGATTTTTGAAAATTACCCTTTTCTAATATACTTAGGAGAGTGGCTTCTTTGTCTCTCTCCGACTCAGGATACAAAACGGAGAATTTCAGGTTTTCTCTGGCATAGGTACCTTGCACATGAGCAGGTTCCTTTAGGCCAAGACTGTCCGAGATATCTTTCTTTACTCTGTCTGTTGCGGTTGCGGTCAACGCGACCCAAGGAGTTCCTTCAGGAAGAGAAGAACGAAGGCTATGCAGCTTTCGGTACTCCGGACGGAAGTCATGTCCCCATTGGGAAACACAATGCGCCTCATCCACCGCCACCAAGGCTATAGGGAGCTTTGGCAACAGATTAAGGAAGGAACGAGACATTGCTCTTTCAGGAGAAATATATAATATTCTAATTTTACCGGTAGCAGCTGCGGAAAGGATACGGACCTGTTCCAATTCGTCTTGGCTGGAATTGCAATAAGCAGCTTGGATCCCTCTCGCCTTCAATCCGTCCACCTGGTCCTTCATAAGAGCGATCAAGGGAGAGATCACCAGTGTGAGTTTATCTTCTCTCCAGAAGGAAGGAAGTTGGTAGATGAGCGATTTTCCTCCGCCAGTAGGAAGGATCGCTAACACATCCTTGCCGAATGCGATGGATTGGATCGCTTCCCATTGGCCTTTTCGAAAACTAGAAAAGCCGAAATGTTCGAGTAATAATTTTTTCCAATCTTCTTCTTTGGAAGAGAAGCCGTTTCTTACTTCGGAGGGCAAACTTAGATCTCTCCTTTTGGTTCCAAATTTCGGATCTTACGATACAGAAATCTGGCGGGAGATAGGGAAGAGTACAAGCTATTTTCGATCGGTAACGGTTCGCCTAAAAGAATTGCCGCCAAAATTTCACCCCCCAATAGGGAAGTCAAAACTCCCCTAGAACCCAAGCCACCGAACACGTACAGGTTCTTTTCGGGCTCTAAAAATGGGAATTCTTTCTTTTGGTTTTTGGGAAGTCCAATACCGGAATATGCTTTCTCGAAGCTTTTCGGCTCATGGATTGGACCTAAGATCGGAAATCTATCCTTGGTCTGGGAACGCAGGCCTACGAATTCCTTCTCCACCCGGATCTTAGCCCAATCGATCCCTAAGAATGTTTTCTTTGCGTATTCCAAAAGTTCCTCTCTATCCTTCTCTCTTGGGTGCGGATCCAAATAGAATTCGTCAAAGGTGGAGCCTAAGACTCTTTTGCCTTTTACATTCGGAGTGAGATATTTTTCCGCGACTCGGACCGGAGGATCTTCTGGAGTTATATTCGGATCTTCTAATACTTCTAATTGTCCTCTTACTTTGGTCAGTGAAAAAGGGATCGTTTTCCAAAGAGTAGACAATAGGGATTCAATTCCAAAGGAATTTGCGAGCACCAATGCATCTCCTTTGGCCAATGGCTGGTCGAGCGGATCGAGTAGGACCCAAGCTCCGCTCTCCTTCGATATCCGGGAGACCTTTCCTTTTTTTAGAAGTATATTAGGATGTTGGAATATACTTTCTACTAGGTCCGGTGTGTTTGTCCAGAATCCGGAAGGATAAAATACGCATTGGGAGTTCTTCGGGAAATTCTTCTCAATTTCTTCCGATCCGACTGCAAGTTCCCGCGCGATCTCTTGAGAGATAGAATGGTTTTTGATCCCGGACTCCAATCGATCCCAAGGAAGATCCTCCCCTGCAAGTTGGATGGTGCCCGAGATGGAATAAGAATCTTTATCCAGTAGATCCGGATACCGACGGAGGGAATGGCCGAGAGTTCGGAGAGTCCAAAGACTAGTAGGTGTCGGATATTTGGTCAAATGAGGATGAGAGACTGCATTCGGAATAGAGGAAGCTTTTAATTCGCTTTCCTCGTCCCAGACCTCTACTTGTATATTTCTCCATGCGAGCGCTCTTGCTGCTGCGGCTCCCGCTAATCCTCCACCTACGATCAAGACTCGTTTCGGTTTATCTGTGGCGAAGTTTCGTTGGAGAAAAGGAAGGGGATTTTTTTCCGGGAAGAGTTCTGATCCGAAACTTCCCGTTAGCATCTCTCTTTTTCTTCCGAAACCTTTTTCTTTGTTTAGAGTGAATCCTGCCTTGGTCAGGCTTTCTTTGGCAGCTCTTGCAACAGTGAATGTAGCAAGAGTCGAATTTCGATTCGCAAGTCTTCCGATCTGAATGCCTATATTCTCTTCCCAGAGTTCCGGGTTTTTAGAAGGGGCAAAGCCGTCCAAAAAGAATGCGTCGAATTTACCGGAGGTCTCTGGCAATAATTCTCTTGCATCCCCGATCCAAAGATCGAGTACCAATCTCTCTTTCTCGAATACGAAGGAATTGCATCCTGGGACGAGTAGTTTATATTTTTCTAAAAAAAGATCCAATGTTTCGGAGAGCTCCGGAAATACTTGGATGGCTCTTTGGATTTCATGGATCTCTAATGGATATAGTTCGTAGGAAACGAATCGAAGAACGGAAAGATCGGATCCTTCTCTCAATCTTTTCCATAGCTGCCAGGTGGCCAAGAAATTCAGTCCTGTCCCAAAACCTAATTCGAGAATGGAGAAATGGGAATGATTTTGGGGAATAGAAGTCCATCTTTCTTCCAATCGATTTCCGTTCAAGAATACATGCCTGGTTTCTTCTAGGCCGTTCTCAGGTGAGAAATAGATATCGTCAAATTGAGAAGAGACCGGCGTCCCGTTTTCTTTCCAGTCTATCATCCTGGATCTTCCGTTTCCGAAGAAGTGGTTTGCGCTTCTCCTTCTTTTTTGGGCAATCCTGCGGAAGGTAAATTCTTGAGAGGAGGATAAGCGGGGCCCTCGTGTTTCTCGTGAACTTCTTTAGAAAGTTGTAATTCTTTTCGGACCCCGAATCTGTAGGTGGTCATGGTCATGTAGAGAGAAGGCGCAGGCAGATTATTCGCCGTAGTCACTTGGTTCCTGATCTGCATTCCTCTTCCATCCATACTTCCCAAACTAGTGATCTCCGCAAAGAAGTAAGCGTTGTACAGGATCGTATCCGGAAAATACTGGCCTATATTATATTCGAATAATACTCTTAAGCCCTTTAGGTCTTGGACCTCGTTCTTCACGCTAGACACTCTAGTGTCGTTCTGTAGTATATCCATTCGATAGAAGGCGAGGCCGTACACCGGGCCTACGCCGAAGTGGACATTCTGCCCTTCATAATACCCGAGATATAGGGTAAAATAGATCTGATAATCTTCATAAACATATTCCATATTCCTTCCTACTTGAGAAGGAAGGGGAAATAACTGGTTCATCAAATATTCTTCGGGAGTTTTGTAATGCCTTCCATCGTCAGGATAGTTGATCAGATTGCCTCTATAAGTACGGGGAGAAGTCAGGTTAAAGGACCAGGCGAGACCGCTCAAAAAAGAAAAGAAACCTTTTAGATCCTTGGTGCCTGGGATCCTGTTTGGGACCGAACCGATGGAATAGTAAGCTCTCGTAACGTTGGAATCCCGGCTCACGATATTGCTCTCCGGATCCGAAGCTCTATCCGTAAATTTACGGACCGGGGCACCTTCTACCGTTGCAGGATGAGTGAAGAAATTCAAAGCGGTATACTCCGCTCCGGCATTGATTACGATCGTCTCGAATACCTGGCTCAAGCTCTTGCAGGAAAATGAAAAGAATACGGATACAAAAATCCAAAACGAAAACAAGATAGACGGATTTCGTCTCTTAAGACCCATCGCAGGACCAGGATGAAATCTTTGTAAATCAAACCAAGTCGATTTCTTGGGACTTGACTGCTTGGACCTAAAACCGAGGATCGTACTATTCGGTCTTTCATGTCCTTTCAAAAAGAAAAGCCTATCGTATATCCGGTTTCCGTAGCTCCCATGATGGATTGGACGGACCGGCATTTTCGTTACTTTCTCAGGCTGATCACCAGGCATTCCTTATTGTACACCGAAATGGTAACTACCGGAGCCATTTTAAGAGGAGATCAGGACAGACATCTTTTATTTTCTCCGGAAGAAGCTCCGCTTTCTCTACAGTTAGGCGGAGACAATCCGAAAGCCTTGGCAGAATGCGCGAGTATAGGAGAAGGTTACGGATACTCTGAGATCAATCTGAACGTAGGCTGTCCAAGCGACAAGGTGCAAGAAGGGAATTTCGGAGCCTGCTTGATGAAGGATCCGGACCGAGTCGCGGATTGCATCTCCGAAATGGATTCCAAAACCTCTTTGCCGATCACAGTAAAATCTAGGATAGGAGTTCGCGGAAAGGAAAGCCTAGAGGACCTCTCCGAATTCGTAAGAAAAGTAAGCCAGGCCGGAGCGAAGAGGATCACGATACATGCAAGAATTGCAATATTAGAGGGCCTTAGCCCCGCTCAGAATAGAAGCGTTCCTCCTCTGCGCTATGAGGATGTGTACGAGATCAAGAGGAGATATCCGGACCTAGTGATCGAGCTGAATGGGGGAGTGAAGACCCTAGAGGACATTGCTTCTCACCTAACAAGAGTGGATGGGGTCATGATCGGAAGAGCAGCCTATGAGAATCCTTTCTTGTTCACTAATGTGGATCGTTTATTTTTTGGATCCTCTGCAAGAGACATCACTAGAAGAGAGATCTTTCTCTCCATGCAGGAGTATCTATCCAAAAAGACGGAACAGGGGGAGAAGCCAAGCCGTATCCTCAAACATTTGTTAGGTGCCTTTCATGAGATCCGTGGAGCTCGCTCCTATCGTAGGATTCTAACGGAAAAGATGCACTCTAATCCTGGACCTACTCTTTTATTAGAGGCATTGCAGTCCATTTCCGCCGAATACTTGGATCAAAAACTGGAAACAGAGGAGCCCGCTTCCGTTATCACACTAGAATCTGTGGTTTGAGGCTAGCTTCCTCGTCTAACTAACGAACCTTTCTCTCGGAGATCCCCTTGGAAAAAATTCGGACCATTGACTGCGGATATGTAGAGCCTGGAGTGGCCTGTGCCTATCTGTTGATAGATGGGAACCGTGCTAGTTTCGTAGAGAATAATACGAATTTTGCAGTCCCTCTCTTATTAGAGGCGTTGAAGGAAGAAGGCTTAGGTCCGGACTCTGTTGATTATATCATCATCACTCATGTTCATTTGGATCACGCAGGAGGAACCGGGGAATTGCTTTCCCATTGCCCGAATGCGACTGTACTTTCTCATCCGAAGGCTTCTCCACATCTCATCGATCCGAGTAGATTGATTAAGAGCTCCATCCAAGTATATGGAGAAGAGAATTTCCATAAACTGTACGGAGATATAAAACCTGTCCCAAGCGAGAGGATCCGGAATATGAGTGACGGAGAGGAGATCTCCTGGGGAAAAAGAACACTCAAATTCATTCACACTAAGGGACACGCAAATCATCATTTTTGCATATATGATTCTCTTACGAACGGGATCTTTACAGGAGATACCTTCGGCATAGGATATACTTTATTTAGAAAGGGAAAGGATTCTCTTTTGTTTCCTTCCACGACACCCACCGATTTCGATCCGGAAGAAGCGTTACTCTCCATTGATAAGATATTGAACACCGGGGCGGATAAAGCGTACCTGACCCATTTCGGTGTTTGGGAGGATATCCAGGCAGGCGCTTCTCAAATGAAAGAAGGGATTGAGGCCATGAGGAATATTTGGACTTCTGCGGCCAAGACCGGATTCGAAGGAGAAACCCTTCTTGCATTTTGTGAAACTAGAGTTCGTTCTTATTTAGAGGACCAGATCCGGCTGCGTAAGCTTCCATTCGGAGAGAAAGAAGAGAGATTTATAGGATTCGATTCACAGATCAATGCACAAGGGATTGCCTTTAAGATAGAGAGAGCTAGAAAGTCCGCCAAGTGATCTTCATCCCTTAAGTATTTAATCTGTTTAAAGTTCCTTTGTAATTTCGAAACGTAGTCTAGTGAACCTTAGGCGAAGTTTTTCATTTGCTTTCCTTATTTAGAGTTTTTTGAATATACTTTTGCGAGCGAACCTTTTGTGCAAATTTACAGGCGTTATTTACTTCTTATCCTAATCTGCCTTTTTGCGATTTTCACATCTTGCAAGCAGGATAGCATGGAGGCGCCCAAAGTATACAAGGGCGAATTCGACATGCGTTCCCTTCATCATTGGGGAAGGATCCTTCCTTTAAAGGGAGATTGGGAATTCAATTGGGGAAATCTCTATTCTCCTGAAAAAGGATATCCTGCCACAGGACAGTATTTTCCAGTCCCTGGGATCTGGAGGGAATATTCTCCTCAGTTTACCATGCAAGGGCATGGAACCTATAGGATCTTCATTCATACTTCTCCCGAGCAAAGGCATTTAGGAGTACTGGTCCCTCGTCTTCCCGGGGTCTATTCAGTTTATTTGAATAAGAAGCTGATCTTTGCGAACGGTGTGAACGGCACGGATCGAAATAGCACTGAGTTCTTTGCTCATCCTAGCACCCAGGTGTATCCTTTGACGAGCGGATCGGAAATAGAGCTAATTGTGAACGTTTCCAACTATAAGGGAAACTTTTTAAAGGGCGGGATCCGCAACGACTTCTTGTTAGGTGATCTGGACACTCTTCGCAAAAAGGTAAAGCTAGAGGATATTTATGAGACCTCACTCATCACGATCATTTTTGCGGTCGGGCTCTATCATCTGATCTTCTTTGCATCTTATCGAAAGGACTCCGCGCCTTTGTTCTTCGCCTTCTTTTGTTTTCTGGTTTCCTTTTACACATTCGTTACTTCCGGAATGCAATATTTTCTGACTCCGGAACTTTCTCTAGATCTTAGGATACGATTCGAATACTTCTGCGAAGCCATGCTTGTTCCTTCGGTTTACCTCATTCTTAGGATCATGTATCCGAAGCAGTTTGGTCAAAAATGGATGGCCATCCTCATGTCCACCATGTTGCTATTCGTGCTTTCCATTTTCGTTCTGGATGAGGAAAATCTGATCTATGTGTATTCCTTCTTCATGCATGTCCCTCCTTTTTATAGCCTAGTGCTTATGGTCGCTCTAGGTTTCGCATGGAAGGCGAATGAAACAAGAGCAAGGACCGTTTTTCTTTCGGGGATCATTCTCGCAGTCTCCATGATGAACGATGTGATCTACGGCGTTACGGAATTCTATTTCCTTATTCCTTATAGTTTTCCGATCGCACTCGTAGGATTCATCGCATTCAATTCCTATATTATATCTTTGCGATTTACTCGCGACTTGGAAAAAGCCGAAGAATTTGTGGAATTGCAATCCAAATACAACGAACAATTGAGATTGAACGCCGAAGAGAAGGCCAAATACGCTACGTTAGTCGATCAATCCTTGGACAAAGGATTTCATTCCCTCATCAACCAATTGGAAGCCAAGGACGGATCCGATAAATCCTTAGGAAAACTGAAAGTAGAGCTCAACCAGACTCTTACCGGGGTCCGGGACATCTTGGACTTAATGCATCACCAAGGTGGAAAAGAAGAATTGGTCGAACTGGAAATGAAGCTATTCGTCCAAAAGAACCCGAATTTTACCCATTCGGAGATCCATTCCGTTTCTCAGTTCTTGCGGATCGATCAGTGTCTGCAAATACAGAGGATCTTTAAGGATGCGATCCGGATCGGTTCTTCCAGAAGTGGAGAGTCCAAGATCTTCTGGGGCAAGGAGGGAGATTCCATTCTTCTTCGTATCTTTATGTCCGGGCCAAGCCAACCTAAGGAAGATCTTCCGGATCAATTGGAAACGGATCTAAAAAACCGTGCGGAGAAGTTAGGAGCCCGGTTCTTTCTGCTCAGCGAGTCCTCAAAATTCGAGTTCGAGCTCAGAGTTCCCCCAATTCCTGTCTAAATTTCCTCCTTCTCCCAAAGGAATTCGGAAAAAGACTTGCCTCAGGGCAGAAAATCGAGATCCTTCACAGAATTAGAATCATTCTAATCTGTGGTGATAACAATGAATCCAAAACGATTATTCCCCTTAGGTTTGGTTTTCTTGGCTCTATTGGTGGCTTGCGGCCCCTCCGAGAAGACAAAACAGCTTATGGAAGATGCAAAAAGAACCTTCGGTGTTCTTCCTGCTAAGATGCCAGGTTCTGAAAAAGATACTCCCGAGCGAATTGCTTTAGGAGAGAAGCTGTACTTCGAAAAACGTCTTTCTATCAACGACTCCCAGTCTTGTAGTTCCTGCCATGGGATCCAAGGAAAGTCCGCCGGAGTGGACAATCTATCTACTTCTCCCGGTGCATTGGGCAAGAATGGGGACAGGAATTCTCCTACCTCTTTGAATGCCGGATTTCATTTCGTTCAGTTTTGGGACGGAAGAGCGGCGGATCTAAAGGCTCAGGCAAAAGGACCGATCCTCAATCCGATCGAGATGGGCATGCCTTCCGAAGTGGAAGTGGAGAAGAAGCTTTCCGCGATCCCGGAATATACGGAGGCATTTGCAAAGGCTTTCCCTGCAGACGAAAAGAAGATCTCCTATGACAATATTGCAGAAGCGATTGCTGCGTTCGAAAGAACCTTAATTACCAAGGACCGTTTCGATGAGTTCCAAGCCGGAAATTATAGAGCGCTTACCTCGGAAGAACAAAAAGGTCTGGAAACATTTATTAATACAGGATGCATCCAGTGCCACAATGGGCCTCTTTTGGGCGGAAATAGCTTCCGGAAATTGGGGCAAGTCCATCCTCACGAGAATACACAAGACAAGGGTCGGTTTGCCGTTACCAAGAATAACGCGGATCTTTTCTTCTTTAAGGTGCCTTCTCTCCGTAACGTAGCTCTGACTGGGCCTTATTTCCATGATGGAAAAGTGTCTACTTTAGAGGATGCTGTGAAAAAAATGGCCCATTTACAGCTTGGAAAAGAGCTTTCCGCAGAAGAGGTAGGTTCAATAGTATCTTTCTTGAAGGCTTTATCCGATAAAAATCGGTCTAATTGATATAGATCGTATCAACACGAACTTACAGAATTGAAACCTATTCAGGCCGGTTCCGAGAGGGATCGGTTTTTTTTTGCCCAAGTGCATTCGGTCCCTAAAAAGAAAAAGCGCGGCGACTTCTTTTGGAAATCCTCCGCGCTGGATCGAAGTAAATAGGAAGGAGCACGCGGGAAGGAGAACCTCCTCCCAAACCCTTTCGGACTTAGATCATCTTTCTAGGATCTGCTTGTACTTTCTAGAAGTTTCTCCGGTATAGATCTGTCTAGGACGTACCTTGTGAGAAGAGTCCACAGTCAATCTTTGCTCTCTCCAGTGAGCTAACCAGCCTGGAAGTTTTCCGATGGCTTGCATAGCCGTGAATAGTTCTTTAGGAATTCCTAAACTATGGAATAGGATGGCGCTATAGAACTCCAGGTTCGGATATAGGTTCTTTTCCAGATAGAAGGAGTCTTTGCTCACGTACTCGTCCACTTGTAGGGCGATCTCTGCGATCGGATCTAACTTCTTCTGCTTGTAGAAGTCTACGAAAAGTTTTTGTGCGATCGTGGAGCGTTTGCTTTTTACCTTGTATGCGTCGTGGCCAAAGCAAGTAGATTGGTAGGCAAGCTCACCCTTCTTCATTCTTTCGAAGAATTCGGGAACGCTTAGCTTGGACTTGATAATGTCCTCGATCAATTCCACAGCTGCGACCTGTCTCCCACCTTCTCTGGAACCCCAAAGAGCATTGATCGCAGAAGATACGGAAGCGAATATATTTGCTTGGGTCGAACCGATGAGTTGAACCGTCGTATTGGAAACGTTCTGTTCATGATCTGCATACAGAATCCAGAGCTGGTTCAGGATACGATCATGATCTTCCGTAGGTTGGTATTTCAAGGAAGGAAGGGAGAAGAGCATGTATAAGAAGTTCGTACAGTATGGATGGCGATCCAAAGGATACACGAAAGGCTGACCTATCATCTTTTTGTAAGAGAATGCGGAGATCGTGCGGATCTTTGCTAGAAGCCTGGCCGCTTGGTCGATCCCTCTATCCAAATACTCTTCGTACTCGTCTTGGTAATAGCTGGAGAGAGAAGAAACCATTACGGATAATACCGCAAGAGGGTGGGCCTTTCCTGGAAACCCGTCGAACAGATTGATCATGTCCTCATGGATCAAGCTATGCTTGGAAAGCTTCATGGAGAATTCTTTGAGCTGCTTCTCCGTAGGGAGCTCGCCGTAGATCAGAAGATAACTGGTTTCTACGAAGGAAGAATAGTGCACTAGCTCGGCTACGTCGTAGCCTCTATAATGCAGATCTCCTGTCATAGAATCTCTGCGGGAAATTTTACTCTGGGCATACGCCGTATTGAAGAATCCGGGATCGTACGATATAAGTCCCGTCTTATTATGTAGTTCTCTGATATCGATGCCTTTCTTGCCGTCGGTTCCGGTAATCAAGGGAAGGCGGTGGACCTGGTCCCCAACTTTCAATTCCACGAAGTCACTCATACCGTTAGGAAACCGAGGAAGGGCGGAAGAGTCAACCTTCCTTCCGAGGATCTGATGAATTTTCCCTTTCGACTGGACAAAACTCGGCTCCGAGGTTTTTCTTTCCTGCAGTTTTAGGGAATTCCTTCTTGCAGCTTCTTCCCACATTCTTACTTCATTTTTGGATCCAATTTGGGACCGCACTCTGCCTTCTTCTTGCGGCTATGGAGCTGGCAAAGAAGAGAGAGAGCGTTTTACCTGGAGGGATTTTTTTCTTAGCGGTCATTCTTGCCTTGGTAGAGAGCCGATTGGGCTTGAGTTTAGTTCCCGGGTCGGCGGAATACATCTGGGCTTGGCCGGTTTTCTTCCCTGCGGTCTGGGCAGTGGGGCCGACCCTTCTTCTTGTCTCCAGAAATATGGTACAATTTGCTCTGGATCGGGAGATCGAGATCCGAATACATTATCTTCCGGCAGCCATCCTACTTTTAGGAGAGACGGTTTCGTATCTCATTCTTCCCAGCGAGACTCTGAGAGAGTACATTCGAAATGCGATGAGCGGTTCCAAAGTGGATGTTCTGACCGGGGTCACTATTTTAGGTTCTATTCACCAGACTGTGTACTCGGTCGGGATCTGGCTTTTCTTTCGGAAGATCTCTAAGGAGACGGAGATCCCTCTTTCTTCTCTGGTGTACACCATTCTGTTCGTAGTATTTGCTACCATCCAACTCTGTTGGTTCGGGTATTTTCTGAAGAACCAGTTCCTACTCGCAGCCGGTTCTTCCTTTCAGACTTTGGGGATCGTTCTAGTCTTCTTATTCACGGCCCGCCATCCTAACTTTTTCATATCCTTAAAATCGGAGATCCGCCAGAAAAGATACGAGAAGACCCAGATCCACGGGCTCGATCTGGACGGAGTACATTCTCGCATCAAGGAATTGATCGAAGTGGATAAGATCTATAGAGAAGAAGCCCTGAAGATCCAGGATCTAGCAGAGAAACTTCTCATCTCTCCTCACCAACTTTCTAGGATCCTGAACGAGACATACGGAAAGAATTTCAACGAGTTCCTGAATTCGTATCGGGTAGAAGAGGCAAAGACATTGTTACTCGAGGACTTGGAAAGAACGGTCCTATCCATCGCCTACGATGTCGGTTTCAATACTAAGTCCACATTCAACGCCCAATTCCTGAAAATCACAGGCATGACTCCCTTAGAATGGAGAAAAAAGGGTAGCAAACTATAAGTTCGGACGATCGGTTTTCGCATATCTGTTAGGATAAAACCTTCCCCGTGATTTTGCGGGTTTGCGGAGAAGACCATGTCTGTGGAAACCTACTCGAGAGAAGAACTAGACTCCTATAAGAAAGTACAGGCACTTGCGTACGAAGCGGTAGAAGCGGTGCGTAAAGAACTCTATCCCGGGATCACTGAGAAACAGGCCGCAAAGAAGATCGACGAATACATCTTGGGGGCCGGCGGTTCTTCCTTCTTTCATTATGGTTTTGCTTGGTTTGGGGACAGGACCGCATTTCACGGATTCAAGCGTCCTCTTTCCTTGAATTATTTGAGAAAAGGAGAAGGGATCCTTCCTCATTTCGGAGGAAAATTCCAACCATCCAATCGCAGATTAGAAGAAGGAATGGCAGTTATTCTAGACGTAGCTCCTACATTCGCAGGAAGAGCGGCTGACGTGGGTTATGCGTTCTCTTATGGAGAGAATTCGGAACACGACAAGGCTCTTCTTCACTTAGAAGAATACAGAGAGTTGATCCTTCGAAGGGTCTTAGAGGAGAGGACCTTATCCGAGATCTATTTAGAAGTGGATGCTCGTATCCGTGCTTCCGGTTATGTGAACTGCCATGCGATCTATCCGCAAGGAGTTCTAGGTCACAAAGTGGGAAGACTCCCTGCGTATAATTTTCCTGGGGGAAGGATCAACGGATTCCCTTTCCAAACCTTCGCTTACTTACTTCCACAAATGATAAGAGACATGGTTCCAGGAGTCTCGGGACATTCTCCTTTCTGGAGCGAAGCTTCCGATTTCAGAGCGGAGCCTGGACTTTGGGCAGTAGAACCTCATATTGGAAAGATCTACTCCGGACCGAATGAATTCAAATCCTTCGGAGCGAAATGGGAAGAGATCCTAGTAGTTACCGAATCCACCGCGTACTGGTTGGATGAGGATCTTCCTCATGTCAATCTTTGGAAAGAGAAGAGCAAGGAAAAGAAAAAGCCGAAGAAGGCTAACTCTAGATCTTCAAAAATAAAAGTCCCAGCCTGATCAAAGAGTATATTATAAAAATTGAAAGGTTAAGAGATGAAGAGCGAGATTTTACAGGATAAGGATTTTCATTTTTATCCGGTGCGAAAACCAAAATTCGAATTCACGGAAGAGGGCACCAGTAAGCATTGGATGGACAATTCCGCATATAAGACACATGTATTGAATACATGGACTCTTTTCTTTCCGGACGGGGAAAGATTCTTTATCAGGAGCATCCAAAAATTCCTACCTTATATCAAGGATCCTAGGGTTTTACGGAACGCTAAGGCGTTCATGGGCCAGGAAGCGCAACACGCAAGCGAGCATAAGAAGACCTGGCAGATCCTGGAAAACCAAGGCTTTAAGATCAAAGCGTTCACAGATTTCGTGAATTCATTCTTTTTGAATTTTGTAGAGAGATTCTCCTCCGCTAAGATGTGTTTGGCGATCACGGCCGGAGCGGAGCATTATACTTCTCTCGTGGCTACTATCGGTCTACAGATCCGTGCATTGGATAAGGCCGAATCTGAAATGAAGCGTCTTTGGGAATGGCATGCCGCCGAAGAGATCGAGCATAAGTCCGCAGCATACGACGTGTTCTTGGATATTAGCGGGAATTATTTCAGAAGAATGATCGCGTTCTTAGGTGTTACTGTAGTTTTCTGGGCCGCTACATTCATAGGAGCGGAGATACTTCTCTGGCAAGAAGGTCTGACTTTTAAATGGAAAACTAGAAAAGACGCTTTCCGTTTTATATTCATAGACGAAAAGGTCTTCTTTCATGCGCTAGGCGCCTTCTTCCGATACTTCCGTCCCGGTTTTCATCCGGAACAAGAAGATAATCTGGAATTGAGCCGAGCGATATTCGGATCGCCTGAGCATAGATATAAGGAAATTGCATGAGCAGACTAAGCGGGAAAAACATTTTGATCACCGGAGCGAGCGGTGGTTTTGGGAAAGAATTAACCAAACAACTCTTGAAGAAGGGAGCGAATCTCATCCTCACGGATATGAAGGCTCCGGAAACCAAGCCGGAATTCTACTTGGGTGAATCCAAGCCTGTAACCGGAAAGATCTTAGGATCTTTCGCTGCCGATCTAAGCAATGAAGCTGGTTGCAATAAGGCGTTCCAAGAAGCTACTAAGATCAATCCTAATGTGGACATCTTGGTGAATAACGCAGGCCTTGCGTTCATGGGAAGATTGTTGGATGTCCCTTCCGAAAAATGGAAGTTGATCTTGGATGTGAACTTATACGCTCCGATCTATTTAAGCCGTTTGTTCCTTCCTGGTATGCTGGAAAGAAAGCACGGCCAGATCGTAAATCTATCTTCTTGCGCGGGGATCACTGCTCCGGGCGAACTTGTATATTATTCCGTTTCTAAATTCGGGATCAGAGCCCTGGGTGAGGCCTTGGATTCCGGATACAGAAAGCATGGCGTATATACGACTAACGTATATCCTTTCTTTGCAGATACGAATATCCTGAAATCGGAACAATTCGGAACGGATAAACAGAAGGTGGTCCCTTCTGCGATCCTAGACACTCCTCAGATGGTAGTGCGTGCGATCGTAAGGGGAATGGAAAAGAGAAAGATGCACGTATTCCCCGGATTCACTGCGAAGATGCTTCGGTTCCTGACCAGACTCTCTCCGGGATTCTTAAGAGGAATGGAAAGGCTAGCCCAAAGCTTTTCCTGATCACTAAAGGAGGCGAAAAATATGACTACGACCCAAGCGGAAGAAACCAAGACTAAGACGGAAAACTTCAAGGAAACCTTCGTGGCTAACGGGGATATTTCCTTGTATGTTAAATACAATCATACTGCTAAGGAAAGACCGAATCGACCTACTGTGCTTTTCGTTCACGGATATCCGGACGATCATAGGATCTGGTCCTATCAGTTGGAGTCCTTGAAAGAAGATTACAATGTGGCTGCCTTGGATCTACGAGGGACTGGTAAATCCAGTAAGCCTTCTCAACAAAAGGCGTATAACGTTAGGCGCATTTTTGAGGATTTGGTGCAGGTGATCCGTTTCATTGGGAACGACAAACCGGTGCATATCGTCGCTCACGATTGGGGCGCCCTTATTAGCTGGGCGTTTGTTGCAGATGAGCAGAAATCCGTTTGGGCAAAATCGTATACTGCAATGGGTGGACCTCATCCTATTTTGGGAAGGTCCAGTGCATTTCAATTGGCTCTTTCCGGGAATCCGATCTCTCTTTTCAAGGCTCTCTCTCAGTTGAGAAGGTCCTGGTATATTCTATATTTCCAAATTCCTTTTCTTCCGGAATGGATCTGGAGAACCTTTGCAAAATTCTTCTGGAAATTCACCATGAATATAGGAGGGGTTCCTAAGGGAGATGTTCTGAGGAATAAGACCAAGTCCGAGATCATAGACTCTTCTACTCATACGATCAATTTGTACAGAGAATTGCTGAGAGGAGAGAAGTATCCGGAGCCGAAACATATCAAGCCTCCTGTACAAGTTCTGATCCCTCTAAAAGATTTTGCGATCCGACCGGAGTTATATAAATTGCATGAAAGGATCTGCGATTCATATAAAGAGTATTCTTATGATAGCAATCACTGGATCCAAAGGACCATGCCGGATACGGTGAGCGAAAGGATCAGAGAATTCGTTTGGGAAATCGGCTGATTTTTTAAGAATTAGGAAACCGATCCGGACAAAGCAGGTCTTACTCGCATGTCCGCGATCAAGTTAAGACTGATCCAGATTTTAGAATTTGTCAGTGTGAAGACGAAAGGGCTTATATTCCTAGCCCTTCCGTTCTTTGCCTTAGTTTTGGTCGCAGAACAATCCAATCATCCTTCTCCCAAAGAGCTCCAAAGATTTTTTGCGGAGAAATGGGATCTCGAAATTAGCTCCTCAGATAACGAAGAACTTTTCAGGGGAGTGTATTATTGGTATGGGACCCCTCATAAGGATAACGGAAAAGACGAGTCGGGGATAGACTGCTCCACTTTGACTTCCAAGTTATTGCAGAAAGCTTACTCTAAGAATGTCTCCGGTTCTTCGGAGAGCATCGCCAAGCAAACGAAGAAGATCTCAGAATCCAATCTACAGGAAGGGGATCTTGTTTTCTTCAATATCTATGGGGAGAAGATCAGCCACGTGGGGATCTATCTCAAGGATAGAAAATTCGTGCATGCTTCAGTGGTCAGGGGCGTTACCGTTAACTCCCTGGACGAGCCGTACTATAAGACCCGCTTCGCGTCAGCCGGCAGATTATAAGACTTCTTAAAGATTGACATTCTTCTCTATCGTCCCGAAATGATCGGAGATGAAATCGAGGGCCTCTTGAACACCAATGCTCCAGATCTGAGAGAATGGGATAAATGAAGCATCTTGAAATGTTTTCCAATCGTTTGGCTCGAATGAGCAAGCATTGGAAAAAATGGGCGAGAAGAAGAGGGATCACCTGCTTTCGCATCTATGATAGGGACATTCCCCAGGTCCCGATTTCCATAGATCTATACGAGGACTATTGCCAGGTCTCCGAATACCTAAACTCTTATCCATTATCCGAAGAGGAAAGAGAAGAAGAAAGAGTCGCGGTCCGAAATTCCATATTAGAAATACTGCAACTTCCCCCAGAAAAGCTATTTTGGAAGAGAAGAGAGCCTAAGAAAGGAAATCAACAATACGAAAAGCTGGGCAGCGAAGAGTTCTTTATTCAGGTAAAAGAAGGCGGGCTGACTTTCCAGGTGAATCTGAGCGACTACTTGGATACAGGTCTTTTTCTGGATCATAGGACCACGAGGGATCTTTTCAGAAAGGAAGCCGCTGGAAAGAAGGTCTTAAATCTATATTCGTATACAGGTTCCTTCTCCGTATATGCCGCCTCAGGTGGCGCCAAAAAGGTAACAAGCGTAGATCTTTCCCAGAAATATTTGGATTGGTCCGAGGAGAATTTTCGATTGAACGGATTCGATCCGGATGACCATGAATTCCTGAGAGAAGATATAGGGGAATGGCTCAAGAGAGAAAGGACCAATCCGGATCGGACCAAATACGATCTGATTATGGTGGATCCTCCTACATTCTCGAATAGCAAGAAGATGAGAGATATTTTCGATGTGCAGAGAGATTATCCTTTCTTGCTCAATTCCATCTTTAAGGATTTTTCGGAACCTGGGGCCGTCTTATTCTTTTCTACTAATTTCAGGAAATTTAAAATAGATCCGGCCGAATTACTCTGGGAAGATATAATAGATCTTACCAAGCAAACTCATCCAGAAGATTTTAGGAGCGAGAAGATCCGTTCCGTCTGGAAGATGAGGAAATAGAGATCGTTCTCTAAGAGTTCCCACAGAAAGCCTCGGCGAAAATAAGGATTGCGGGGATTCAGAATTTGTGTTAGGCAGGGAAGTACACCACCGCACCGGCCCCCACCCAATGAGGGTGGGGATCACGTTCCCCACGAATTCCAAACGGAATCTGCATTCCAAAACTTCCTTGCTGTTAGAAATTTTGCTTCGACTATCTCAGAACCCTGCGGGTTTTTTGCTTCCTAAGGGGCGCAAAAAAGGGTGGGGATCAACCTCAGGTCACCGAAGTCTTGGCTAAAAACTTGGCGAAGAAACGTGGGAAATAGTGTCTGAGAAATAATCCGAATTTTTCCTTTCCACCGGCAATGATCACACTCAGATCTTCCGCGGCGATCGCATCCAAGATCTTACGAGCGCATTCGTCCGGATCTATACCGTTCTCGATCACTTTGTCCATCTTCTTCTGAGGAGTTCCATCTCCTTTCAGAGCGTTATTGGAAATGTTCGTGCGAACGAAGCCAGGATACACTAAGGTAACCTTAATGTTTTCCTTATGGTTCTCGGCACGCAATGCTTCGAAGAAACCGGTAAGAGCGAATTTTGTAGAAGAGTATCCGGTCCTTAACGGAACTCCGATTAGTCCTGCTACGCTGGCGATGGAGGAGATCCAACCCTTCTTCTGTTTTCTCATATAAGGAAGAACTGCTAATGTAAGCGCTATATTCCCGAAATAGTTCACCTTCATTAGAGTTTCATAAGTTTCTAATGAAGTTTCATGCGCAAGAGACCTTTGGCTGATCCCGCCGTTATTGATCAGTACATCTATCGTCCCGAACTTCTTGATGACTTGGGCCGGGACCTTTCCTAATTTCTTATAATCTTGTAGGTCCAAGGGAAGGATCATGCTGTTTGAATCGGTTAGACCGTAGTCTTTTCTGACACGCTTTAATTCCTTTTCCCTTCTGGAAGAAAGCACCAATTTAGCTCCTCTTCTTGCCGCTTCCTTGACCAAACATTCTCCTATTCCGGAAGAAGCTCCAGTGATCCAAACTACTTTGTCTTTAAAAAAATCTGTCATGTCAGTCTCCAATATCGGAATCGAATCATGTTGCCCAGGCTTACTGGTTTAGGAGCCAAGGGATCAAGCCCAAGATAAAAACTCCCTCGCCCAAGATCCTATATTTGGAGGAATCTTGGAAGTTATCCGCGTAACGTAATATCCAGCCCGGGACTGCGCAAAGTAAGGCGACCACCAGTGCAGAGGCGGCCGATCCTCCCGGCGCAAGTTTTCGCATTCCGGCGGCCAATACTATTGCGACCAAGAATCCGAGCAAGGACAATCGCAATACCCATTCCTTCGCAAGCTTGGGAGAAAGTGCTCCGAGCAAGTAGACTTGACCTTCTTTTGCGTCTAAGTCTGCTTCCATAAGTGAGTTCATGATCAGGTTCAATATGGTCCCTAAGAAGAATAGTAGAAGTAGAACGGGCACGATCCAAGAGCGAAACCCTACGATCAAAAGAGGACCGAACCAAACTCCTAGAGTATAGATGAGTGCTACGGAGAATTCTTTTCCGAAGCGGACCCTTCCCCAGCGGGCCAAACCTAGATGCAAGAATGCTAACGCGGATAAGATGACTCCTCCGAGTAGAACGATCTCTCTTAAGAGCAAGAAGGCCAAGACCAAACAAAGGACGCCCGCAATCCCGCAGAGAATGCTTAGTATCCTAAAATGATCATAGTGAAATTTGTGACGAGGATTCACAGAGTTTGCTCCCACCTTTCTTCCATCCAGGAGATGATCCAAGGTATAGATCACCCAAACACTTAAAGGAAGAAGAAGCCACCATGCTGTCTTCATATGAGCGCCTGTTACCGAGACGGCCAAGGCTCCTGAGCCAAGCACTCCTAAGCAAATATCCAGACTGAGAACATGGATATAGAACCAAACCCTGTTTTCGAAGAAATGGAGCATACGTTTACTTTACGACAAAATAGGAGGAATAGATTAGCTTTCCTTCGCTCTTATTTTGTACGTCTCCGGAGATACGATACCGATTCCCTCCGATCTGAATCTTGAGTGCAAGGATTTTATGAAGAAGGAACGGATTTGCTGGGAGTCTTTTATATCTCGAATGGATATCTGGACCGCCAAATCTATATTAAACGGTCCTAGGGATCTGTAGACGAGTTTCGACTGGGATCCGAATTCATTCTTAGGATAGAGTTGTTCGGCAGCCTGTCTTGCAGAATCTAAGATTGCTTTTTCTAATTGGGAAGTTTCCGTTTCCGCATCCACACTGAATTCTATCACTGTCCAGAGGCCTTCATTCGGAAGACTGAAATTCGTGTATGTTGTCTTGGACATCTTCGCATTCGGAATGATGATCGTGCTTCCATTTCCTTTCTTGAGGGAAGTAGTTCTCCAGTTGATATCTTCCACCAAACCTTCTTCGCCGGTCTCTAAGGAAATATAATCTCCGACAGAGACTTTCTTTCCTAATAGAACTCCTAAACCAGCGAATAGATTAGATAATGTTTCCTGTAATCCGAGTGCGAATGCTAAGCCTCCTACTCCTAACGCGGTCAATGCGGGAGTAACCGAGATGCCTAAGGTTTGGAGAGCGACCAATCCTCCCGTAGCAAAGATCAACATCCGCACTATATTATTTAAAATGGAAGCCGAAGGAAGAAGTCCTTCTGTCTTTGTGGAATAGAGTGTGAATGCTCCGGATCCCACTCTCGCTAGGGAAACAGTAAAGATCAAGATGGTAAATACTTTCAGATAGAGAGAATAGGTTCCTCTGGTTTCCGGTTCTAATCGGATTATTTTGAGAGCTGTATAGAGACCTAATAATAGAAATGAGAACCTAACGAAAGAAAGAAGAGCCAGATACAGAGGATGTTCCGTGTCCAGAGTGTCGTTCGTTAAAGATTTGGCAAGACGAGGAACGATGAAACCGCCGAAGAGATAGCCCAGCAATATTCCGGAAATTACGGAAGCTAGTCCTAGTATCCAATGGGATTCCAAGATCAATTTGAGTTCGCTCATGGACTCCATATTAAGATTTAGGAATTCGATGAAAAGAAAAAATGATGCGACCGGAATTATGTGTCAAACTCGGGGCAAGATCCGAAAAAGAACTCCTCACGTCGTTCGACGAAAAATGGATTTTGTAATGACAAACTAGGCTGATTCAGGAGACTCCTATCCCCATGCAAGAGGAACCTTCTCCGAATCAGATTTTAGAAGTTCCTTTATCGAACTCTATGTCCGTCTACGCCAAGAGGCTTACTCCTTTTGTAGGAGATCCAACAGCACTTTTGGAGGAAATCCATACTCGAGGTATCCAAGAAGTAATTTTTTGGGGAACGAAATCCGAAGCAGCTGGATGGAAATCAGAGTCCGCATTTACGGATTTGGTAAAAAGTCTCAAAGAAAGTAGGATCCATCTCTCCACAATGGATGGGGCAAAGTTCAGATCCTCTTTCGATCCGGCTAGAAAACTAAAAAGATTCTTAAGTTCTTATACGAATTCCATAATGCTCTGCTATTCGGAGAACGAAGAGACTTCACTTTTAAAATTATTGCAAGATAGCTTTCGAAAAGAAGAGCCAGGGTCGAAGCCCTATGTTCCATTCTCTCCGAATATCACTTCCGGAAAAAGACAGGAGCAGAAACAAGAGCCTCCTAAAAACCATGCGGAAGATTTCAAGGCGTCTCCCATCACGATCCGAGTCAAACTTCTCGCAATTGTAAGCGCAATTGTAGTGGTGAGTATGGGTCTGGTGATCGGTCTTGCTACCAATTTGTTCCGGAATTATTCCGTATCCCTGATCCAAGAATACAACTTGAGCCTTGCAAGACTCACCGGATTGCAAGTCGGGATCCGGATCAAAGAATTATCTTCTAGATCTGACGAATTCATAGATAAGTCCAGAGATGCCGTAACCGAAGGATCGGATCTAAAAAAGACGAATCTGCCCGCGTATCTCGCCTCTTATTTGCAATCGCAACCGAAGATACTCGCTTGGGGAAAATACGAAAAAGGGAATTCTCTCGTATTCTATAATCCTAGATTCATCCGAGACGTAAGAAAGGACGAAGAAGAGATCCGAAAGTCCTGGGCTTCTATTCCCAAAGAGGAGAAGGAGAAATTCTTCACTTCCGAATTCGAGTCCTTGCAGCTTAAGAATATCAGCTCTAAATTCGGTTTTCCTGTCGTCTTGTTTACGGAAACGAGCAAGACGAATAAGACACTCGGCTTCTTTCTGATCTCACCTCAGGATCTTTGGGAAGCGGCTCGGTCCGCTTTGCAGACGGAATTGTTCGCGATCTGGGTGGTGGATTCCCAAGGAAGGCTGATCGCTCATACGGATGAGAACGAAACACTTTCGGCTAAGGATTATTCCAAGAATCCACTCGTACAATTTTTATTACGAAATCCTGCGGACAACGGCTCCCAAACTTCCGTGTTCGAGGGAAAGGAAACCTTAGGTTCCTTCCAACAATTAGAAGATGGAAATCTCGCAGTGGTTTCTTCCATCGAAGCGGATAAGGCTTTCGAAGCGGTGTATAAGATCAGAAGACAGAATTTCTATATTTTAGTCTCTGTCTTGAGCGTAGCATTCCTTGTGGTATTCCTATTCTCTAGAACGTTAACCGTTCCTTTGATCAATCTATTGAGCGCAACTAGACAATTGGAAAGAGGGAATTATAAGGTTGGGATCAAACCTGTCACTAGAGATGAGGTAGGGGTACTTACCAATTCCTTTTTAAAAATGGCCCGCGGGTTGGAAGAAAGAGAGAAGATCAAGGATACTTTCGGTAAATTCGTGAACAAGGAAATTGCGGAGAGAGCCTTGGCTGGGGACATGCCATTGGGCGGGGTAACAAAGGATGTTACCGTATTCTTCTCCGATCTACGGAACTTTACGGGAATGTCCGAGAAGCTGAAACCAAGCGAGGTCGTAGACTTCTTGAATGCTTACTTTACCGAGATGGTGGAATGTATTTATCTAACGGAAGGCATCGTGGACAAGTTTATCGGAGACGCGATCATGGCGCATTGGGGAGCTCTCTATTCGGGAGGGCATGATGCAAGGAATGCTGTAAACTCCGCACTTCTTATGAGAAACGCTCTCTTGGAATTTAATCGAGTGGGAGAAGGGATAGGAAGGCCTCAAGCAAGATTCGGATGCGGGATCAATACAGGACCGGTGGTAGTAGGACAGATCGGGTCCGAAAAGAAACTGGAGTTCACAGTGATCGGAGATGCGGTCAATCTCGCATCCAGGATCGAATATCTCACCAAGGATTTCGGGACGGATATATTGATCTCTGAAACATCTTACGAAGAAGTAAAAGATCATTATAGATTCGAAGCCCTTCCTCCCGTATGGATCCGAGGAAAAGAAAAACCGCAGCAATTGTATGCAGTCCTGGGTTGGTTAGAAGATCCGGATTGTCCCGCAAGTCTCGCAGAAGTCCGCAGGATCTGCGGCATCGCCGAGCCGGAAGGTCCTTCCAAATCGATCGCACATTAGAAGAAACGAATGGATTGGAGAATTTACAAACGGGAATGGCAGGTTGGAACGGTATGTGTAGTCATACTCTTCTTCTCCTTGTATTTATTATACTATGAGTCCAGAGCCGGAGGCGGATCAGGAAAAGAAGTCATGGGTACTGTCTCTTTCCGATACAAGACGGCTCAAAGAAAATTTCCGGATAGAATGCTCTGGGAAGATGTAGAGCAGGGAATGCCGGTCTTCGATAGGGATTCCATACGGACCGACGAAGCTTCCGAGGCGATCGTATTCTTAAAATCGGGAACTAAGATAGAATTAGATCCTCAATCTATGGTAGTGCTTCAACTCAAAGAGAGTAAGGAAAACCTGGACTTGAATGAAGGGAATATCCTAGTCGAAAGCGGTAAAAAGGTCTTATCCGTCATTGCGGGAACGGTCGGACTGCAGGCGGGTTCGGACTCCAAATTCCAAGTTACCCGAGACAAAAATGGGACTCGAGTGATCGTAGAAAAAGGAGAAGTAGAATGGAACGAGGATGGAACCGTTAAACAAGTATTAGGCGAAAAGGATGTAGCGTTTAATGCAAATAAGATCCTAACGACCTGGAATCTGATCTCTCCAGAAGACTCCACTCGATATTTCCCGAGCGAACAAGAGCAGCTCGTTGAGTTCCATTGGGACGGCGGTGAGGACGGAATATTAGAAATTTCTTCTAAACGAGACTTCACTGGCCCTGTCTCTAAGAGAGCAGTGAAGGAAATGCAGTACAAGCAAAAATTCCAAGAGGGGATCTTTTATTGGAGGATCCACTCCAAGGATGGAAAGAGGATCTCCGAGGTGAGAAAGTTCCGTGTTCTCCCGAATTTTCCTGTAGAGTTGCAGTATCCTAAGAAGGATCTCACGCAAGAAGATAGAACCGTTTCCTTTGCTTGGGTAAAACAAAAGATCGCGAGTGGGTACAAACTTCAGATCTCTAAGGATCCGAATTTCACTTCCGTAGTGGAGACGCAATTGTTTCGCACGAATTTTTCTCTGACTCTCTCTCCCGGGACCTATTATTGGAGGATACAGTCCTACACGAATTTGCCTGGAACGGAAACATTCTCCGAGGCCCGTAAATTCTCGATCTCTCTTCCCCAAGAGCAAGTCGCAGTAAAGGCGGAAACTGGGAATGGAGCGATTCCTGAACCTCAAAATGCAGCAGAGTTAGCCTTGGAATATCCGAAAAACGGCGCTTTGGTGGACATGACAGGAAAAGAAGGGATCACTTTTCGCTGGAAAATTTCCGCCAAACAGAAGCAAACCGAGTGGAAATTTCGTCTTTTCTTTAGGAAGGGATCTTCCGACGAATTAATCTACGAAAAGAAAACAAAGGGCGATAGATTGTATTTCAGAGATTTGGAAAAATTGGATGTGGGAACCTTTCATTGGGCGGTAGAATCAGAGTTGGAGCCCAATTTAAGATCGGAAGCGGATTTTAAAATACAACTTAGGGAAGACCTCGCTGCTCCTGAAACCAAGGCCAGCGGAGCTCGCCATTAAGGAGAGATCATGTTCCGTTCCTACGGTCGAATTCCGTACATATTATTTTATTTTAATATATTTTTCTTATCATTCGGCGGGAGCCTGTCTGCAGAGGGCAAAAGCTTTATTTATTATATAGAATGGACCGAGGTGAAAGGAAGCAGAGGCTACGTGGTAGAAGTCCGCAAGGCGGAACCACCTCAGGATCTGGTTGTAGAAAAGAAAGTCACGGAGAACGAGATCGAGTTCAGCTTAGAAGCCGGAGTATACGAGTATCGGATCGCGGGACTGAATCGTTTCGGTAAACCTTCTTCTTATACTCCTTGGACGAACTTCAAGGTCGAGCAGGATAGACCGAAAGCGGTCGCACTCGCAGAGAAGGAAGAGGCCGCAGCTAAGATCTCCAAGGGAACTTCTCATTTTGTTTGGATCCCGGGCACCGGTTTTTATTCCAAAGGAGAACGTAATAAAGCATACGGGATCTGGGCAGGGTTTGCCGTTCTTGCCTATCTAGGAAATTCCGAAAGAGAGGCGGGCAATCGACTTGCATCCAAGTCCTTGAACGATCCCAAGATGATCGGCCTTCTGGGCTTGAATCTTCCCACGCAAGCTACTCTCTATCTTTGGCAATCCAGGGAGAAGGATAAGCATCAATACGAGATCCATCAACAGAATCAGGTTGTTTTAGGAGGATTGACGATCCTTGGGGTAGCTCTTTCTCTTTGGCTAGAGAATCGACTTCCTTCGGGAGATTCGGTCCAAGTTAAGGTCCGGCCGGATGTAATGGGACTCGGGAACGGTTCTATGTTCACAGGACTTTCTCAAAGCAGATGGGATCTGCAATATTCCAGGAGTTTCTGAGGAGGTTTTATGGGATTACGTACATTTTCTTCGGCACTTCTTCTTTGCTCTAGCCTTGTCTTCGGTTCTTGCTCTATTCCGTTTCCCGGCTCGGATGAGGTCATTCTTCTCGGTCTCATCGGAAAAATGAGATATCTATTTGTCACAAGTACGACTTACACTGGCGCGTTAGGCGGAATATCGGGCGCGGACGCTAAATGTCAGTCTTCTAAGGATACGGACGCACCCACGCTTCCTGGTCTAGGAATAGAATATTCCGCGATCATCGCCGGTGTGGGAAGGACTCCCGGTGGAGCGGGCTGGCCCTTATTTGCTCATACGAAATATTATACTAACACACCTGCTACGAATACTCTTGTATTCCATACAAGCGGATCCGCTCTCCCCATATTGCCTATGGACAGCGCTTCCGGTATCCCTGGGGCCGGATTGAATTATTGGACTGGGATCGCGGATGCAGCGTTTACTCCGAGTGGAAATGCGGGAGATTGCATCAATTGGTCTAGCTCGCTAGTAACCGATCCGGGAGATTATGGAGCCAGCGGAGATCCGACGATCGGAGCCTTTAACCAAGGCTTTGCGAATACTTGTGACCAGCTCTTGAGCCTTCTCTGTGTGAGAAATTAGCTCTCTACGATCCCAGCGCGGATTGCATAGACTACTAAGTCGGCTACCTTATGCAGATCCAACTTCTTCATGATATTGGCACGATGCACTTTGACAGTTGCCGGAGATATATGCAGTAGTTTTCCGATCTTTTCGTTGGAATTCCCTTCCGAGATCAGTTTTAGGATCTGTCTTTCCCGATCGGAAAGCACCGAGAAAACGGAAGGACCGTCTTCCGGTTCTCCGTTCTTCTTCTTCCCTATATTAGAAAGTACTCGAGTAGCGATCCTTGGGCTAAGATACGTTTCCTTTCTGCGAACCGCGTCGATGGCTCTCAGAAGATCCTCACCCGCGTCGTCCTTTAGAACATAACCGTTGATCCCAAGATCCACCAGCTTTTGGATGTATTCTTCGTTATCATGTCTAGAAAGAATGATGACTTGCACTTTCGGGTAGTAACGCTTTACTCCCTTGACCAGATCGATCCCGCTCACACCAGGCATGGAAATATCTGTGATCAGGATGTCCGGCTCTAATTTTCCGATCTCGTCCAATGCTTGTTCCGCATTTCCGTTCTCGCCAATGATTTGCAGATCGCTTTGGCCGGAGATGATCAATCTAAGACCTTCCCTTAATATTGCGTGGTCGTCTACTAGATAGAGTTTGCACACCGCTGTGTTCATACATTCTCCTTGGAACGTTTCTTAAGAGGAATTCTAAGCACATATTTAGTGCCCTTACCGGGTTCCGTTTCCAAGAACAGGGTACCATTCAGGTCCTCGGTCCTTCTACGGATATTTTCCAGGCCGTACCCGGTTGATTTTATTCTGGCTTCTTTTTCTTTAAATCCTTTTCCATTATCTTTAACGGAAACAATCAAGGTATCCTTTTCGGAAAAGATCTTTAGCTCCACCTTGTTGGCCTGTGAATGCTTTAGGATATTCGCACAGATTTCCTGGAGAATACGAAAGATCTGGTTTTGTATTTCTTGAGGAAGATTGTCGGGGATCTTCAACTCCGACTTCACTTTTATTTTTTGCAGAGGAAAGATCTGGTTTGCGAGAGAACTGAGGGCCGCTTCCAAACCGAGTTCTTTCAATGAAGAAGGTTGCAAATTTGTGTAAATTTCCCTGAGTTCTTGGCTGGCCCTATCTATCAATCCAAGGCCGGAGGAGAAGGATTCCGGATGTTCCTTCTCCGATTTTTGATGCGCTTGGAAATGTAATTTTGCAGCTAAGATCAATTGACCGACCCCATCATGCAATTCTCTTGCAAGTCGGGATCTTTCTTCTTCTTGAGAAGCGAGCACCTGTGTATGAAGGGTTGCAATCTTCTTTTCCAATTTCTTATTTTCAGTAATATCCTTTAGGATCATTCCTAAATTATCTTGGAAACGGAAGATGGAATAGCCGTAGAACTTCTTGTCCTTTCGGAACTCTTGGTTTTGCAGCTTGGTCTTACGGGCCTTTTGAAGGTTCTCTCTGAGATTCGCTTCTTCTTTGGAATCCAGTCTTAATAAGTTAAATAGGTCCTTGCCCACAGGGCTATGAAAGCGAAGCCGGAATTCTTTCTTAAAGGAAGCGTTTGCGAATAATACCGTATTGTTCTCGTCCAAGGCTACGATCGGGGAGATCTCTTCGACGAGAGAGAGAAAGTACATGGAGGCTTTGTCATTTTCCGAATACGAGCCGCTATGTTTATTGACTTTTCGTTTGAGTAGTCGGCTGGCCACTTTATGATCAGACTACATATTGACTCAAGTTCCGAAAAGGAAAAAAACCCCTTCCCTCGGCCGAATGAGGGAAGGGTGAGGTTGCTTTTACTCTTTCAGGAGTCCCAAATTAGGGCGTAGACGGAAAAACCTCCGCAGGGTTCGGGTTACGGAACCAGTCCGTATCAGTGGTTCCTAAGGATTGGTACCAGGTTTGGAATTGAGGATAGGACTTGCGAATGTCCGTAGCTTCATAAGGCCATTGGAAATTACCTGGGACGAGTAAGGACCAAGGGAATCCTGTCGCATCTCTATAGATGTCCTTGCCGTTTGCATCGAAATACTTACCTGCAGCGTGGATATCCTTACTCGTATTGATCACATTCAGATAGGTGTCATAGGGTGCCGGACCTAAAACCAATTTGGAGATAGGGCTTGCGAGAATGACTTCGAGTTTTGCGGTCTTACCCTTAACGAAAGTCGTATTCGTTCTGGATGCATTGGAAGAAGGGATCGTAGTAGAACTATTTCCCAACACTTGCAGATCCGTCATGGTAGGACCGACCCCGCTTAAGTTCTCTTCTACAGTGGTCCCATCGAATCCGATATGAATGAGGGAATACGAACTAACACTGGCTCCCGGAATCCCGAAATGAAGAGTGTGATTGTAGCCTGCACCTTTTGCAACATGAGTAAAGTATCCTCTGATCCGGGCAACTTCTCCTGCGGCGTTCAAGTCTTCTTCGAAATAAGAGCGGACCACATAGTCGTTGAAGTCCGAGTCTCCTTGTTTGGGGAATAAGTCTTCGAATGAGATCGTATAATAATCTTCTGCGGGAATACGGATCGTACTCGCGCGGTTTGGATCCAAAGGATAAAGATCTTCCGAATCAGGAACACCGTCCCCGTCCGAATCAACGATCTGTTTTACATTCGCAGTAAAGCTGATAGAGATCCTTCTACTAATGGAAGAAACACTGACTATGCTAATATCTGCGTCGTAGAATTTGCCATAGGCTTCTACTTGCAGGTGCACTGTGTTCGTGTCTCCGTCTATGGTAAAACTTCCAGTGACTTCTCCACTCGGATTAGAGTACGCCTTGAAAACGGATTTGTTGCTCGCGGCTCCCGGAATTGCGGAAGGAACAGTAACCTGCACCATACTTCCGTCCACTGGTGCGATCGGATCGAGCACTTGGATGTTTACAGTAATTGTTCTAGTAGTATCAAAAACGAAATCGACCGGGGTAGTCTCATCGTTGATGTCTACGCCGAAGTCAGTCGTTCCAGTAGGGGCCGTTACCGCAGTCGATCCGGAAGCAAGGCTCATGAGCCAGGCATAGTTGGGATCGCTCGAGGAAGAGCAATACGAGAAGAAGGAAACGCTGAAAGCGAGTAACAAGCTGAGGAGGACTTTCTTTATTTGGTTCATATAAGCACCGTACGGTGACTCGATTATGACCTTAGATCCCTTGAATAGGCAATACGCCCGAAGGTGTAGATTACTAGAACCTTCGGATAGGTATATTTTTGATGAATTGTGTGGTAAAAAACGCTAACTGCCCGTAGCTGGGCGAGTTACGACGTCGCTTGGAAACTTTCTAAAGCCTTAGTACGGAAGGAATGGAAATCTCCTGACGAGAAGAATTTACAGAACTTCAATACCTCATCCGGAATTTCCGAATACTTGGCTTCTTCGTTATTGATCTTGATCATCATGTCTCCGAGATAGATCGGATAGATAATATCCTTGTACTGCTCGTCTGCGAGTTGAGGTCTATGATGATACTCCATGGCCTTGGAGTATAGATCAGGGAAGTTCCATTTCTCCGCGATGAGTGCACCGATCTTAGTATGAGTGATCCCGAAGGCAGCTTCTTCCATGGAGATAGAGGATGCGATCTCCTTGGAGGCGGAGTAGTTTTGGATCTTATTCATTTTACCTTCTTCTAAGGAAAGAAGAATGATCTCGCCGATATCATGCAATAAGGCAGCGGACATTAGATTGCTCACCACGTCCTTCGGCATGGCCAGTTTCTGCGCGATCAATTTACAATAGTACGCACACTGGTTTGATTTTTCCCAAATGGTCAAGAAAGCCGGGAACTTGTTCTCCAGGATCTGCTTGGTCCCAAGGGAATATAATAGAACTTGCAACTCTTTCAAACCGATCAATTGGATGGCTCGGTCCAAGGATTCTACCTTTCCACCTCTACGGAAAGCGGCAGAATTGGATAGCTTGAGTATGTTGGCGGAAAGAGCCACGTCCTTCTTAACCATTTCTGCGATCTGTCCGATACTGGAGTTCGGTTTATCGATCGCTACTTGGATATCTTGGATCGCTTTCGGGAAGGTAGGAAGTTGGTCTACCTCCTTGATGATCTCCTCTGCCTTTTGGATCTGGATGTTTTCCTTTTGTATGCGGATCGGGATGTCGATGATCACGGAAGTATTATTTCCTTGGCTCTCTATCTTGTAGGAGCTTGCTCCTAACCCGTCATTCTTGAGCATCATGAGTGTCATGATGAGCCCTAATCCGGCGCCTTCGGTTTCGTCCCCTTCTTCCATGAATGCTTCCGCTAGATCGTTATAGGTCTTGGCCTTTTCGATCCTTTGGTTGATCCGGGTCACTTCTTCTGGACTTAGTTTTACGTTGTTCATTACACGAATACGGATCGTGTCCTTGTTATGAATGAAGGAAACGAGGACCACGTAGTTGTTCTTAAATAGAAGGTCTTCGTATTTTTCCTTATTGTCCAAGTAAGTCTTTTTGAAACCGGTGATCTTGGTCCGGTATTCGTTCGGATTTTGGATGTCCGCTTGTAATTCCCTGAAATAGATGCGTTTGATATTGGCTTTGATCGTGTTGGTGATCGTTTCTTTCATCGCCGCAAGAACGGAATCTCGGACGAAAATGATATCCAGATGCAAAAGATATCGATCCAAGGTTTTAGAGAGAATATTATCCACATTCTCCGTAAGATTGAAAAATTTAAAATGAAACGGAAGATTCTCCGTGATCGGTTGATTTAGATCCTTCAGATTACTGAATAAATCCAGATCCTTATGATGGAAAAGTTCTAGGGTTTTCCCTTGGCTCATACTATATAACTCTGAAAAACGTTAGCGGTCTATGTCAAGAAATTGCTCCGACTTCTTCGTTAAAAATAAGTCGTTGCTAAGCGAATTATACGGATCAAAGAGACAAAAAAAAACCGAGTGAGTCGTATATCCGTGAAAACTTGTAAGAAAAAATTTGGGAGCTGCGTCCACTGAAGACTAATCCTTATGGATTAGTTTATCACTCGTTTAAGTGGAAATTTTCTTTAAATAACGGGTTGGGGAAAAACTTGAATAGTTTGGTCCTCGGACTTTTGGCGCTAAAAGTTACGGAATGATCATTCAATAAAAAGGTTGCAGCAAAATCCTAAATCTTGTGGAATAATACCCTGGTTCCCGACTCGTCCCGGACTCCGGAAGAAATCGTTCGAACTTAGGAGATATTGATCCCATGTCCACCACAGCTACCCAATCCACTGCGAGCGCCCCGGCTTCCTCCGGAGTTACCGCATTCCCTGCTGCCAATCCGAAAGAGATGCAGAGAGTATTCGATGTACAGAAGCGCCATTTTCATCAGGTGTTAAAAGTTTCCAAGCCCAAAGATAGAGTGAAACTCTTGAAAAGACTCCTCTCCGCAGTAGAAAGACTGACTCCGGAGATCAAGGCAGCGATCCAAAAAGATTTTAGAAAGGCTCCTCATGAAACGGATCTGACCGAGATCATGCCATCCGTTGGGGAATTGAAAGATGCGATCCGTCATGTTAAGACTTGGATGAAACCGGAGAGAGTAAAGACTCCAGTTTCTCTTTTCGGAGCGACCAGCACGGTTGTTTATGAACCGAAGGGAGTGACTCTCATCATTGCTCCTTGGAACTATCCATTCTATCTTGCGATCGCTCCTTTAGCTGCGGCTCTTGCTGCAGGGAATACTGCGATCATCAAGCCTTCCGAATTCACACCGGAGACTTCTAAACTTCTTGCTAGACTTGTAAAAGAGACCTTCCAGGAAGGAGAAGTTGCGGTATTCGAGGGAGATCATACCGTTTCTACCGCTCTTATGGAGTTGCCTTTCGATCATATCTTCTTCACAGGAAGTACTCATGTGGGTAAGATCGTAATGGCTGCCGCTGCTAAGAATCTTTCCACAGTGACTCTCGAGTTGGGTGGAAAATCCCCTGCTATCGTGGTTCCGGGTGCAAACCTAAAGAGAGCCGCTAAGAAATTAGTATGGGGAAAGATCATGAACGCAGGACAGACTTGCGTGGCTCCGGACTATCTCCTTCTACCGGAAGGACAAACTGAAGAATTCGTGAAGCATGCGAAGGAAGCGGTTAAGTCTTACTATGGCCATTCCGCTGCGGACGTAAAAAATAATAAGGACTTCTGTCGTTTAGTGAATCAAAGGAATTTCCAAAGGGTTTCCGGATACATTCACGAAGCGGTGGAGAAGGGCGGTAAGATCGTAATGGGAGGAGAAACAGACTCTTCCGAAAATTATATCGAGCCTACTTTACTTGCGAATGTTCCTGAAAACGCAAGGATCATGGAAGATGAGATCTTCGGACCAGTCATGCCGATCATCACTTATAAGACCTTAGATGAAGCAGTGGAAAAAGTCCTCTCTAGACCGAAGCCTTTGGCTCTCTATGTTTTCGGAAGCGATTCTAAAGCGATCAATAAGGTATTGAGAGAGACTTCTTCCGGAGGAGCGGCTGTAAACGAGGTGATCATTCATCTTGCGAACCCGAATCTTCCGTTCGGAGGGATCAATCACTCCGGGCATGGAAGCTATCACGGTTGGTGGGGATTTAAGACCTTCTCTCATGAGAAATCTGTCTTCAAGCAAGCTCCTTTCTCTTCTATTGAAATGCTCTATCCTCCTTACACCGGTTTTGTGGATAGAATGATCCAATTGACTAAGAAGTTCTTCGTTTAATCGGAGAGTTCCTTACGGTAAGAAGAAGCCCTTTCTCGGATTCCGAGGGAGGGCTTTTTTATGCGACAGCCGAAGGCAAGTAAGAGTTGAATTTATCTAGTCGATGAGGTCTTTCTCGAATTAAGTGGGGATGAGTTTTGCAACGAGTTCGCTTACCTCTTGCTCGGAATAGATCCCGTAACCGTCCACTAGGATCCCTTTCTCTTTGAATGTGTCGGAGGAAATCGCATAGACAATGGCTTCGTCAGCAGGGTCCGTATCTCCTTCGAATCGATAAAATCGATCCACTTTGAATTCGGAAGTGGAGACGTAAATCCTACACTCCTTGTTATTCTTTCCCCAATGTAAATTGTAATCTTCGGAATAGCCTTCGGCCTTTAAGCTGTTTACTGCATCGGTTACGGTTTCAAAAGAATGGTTTGCGTCTTTCATGATTTACCTTTGATCGGTCTCGATCCTTTAAAGTGAAAATAAGAATTCAATGGAAAAGTGCCGAAGATCCTAAAAAGAAATAGGAGGCGCTTAACAATACACATACGGGAGAATAGAGAAGGTCGTCGTTTCTGGCAAATCGAGAGGATCTGATCTTCTTGAAGAAACCTACGAGCCTGAAGTCCCCGATGGCTCTTCCTAAAAATAGGAATGAGATCCCCAAGGCAAACCACTGGCTGTCTGCATTCTCGAAAGAAAGGGATCCGCCCGACCAGAACGCCACCATTCCGAAACCGAAAAGTGCCAGAGCTACTAAAAGAGTCAAACTTCGACCGGGTGTAAATGCGGGTTTACCGCTTACTTCTGGGATTGCGGAGAAGTAACCGATCCTTCCCCCTAAGGCCCAGAAAATATGGAGCAAGGAGAGAAAGAATAGAACGGAGCCAGTGAAAATTCCCACCATTTTGATCCAGTCCATTCTTTTCTCCTTAAAGATCGAATTCCTATCCGAATTTTTCGATTCGAAGTAGGATTAAAAAAACTTAAACTAGTTTTTTTGCCGCGGCGATCACCGCTTCGTAGTTCGGCTCGCTTGCGATCTCAGGAACTAACTCAGAGTATTGGATCACGTCATTCTTATCCAATACGAATACCGCTCTCGCAGAAAGACCTTTCAATCCTCCGTCTGCGATATGAATTCCGTACGCTTTAGAAAAGGAGAAGTCCCTGAATTGGGATAGTGTGACTAAATTCGGAGAATCCAATCCTTCCATGGTGCAGAATCGGTTCATTGCGAAGGGAAGATCCCCGGAAACGACTAACGTTACGATCCCATTCTCGAGCTTGGCGGCCCGTTCGTGGAATTTCTTGGTTTCCATCGCACATACGGAAGTGTCCAGGCTTGGCACTCCGACTAGGATCTTTACTTTACCGCTATAATCTTTCAATGATTTCGGGCTGAGATCTTTTCCAATTCCGGTGAAGTCGGGTGCTTTTGTACCGACCTCCAATAGTTTTCCTTCTAGTTGAACAGGGCTTCCTTTTAGAGTAACGCTTGCCATTTTTGATTTCCTTAGCAAGGGGATAATACGTTTAAATGCGATTTCAGCAACGAAAATCCATTTCTGCCGCTAGCTTTTTTAGAAGAAGGCCCAAACTAAAAAAATCCTTGCAAATTTTAAACCAGGTATCGTGAATATGTTTAGCGGGAAACCGCGTAGTTTACCTACACAATGAAAAACTTAGGTCTACAGTCTAGTCTCACCCTTTGGGTCGTCCTCTGGATGGTGGTAGTGGTCACGCTACCGAGGTCAGGCTTTACGCCCTAAGGAACTTTCGTAGGCAGCAATCCTCGAAAAGCCCCTCTCCGGCGTAAAGCCAGAGAGGGGCTTTTTTTATTTCTACACAACATGAGGCAAAGAATGGAAACGATCACAAAGGAAGATAAGGCCTGGATTTATGAGAAGAAGGTTCCGAAAAACGGAGCCGAACTGATCGTAACTTATTTGAAACGCAGAGAGATCCGAAATGTCTACGGGATCCCCGGCGGCGCCAATCTGCCGTTATACGATGCTCTGCATGGTTGCGGGATTCGTCATATTCTTGCCAGACAGGAACAGGGCGGAGGGTTCATGGCCCAAGGAGAGGCAAGGATCACAAAGAAAGCCGCCGTTTGCCTGGCTTCTTCCGGCCCTGGGGTAACAAACCTAATTACCGCAGTAGCGGATGCAAAATCGGATTCTATTCCGTTAGTCGCGATTACAGGGCAGGTGCCTCTCTCCCTGATCGGTACCGACGCATTCCAAGAAATCGATACATACAGTCTTTCTCTACCGATCACTAAGAAAAATTATCTGGTACGTTCTATTGCGGAATTGATCCGCATTTTGCCCGAAGCATTCCAGATCGCAGAAGGAGGCAGACCGGGTCCTGTTTGGATAGACGTTCCTAAGGATGTACAGGCGGCTTCCATTCCAATTTCCATGGCTCAGATCGAAGAGATCTGGAAGAAAGAAGAAGCGGGAGCTCCTAAGATCCACAATTTCATCTCGGAATCGGACATTTCTAAGTTCTATTCTTATTTAGAGAATTCTAAACGACCGGTTCTGTACATCGGAGGAGGAGTGAAGCAATCCGGCTCTGAGAAATTGATCCTGGCTCTTGCGGAAGCGCAGAATATCCCTGTGGCTTCTACTTTGATGGGATTGGATTCTTTTCCCCAGACACATTCTCTTTCTTTGGGAATGTTAGGAATGCACGGAGCTCCATTTACGAATATGCTTTTGGCCGAAGCGGACCTACTATTGGCATTCGGAGTTCGATTCGATGATAGAGCCACCGGAAAGCTCGATACCTTCTGCCCGAACGCCAAAGTGGTCCATATCGATATCGATTATAAAGAAATTGGAAAATTAAGAAAACCTGATTTTGGTCTTTGCTTAGACTTAAGATTCTTCTTGGAGAGTTTGGGAGAATTCCCGAAGCGAGAAAGAGAAGAATGGATGGAGAAGGTCCGTTCTTACAAGGAGAGATTTCCTTTGAGCCCTGTTTCTACGGAGGAGGGGTATTCCCCGGATCTTATGGTCCGGACTTGCGCGGAATTCTTAGGGCCGAAAGCGATCGTCACTACGGATGTAGGACAACACCAGATGTGGGTAGCTCAGTACTATCCTTTCCAAGAACAGGGAACCTTTTTGACCTCGGGTGGGCTTGGGACCATGGGATTCGGATTGCCTTGTTCGATCGGAGCGGCTTTGGCGAGTCCAGATCGAAAGGTAATTTGTTTCTCCGGAGACGGTTCCATTTTGATGAATATCCAGGAATTGGATACTTTGAGCGAGCTGAAAGCGAATGTTAAAATTATAATATTCGATAATCGGAATCTAGGACTCGTTCGTCAGCAACAGAATCTATTTTACGGATCTAGATACAATGGAAGTGCCTATCCTTACGAGTCCAAATTCTCTCGGATAGGAAGGGCATTCGGCATTCCCAGTTTGGATCTGGGAGAAGAAGGAAAAACCTTGGAGGATCTGAGATCGTTTCTGACGGAAGACGGGCCGGGGGTAGCAGTGATCCCGATCCATCCGGATCTCCAGGTTCTCCCAATGGTCCCTCCCGGAAAAAGCAATTTGGAGATGTTACTCGGTTGAACAAACGCTTTTACAAGCAGAGACTCTTGTACGGAATTCTCTCTTTCTTTGTCCTGGAAGAGAGAGTTTCCGTTTGTGGGTTTCGGATTTTCTCCTCTGCTTGCGAGAGCTATACTTTCGGTGAGATCCCTGTTTCGAATCCATGCTCCTGTAATTTTTCTTTTATCTCCGCTTCTTGGTGGCCCGTCCGGGCCTAAGCATATCTAAATATTCCTTTTCTTTAATATATTACCGAGCATTCGGCTCGAAATTTAAGGAGGCAATATGTCTATAGAAGTGCAAAATTTAAGAAAAGAAGCCAAATCCCTTTCTCCGAAACCGATCTTACGTCCTTTTCCTTTGAAAGAAGAAGATATCCTGGAATTCTTCCAAAGGCTTTTGGAAGTATCCGAAACCTCTGTTCTCTTGGAAAGCTTAGGGCCGGAAACGGATAATTCCAGATTTAGTTTTATCTCTGCGTTTCCGAAGCGGATCTTCTCCGCAAAGGAAGATCGTTTGTACGGAGACGGGAAGGAGATCGGAAGAGGAAATCCGTATGAGCTTCTTTCCCAGATCTTTAGTCCGAACACATCCTTTCTGGAATATACGGAGGCGGGAGGAGGAGGACTGTACGGATATCTTTCCTACGAAGCAGCGAACGATATGGAACCGAGCCTTGGATTAAAGGAACATCCCAGATTTCCCAAGTTCCAATTCGCTTGGATGGAAGATGGGATCCTGATCGATCGAAGGACCGGCGAATCTAAATATTTTCATTATGGAACGGACCGTTATTCCCTATTCGAAGAAGCGTACAGAAGTTCTGCAGTAAGTAAGGCTGAGTTCTTTGCAAGAGACCTAGGATTTTCTAAAACGAAAGAAGAGCATAGGCAAATGGTGGAGCTAGCTTTGGAGGAGATCCGAAAGGGGAATACATTCCAATGCCAGTTAGGATTCAGGAAAACCTTCCAAGTCGGAAAACGAGAAGGGGACTTTGGATTAAAGCAAGGCGATCTGGAGCTGTACAAAGCATTAAGAAAAGTAAATCCATCCCCCTTCATGTTCTTTCTTTCCTTTTCGGATGAAGTGCATTTAGGAGCGAGCCCTGAGCTGTTGTTTCGATTGAAGGATGGTCTAGCGGAAAGTTTTCCTTTAGCAGGAACGATACGAAGAGGGATTTCTCCAGAAGAAGACCAAAGACTCGCTTTGCAACTTTTTTCCGATCCTAAGGAGATTGCAGAACATAATATGCTTGTGGACTTACATCGGAACGATCTCGGAAGGGTCTCAAAATTCGGAACAGTAAAAGTAAGAGATTCCTTTTCTTTAAAACGTTTCAGTCATGTGCAGCATCTTTCTACGGAAGTCTCCGGGATCTTGCGACCTGGCAAGGATATGTTCTCCGGACTGGCAGCTTCCTTTCCTACTGGAACATTGAGCGGTGCGCCCAAGATCGAATCCATGAAAATTATCCAGAGGATAGAGAATGACCCAAGAGGACCTTACGGAGGAGCGGTAGGAAAATTCGGTTTTGACGGGAACTGTTCTTTTTGCATTCCGATCCGAAGTTATTTCAGAAAGAAAGAAGAAGCAGTGATCCGTGCATCGGGTGGTATAGTGATCGATTCCGATCCGGATTACGAATACGCGGAGATCGGCCATAAGTTAGGAGCCGTTCTGAAGGCAATGGAGGTTTTACGATGAAGGTACTACTCGTTGATCATCACGATTCTTTTTCTTATAATCTATTTCAGCTTGCTGGAGAGATCTTAGAGGAGGAATTCCCGTTTAGATTCCAATTGGATGTGATCCGTCAAAATGAGGCGGACTTCTCCCGGATAGTGAATACAAAATACGATAGAATTCTACTTTCTCCGGGACCTGGAACTCCTACCGATCCGGAATACTTCGGTTGTTCCCTAAACATATTACAGGAGTTAGGTGGAAAGGTTTCGATCCTAGGAGTTTGTTTGGGAATGCAGGGGATCGCTCATTTCGCGGGGGCAAGGATCAAAACGGCGGAAAGACCGATGCACGGAAAGATCTCGGAGATAGAAAACGACGGAAGAGGAGTATTCTCCGACCTGCCGAAACGCATTCGAGTGATGAGATATCATTCCTTGCTAGTGGATGAGGAAAGTCTGTCGCAAGAATGGGAAAGGACCGCGTATGCGGGGAATGAATTGATGGGCCTTCGAAACCTGGAAAAGAAAATGGAAGGGATCCAATTCCATCCTGAATCTTTCGCTACGGAAGGAGGCAGGAAAATGCTTTCAAATTTCTTAATACATGGATTAGGAAGCTAAGGAAGAAGGGAAATTCTTCAAGAACTCTCGTACCTTTTCGGCTAGATCTTCTATCCGAAAAGGTTTTCCCAAATAATCGTCTATTCCCGCTTCGGAACAAGCCATCTTATCTTCCGGACTATCATGAGCGGTGGCCGCCACGATCCAAGGTATCCTTCGGGAACTAGGCTTCTTCTTTAGGATCCTTGCTGTCTCGATCCCGCTTAATTCGGGCATTTGTATATCCAGAAATAGGAGATCTACTTCCTGTTCTTCCCAAAATGCGAGCGCTTCCAATCCGTTGGAGACTACAGAGGATCTAAGCCCTAGTCTCTCCAACATCTTTTGGATCAACTTTTGGTTCACAGGATTATCTTCTGCGATCAGTATCTTTAGGCTGGAATAATCCGAAAAATCCAGACTCGCATTTGTTTCTGTCTTGTTACGAGTAATTTCCTTTGGAGGCTCGACCCTTTCTAATTCGAAATCCAAAATGAAATTCGAGCCTACCCTGTATTCGCTTTCTACTCGGATCTTCCAACCAAGTTTCTCACAGATCCTTTTGCAGATCGCAAGGCCGAGTCCAGTTCCGCCATACTTACGAGAAGAGGAGATATCCGCTTGGGAGAAGGCTTCGAATAGGGAAGGCATTCTATGAGAATCGATCCCGATCCCAGTGTCCCTAACGCTTAAAGAAAAATTAATATTCTTTTCCGTTTCGGATAGAATGGATAGATCAATGGTGACTCCTCCCTTCTCCGTAAATTTCAACGCGTTAGATACTAGATTGGAAAATACCTGTCTCATTCGGACGGGATCGGAAAGAACGAATAGTGATCTAGTCGCAGGAGGAAGGATGGTCTTAAACGCCAGTCCCTTCTTAAAAGCCTCATCGGACGCGTCCGCATTCAGTTTTTCGATGAGTGCGATCAGATCGAATTCGATAGAATTGAAATGTAGGCTTCCCGATTCGGCCTTGCTGAAATCGATCACGTCATTGATCAATCGGATCAGATGATCGGCGCTGTCCGTAAGGGAAGTCAAATATTGGTCTTGAACGGTAGTAGTATTCGTCTGACGGAGAAGGTCGACCATTCCCAAGATCCCGTGAACCGGTGTCCTGAACTCATGGTTCATGTTCACAAAGAATTGTTCTTTAGCTTTTTCTAATTCGATTGCAGCGGCCTGGAGTTGGATCAGTTTTTTGGATTTTTCTTCTAACTCCATATAGGAAATGACCGAATTGGCTAACGCCTGCAGGGCTTCTATTTGATGAGGTTCCAAATGATTCGGTTTATTGTCGATAACGCATAGAGTTCCGATCGTATATCCGTCAGGAGTATTCAGAGGCGCTCCCGCATAAAATCGAATGAATGGTGGCCCCGTTACGAGAGGATTGGATTTGAATCGACTGTCTTGATCGGCGTTCTCTACGATGAAAACCTTGCGTTCTCCCAAGGCAAATTGGCAAAAAGAAATTTCCTTTTCGGTCTCCGGCGCATCCAATCCTACTTTTGCTTTGAACCATTGTCTTTTGGAATCTAGAAGGGAGATGAGCGCGATCGGTGTCCCGCAAATTAGGGAGGCGGCCTTTACGATCTGGTCGTATTTTTCTTCCGGAGGAGTATCGAGTATTTTATAACGCTCTAATGCCTGAACCCGTTCCGCTTCATTTGCGGGAAGAGGTGCAATTGCATGAGGAGACTTACTTTCCATACGTTTCTTGAATAAGTGGACTAAAAGAACGGACCTTATCCTCTTACTTGAAAGCAAAAACGCAAGGATTTTAACTGAATTATGATGACTCTATTTTGTCATTATCCCTTAATGACTTGAAAATTTCTTGCTCCAAGGACCTTTCCTTGTGAGAGATTCTCTTGTAGTTTCCTGATGTCTTTTCGTATTCTTTCTCCTGCCTTGGGATAGATCCATGGAAGAAGGAGTTTAGCGATTCCCGAAAGTTCTAATTGGCTCGTAAAAAGTATTTTGGTATCGGTATCCGAACCCTTTGGATCCGGGTATAACGAAAAGGTCTCTCTTAAATTCAATACGCTATTCTTGAAATTTACTACAAAGCGATTTGGATATTGAGACTCTAAGATCTTGTATTCTGATCGAAGTCCGAAGATCCAGAACTTTATCTTAATATAAAATGTTTCCTCCTTCTTCATTAGGGAAGAAGAGAAAATATTCTCGGACCAGTCTGAAAATCTTTCCGGATCCGAAACATACTCGAACGCTCTGACTAACGAAACGGGAACTGTGAATGCAATCGTTGTTGTAGTCATAGAATCTGTTTTGGTTTTCGAAAAAGAATTCCCGAAAGAGAGCTTTTCAAAGTCCAATCTATATTGAGAGGAAATATGGGTTTTAGACGAATAACCGGAACAAGAATCGCCGAAAAAACTTTAGAGGGAGGAGGCTTTCCAGTACGAAGACCATTCCCTGTACCAGGCTTTTCGTATTGGGATCCGTTCCTACTATTGGATGAAATGGGACCCGTAGTGTACGAACCTGAAAAAGCGATCGGAGCACCGGACCATCCTCACCGCGGTTTCGAGACCGTTACGTATCTTTTATCTGGAGAAATGGAGCATAGGGATTCTTGGGGCCATGCCGGAAAATTAAAAGAAGGTGGGATCCAATGGATGACTGCCGGAGCAGGACTTGTACATTCCGAATTGCCTTCTGCGGATTTTCAGTCTAGAGGAGGAAGGATGCACGGGTTTCAGATCTGGGTAAACCTTCCCCGTGAGAAAAAACTTATTTCTCCGCGTTATCAGGAAATGGATTCTTCCGAATTGCCGACCGTCGAAAAGGACGGCGTATGGGCCAAGGTGATCGCCGGAGAACTTTGGGGAACCAAGGCAATCATCAAGACTGAGACGCCTATAGTGTTCTTTCATTTAAAACTCTCTCCGGGAGCGTATGCAGAGGTACCTGTTCCGGAAGGATATAATATTCTGGCGTATCCGTTCGTTGGATCGGGCACAGTCATAGATCCCGAAAAAGAATGGGACGTAGAAGAAGGTGAGACCATCTATTACCAAGGCGGAGAAGGCACCATAGGTTTCCGTGCTCCCGAAAATTTTGCTTGGGAAATTTTGGTCCTGGGAGGACAACCACTGAATGAGCCGGTGGCTCGTTATGGTCCTTTCGTGATGACCACGCCTCAGGAGATCCAACAAGCCTTTGAGGATTATTCCGAAGGCAAGATGGGTACGATCTAAAACGCACTAGGAGAGTGGATTGCAATCCGGTTCCTCAACCAAAAGAGTAGTAGTCATAGGAGGAGGAGCCGCCGGATTCTTCGGTGCAATCCAAACTCGCCTTCTCTCCGAAAGTAGGGTAGAAGTTTCCCTCTACGAAAAATCCCCCAATGCACTTTCCAAGGTAAAGATCTCCGGTGGAGGAAGATGCAACGTTACTCATTCTTGCTTCGAGCCGGAGGAACTGGCCAAAAGATATCCTAGGGGAGAAAAGGAATTAAGAAGAGCCTTCGAGATCTTTCAGCCGAAGGATACGATCCGGTTCTTTGAGACCCGAGGAGTGAAATTAAAAACCGAATCCGACGGAAGGATGTTCCCTGTCACAGACGATTCGGAGACAATACTGCAATGCTTATTACAAGAGGCGAAGCGACTCGGCGTTAAGATCAAGACCAAGGTACCGATCACTGGCATTTATACGAACGAAGACCCTTCTCGCTCGAGATTCAGGATCCAAACGGAAGAAGGAGAAGAGGATTTCGATGCGGTCCTAGTTGCAAGCGGTTCCTCTCGTAAGGTATGGGGTTGGCTGGAAAACATGGGGCATACTATAGAGTCACCGGTGCCTTCTCTTTTTACTTTTGAGATCCAGGACGATCTACTGGACGGATTCCAAGGACTTTCCGTTGCAGATGCGGAAGTATCATTACAAAATTCTAAACTAAAACAGAGAGGACCGGTCCTATTCACGCATTGGGGGTTGAGCGGGCCGGCAGTCCTTAAACTTTCGGCCTGGGGCGCCAGAGAATTATTCCGTACTGAATATAAGGAAAATTTGATCATCGATTGGGTTCCCGATCTTTCTAGACAGGATTTGAGAGAAAGACTTCTCCAAAAGAAGAAAGAAAATCCTGCTCGAAAGCCGGGCACCAATGCCGAGTTCGATCTTCCTTCTCGTTTTTGGGAAAGGATCTGGGAGAAGGCGACCGGGGCGGAAAAAAGATGGTCCGAGGTTTCTTCCAAAGAATTGCATATTGCGGAAGAGATCTTAAAGAGAACCGTATTTCGCATCCAAGGAAAAGGGGTCTTTAAGGAGGAGTTCGTCACCTGTGGCGGGGTCAAACGCAAGGAAGTGGATTTTACTAAGATGGAAAGTAAGATTGTTCCAGGGCTGCATTTCGCCGGAGAGGTGCTGGATATAGATGGGATCACGGGAGGCTTTAATTTTCAGAACGCTTGGACCACTTCTTATATCGCGGCCTTGTCCATTGCGAAGGAGCTTAGCTCCAGCGCTCGGGATAAGAACTAAAACCCAAACGATTTCCGTCCGGATCCAGAAAATATTTCGTATAGTCAGTCTCTTCTCTTAAGATATCCCCGAAATCCACTTCTATCTTCTTTCTCTCTTCGGGAGAAGTAGCGGCGAATACCAATGCGAATGGCGCCTTCTTTACGGGTTCTTTTTCGATCATGAGGCGGGTATTTCCTGCGAGGAACCAAGAAGATCTAAGCTCTCCGTCCTTGAAAAAATGATCCTTCTCGAAAACGAGTCCTGGGATCTTTTCGTAAAATCGTTTGAGTCTTTGCGGGTCTTCGGTAGAGATCGCGATATGATGGATCATTCGATTGCTAGATCGGCAAATTCAGGATGTCTTTTGAGATATGTTTGGACATAGGAGCAGTTTGGTATGATCTTCTTGCCGAGTTTGCGAGCTTCGTTCAATGCTTTCTCCGCCAATTTGGATGCGATCCCTTGTCCTCGGAACTCACTCGGGACAAAAGTGTGATAGAGATCCCAAATGCCAGCACCGATCTCTCTGTACATGAGATGGGCTTCTCTTCCTTCCTCTAGAATAAAAAACTTTTTAGCGGAAGTATCGTGTTCTACGGCGCTCATCCTTTGCCTCTATGGATTCGACTTTTTCTTTTCAGAAGAAGGAGCCGAATTTGATCCTGATCCAACGAAAACTCATTGAGCTGAAAAAATCAAGCAAACCGAAGTTCCGCCCGTATTTTTAAGATCCAGTTCCGCCTTCAATTGATTGCAGAGAGATCGAATGATCATAAGCCCGAGGGAGTCCGAAGCCTCGGCCTTAGAAGAACCCACGCCGAACCATTCTTGGATAGAAGGCATTCCGACTCCGTCGTCTTCGACCGTTAAATGAAGATGAGAGCCTTGGATCTTCAACTTAACGCTGATATTTCCTTTTTTATCATTGGGGAAGGCATGCTTTAAGGAATTCGAGATCAGCTCGTTCACGATCAGCCCGCAAGGGATAGCTTTTTCCATGGAGATGCGTACTGGATCCAGATCCGATTCGAATCCTATCCTGTTTCCCGCAGGAAAATAGGAGGTCACCAAATGCTGGAGAAGGGATTCCAGATAATTCTTCATATCCACAGTTGCAAATCTGTCTTGTTTGTAGAGATGATCGTGGATCATCGCCATCGCTGTGATCCTACTCTGTGCTTTGGAAAGAACTTCGGAGCTAGTAGATTCCCCGGCATACATATTTTGTAGGTTCAACATGCCTGAAACGATCTGCAGATTGTTCTTTACCCTATGATGGATCTCATGAAGAAGTACTTCCTTCTCTCTCAGATTGTCTTCTAGGGTTTTTTCTATTTCTATTCTACGAGCGATCTCGTTTTCCAGGATCCGTTTGGATCTATAAATATGAGATTTCCTTAATCTAAGATTGGAGAGATATTCGTTCCTTCTTTCTATGCTTGCCTGTAATCCTCTCATGAGAATGGTTAGAGGGACGCATACGATCGTGTTAGCGATTAGGAAGTTCAATCCTACCACATACATTCTTTCCGGAGCCATGTACCATGGTAAGGAAAGATAATAGGGTGCCTGAGCCACTAAATAGACTACGATCGCATTTGCCAAAAGCCCGAATAGGGAAGGGACCAATCCGAATAGAACTCCCGCTAGGACTGGAAATGGAAAGAGCCAAAGCATCCCTCCTCCTTCCGGACCTAATGCAAGTAAAAGAGCGGTCCCTAAGAGAAAGTTCAACGCGAGTATTAAGGTCGCTTTTAACCAAAAGGGGATCCTTTTGCCAATGACTAGAACATAAATTAGAATGAGAGCAAAAGTATCGATCCAAAGGATCTCGGTCTTGCCTTCTTTCCAAGCCAGATACACACTGGGGACATAGGCAATGGTTCCGAGTAGAGATATGCTAAAGATAAGGGAAGTAAGGATCAGTTCTCTCCAAAAGGAAAGTCCTGAGGATACGGATAGCTTGGGAGTAGAATATTCTCTTATCAATTTGAAAATCCGATTTAACCAGCCGGATTTTTTTTCATCTTCCATGATTGTTAGTAATAGACTCTTCGAATCAGAAAAAAATATGATACTCCATCTCTTTCAAAAAGATGTTTCGATTTCTTTTTTTGTTCCAAATTATGTAATATAGTTTCGGATAACGGAGGATTTTAGCCTGAAAGGAAAGAGGCACTAAACCCTTCAGATTAGTCTTTTTTGTTTTGTTCCGACAAAGATGAGTTTTTGGAAATAAATTTCGTCACCGATTTGGCGAAGAAAAGCAAAACCAAGATCCGGTGGATGCAAAAAAAAGAGGCCCGAAAGCCTCTCCAGTTGGTAGTTAGGTATGCAGTATTATTGGATTATTTGTTAGCGATCACTCCGTCCAAGGAAGCTTTTCCTCCGCCTTTGATGACCAACACGAGTGAGATTGCGATCGCAAGTATATGGAACTCGACTCCTTCTCCTTGTTGCCCGCCGGTCCAGTTGATAAAGAATCCGTGCGCTAGGTGAGTGGTGCTTGCTACAAGCATCGCGACTCCGATCCCAGCTGCTGCGACTCTTGTCAAGAGACCTGTTAGAAGTCCGATAGGTCCTAAAAACTCTGCAGCAAACAATAAGAGCACGAGTATTCCAGGAAAGCCTGCATTCGTTAAGAACGCGTATGTTCCGGAGAAGCCGTAGCCTCCGAAAATGCCCAATACTTTCTGTGCTCCATGTGGGAAGAAGACCACAGCCAGAACGATCCTGAGTATGAGAGAAGTAAGGTCCGAGTCGGTTTTAAGAAGTTTTTGAATCACAATATTCCTCCTGAATGATTCTATCATGTATAATCTATTGGTTAATAGTTTATTATTAAAGTAATGGGCCTATAAGTCCGAAAAACATGGATCCTTCCTCCTACGCAGTTTGGGTGCTAAGTCCTACGGTTTTACAGATCTCTCCGAGCTGCTTTAACTCATCGTCACTCAGGGGAGACATTTTATCCTTTAACTGGTCCACATAGTTCGGGAAGGTCTTTCCGATCAGTTCCTTTCCGGCGGGTGTCAGGTTGATGATGAAATAACGTCTATCTTCTTCACTTCGAACTCGAACAACCAAGGATCTCTTTTCAAGATTATCAATGATCTGAGTGATATTCCCTTCGCAGGAGAAGATCTTTTGGCCGATCTCTTTTTGGCACATCGGACCGATATGATAGAGAGTCTCTAGACATCCGAACTGCCCGCTTGTCAAACCGTGTTGGCTTAGGAATTTTTCTTCCATGGCTTTGATCGAGTCTGCGCAACGGCTCAATTTAATATAGGCGTCTAAGACCTTTATTTCTCTCGGCTTTCCTTTGTAATGAGTGGCCATAAATACTTTAAGATTGAACTATTACTATATAGACTGGCCAAGTTCGAAAAAGTCAACAAAAAAGTTGGAATTCTTAGAAACGCTCTTTTTCGGCCTCGTCCAGTCTTTCTACATTCTTCTTTTCTTGGAAATCTAAGGATCCTTAGGCTCCCGTAGGATCCCAGCAAGTACGGAAGTTCTCGTTCCATGTCTCGATCTCTTTCAGATCTTCCTCGGATAGTTTGAAATCAAAAACTTGGGAGTTCTCCAATATCCTTTCTTTGCGAACCGATTTGGGAATGACTACCATTCCTTTATCGATAGACCAGCGTATGAGTATCTGAGCCGGGGTCTTTCCGTATTTTTTTGCCATCGCGCCGAGTTTGGCATCCGATACCTTCTCCCCATGAGCGAGAGGGCTATAGGCCTCCAAAACTATATTATTCTTTTTGCAAGTATTTAAGAGATCGTTTTGGTTTAGAAAGGGATGATATTCCACCTGATTGATCGTAGGAGTCACCTCGGCATATTCGAATAATTCTTGAAGATGAGGAATGGTATAATTGCTTACACCGATGGCTTTGGCTAGTCCCTCCTTATAAAATTTTTCTAATTCTTTCCAAGCTTGTTTTCTGGTACTTCCTACGGGAAAATGGATGAGGTAAAGATCTAATTGATCCACTCCCAAGGACTTTAGGGAATCTTCTATTGCTTTGCGAGGATTCTTTTGGTCTCCATTCCAGAGTTTTGTAGTAATAAATAATTCTTCTCTGGGGACCCCGCTCTCTTTGATTGCCTTTCCTACATCCGCTTCGTTTCCATAGATCTTTGCAGTATCTATATGTCTATATCCGGCTTCTAAGGCCCAGTTCACTGCATCCACACATTCCTTTCCGGATTTGGTCTTCCAAACTCCCAGTCCGAAAATAGGCATCTCCACTCCGTTATTTAAACGGACCGATTGATTCAAAATAGAACTTTGCATACCAGACTTAGACTGCTTGGGCTTCTTTTAGTTTATGAGAAGGATGGTTTTTGCGGACCTTTTCCCTTTCGTATAGTTCCTCGTCCGATTCTTTCTTGCATTTTGGATCGGATGGGATTCTTTGTTCGTCATGCAAATCAGTACCGCTATTTCAGATTTAGTTTTGGCAGTCTCAGCTACTTGGGCCGGATTGAGGGCCTTGTCTTCTGCAAAGGGAAGCCTTCCCAAGAGAGGTGGAGCTTGGGGGCTATTTGCCGTCGCCGCTGGAGCCTTCTTAGGAGTGATCTTCTTTTTAGGTGGGGATTGGATCACAGGCATCTATCGATTCGTAGTTCAATTTGCGGGAACCGTGGGGATTCCTTGGATCGGGATCGCATTCTTTTCGATAGGTTATAGTAAGGTCTCTGCCAGAAATTGGTATGTACTGAGTGCAGCCTTGGCAGTTCTTTTTATTTTGGATTCTTTGTATGCATTAGGACCTTATTCTACTGCGATCGGGGCTGTTGCCTTTGTGACAGTGCTCGTGGTTAGTATCCAGAAGTACAAAGGTTCTCATAAGACCGCAGCTCTCTATGGTATCGCTGGTGCACTATTGTTCATCTTGGGTGGACTCGTGATCGGAACGGTCGGTCAGATTGCCGGGATCCCTAGAGTGGATATATTCCATTATGTATTGGCAGTTGCAGTGTACTGCTTAGGCTATTCCCAAAGAAACCTGGGTTGATTGAGACTACGGAGAGATCTGATCTCTCCGTAAAACTGCTCTTAGAATTAAGCGGGGATCTGTTCCGAGACCTGGGTCACCCAGGACGCGTAATAGTTGGAAAGGGTCCTCAAAAACATCAGGTCCATTTCATTTTCAGTTCCAATTGCACGTAACGCGTTCGCGTATTGGTTCCTGAAATCGGTGAGTGCAGCCGCCTGTTGGATATGGGCTCTCATCGACTGGGCCTGCTCCGGTCCGAAACCGTATTCCGTGGACCATTTATCGATCAGATTTCCGCAATTGTATTTTCTGGAAAGAAGGATCTGAGCTAGGATATTCCGGAACATATTCTCGATAGATACGATTGTAATCTCTTTATGAGCAATGGAGATCTCAGTGATGATCTCATCCTTCTTATCGATGACAGCCTTAGAAGTCCCCATCTTATTAAAGAATTTTGATAGATCGTTATAAGCCCGGAAGTGCTTTAGGATGATCTCTCTGTCTTTTACATCTACAGTCCTTTGGTCTTCCGGATGGCTCATCTCTTGCAAAATGGATTCAATTACCTGGAACATGATATCGAAAGTGAATTGAGTGGACTTACCTAAGAGATATCGGATCTCACTTTGGAATGCCGCATGGATGGTTGTAAAGAATGTCTCTAATTTATCCGGAGCAAGAACGCTGGAAGTCTTGAAAACGGAGACCATGTCTCGTACGAATTTGGCTCTGTCTAGGATGGGAAAGAGTTCCGGGTGATTGGAATGAGTGCGGATAAACGTTTCTTTTACGACCTTTACCGATCCGCCTCTGACTTCTTCGCTTCGAAATAAGACCCGATACAGAAGAACGGAAATCTCTCGGGAGGTCTTCTTATCTTTCAGAGTTTTTAAGTCGGATGCCTCGAGCATCTCGCTCGATCCCGCATGCTTGCTCTGGATTTCTCCCATAGAATTGGTTATGCCGATGTTCCCGAACGTTTGTTAGGTCTATCTTGTGAAGAAAAAGTTAATTGTAAAGCAGATTTGGAAGTAGAGGAAGAAATCCATTGATTTTTCCGCTTGGCTTTCAAAAATCGATCGAACCTATGCAAAAAATTATCGGCCCCGAGAATCAAGTACGTTACGGAGTTTGGGATGGACCGATAGAATTCAATCATCATGACTTTGCGTTGATGGACTTCTTTGGAAAGGAGATCAAGGGTCTTCGTAAAAAATTCGCGTTTCATTCCTTCAATTATCTAGGGCTCTTAATGGAAGATTGTCTGGTCGGTATTGCCGCAGTCAGTCTAGGCTATGCGTATAACGTATTCGCCTATTTATACAAATTCGATCAAGGCAAGGTCTATGAATTTGATACTAAAGGACCAGATTTGGGAATGGCATTGAAATTCCCCGCGAATCCCGACGAGTATCAGATCCGATTCAAGAAGGGGAGTTCTTTCTTAAATATAAATAAGTCCCACTCGGAAGGAATGCTTTCCATAGAAGCAAACTTCGGAAAGAAGTTGGAGATCTCGGGAGAATTTCCCTATTCCCTTTTGACGCATCAACCTCTGAGGGTCTTAAATCCTTCCGAGCCAAGTCGTTGGACATTCACTGAGAAATGTTCTCCTCTCTTACCGAATCGTATTTCCGTAAAGTACGAGAATCGAGAGTTGGTAAGAGATCCGAGTCGAACCACTCTAGTATACGATTGGTCCGGCGGTTATTTAAGAAGAGAAACGAATTGGTACTGGGCGGCATTTTCTTCCGTACTTCCGAATCGGACTAAGATAGGCGCGAATTTTGCTGCCTTGGTAAACGAGAGCTTCTTTCCGGAAAATGCGTATTGGATCGATTCCGATCGCCAAAGAGTAAGCCGTTGTATATTCGATTTTTCTCAAAAAGATCCCTATAAACCCTGGAGACTCTGGGACGAAGATGGTAGAATGCGCTTAGAGTTCGAACCTAAGGGAGAAAGAAGGGAGAAGATGAACTTGATATGGACCAAATTATATTTTCGTCAATTTGTCGGAAAATTCTCGGGAAGCTTTCGTCCGGAGAACGGGCAAGAAGTCCAGTTCAAGGACGTCTGGGGCTTTACCGAATTCCATAGGTCCCTTTGGTAATTTTGATACCTTGAGATCAGAAGAAACACGTCGTAATCTATCCATAGATCTTTTGAGAGGTCTGACAGTGGCCGGGATGATCCTAGTGAATAATCCAGGTACTTGGTCCAATATGTATTGGCCTCTGAAACATGCCAAGTGGAACGGATGCACTCCTACGGATCTGGTATTCCCTTTCTTTCTGTTCGTAGTAGGAGCCGCTATCCCATTCTCTATCCGGAATGGTTTACAAGTATTTCCTAAAATACTAAAGCGTTCCCTGATCCTGATCGGACTGGGCCTATTTCTGAATCTGTTCGGAGAATGGGATCTTTCGGAACTAAGGATCCCCGGAGTTCTGCAGAGGATAGGACTTACTTATTTCTTTTGTGCGTTAGTCTATACCGAAAAGAACCTGAAGTTTCGGATTTTCTTATTCTCATTCCTTCTCATCGGATATTGGATCTTACTAGGATCCATTCCTCCTCCTGGAGCGGAGCTCCCAAGCATGGTAGAAGGGAAGGACTGGGGTGCCTGGCTGGATCGAACCGTCTTTGGGGAAAAGCATCTCTGGAAATTCGGTAAGGTCTGGGATCCCGAAGGACTTTTGACCTCTATCAGCGCATTCGGCTCCGTACTTGCAGGTATTTTTATCGGAGAATTCCTGAAGAAGGAATTGGAGCTCGGAAGATCTTATCTCAAGATCTCTTTGCATCTTTTGTTCGTTGGATTTGCGTTTCTCGTCCTTGGCGGTCTTTGGGACTTATGGTTCCCGATCAATAAGAGCCTCTGGACAAGTAGCTATACTCTTTGGACTGCAGGTTGGGCCGTCCTGTTCCTATCCTTATTTTCTTTATTAGAAAACCAGAATACATTTCTTTTGCGTTCCTTTCAGGTATTGTTTCAGCCTTTTGGGAAGAATGCATTACTCGTATTTTTCGGTTCGGGGATCTATGCCAGATCTCTAAATCTTATTTCTGTCCATTTTGCGGATGGAAAGAAGACTTCTCTTAAGAATTACATCTACGTAGAATATTATAAAAGTTGGATCGATAGCCCGGAATTAAGCTCCTTCGCTTATACAATCACTGTGATTTCGATCTGGTTTTGTATCTTATTCTTCTTAGACAGGAAGAAGATCTATTGGAAGATCTGAAAGGCTTATGGGCCGATCCTTTTTTCGGACTTAGAGTTTCCTGTTCTCCTCGCCAATGCGGAGAATAATGAGAGCGTAATGTTTGTTCCTTCAGTGAAGAAGTTGGATTACTGCGGAATGAAATGGCCTAAAAATAAAAAACGCCGTTTCTCCTCGGAAAAACGGCGTCATATCTTTCCTAAAATCTAGGATTTAGATCTTTTCGATCACAGTTGCGATCCCCATTCCCCCGCCGATGCAGAGAGTGATGAGGGCGTAACGTTTGTTCCTTCTTTCCAGCTCGTCCAAAGCAGTTCCGAGTAGAATTGCTCCAGTCGCTCCGAGCGGATGTCCGAGAGCGATCGCTCCACCGTTTACATTGATCTTTTCGAGAGGGATCCCGAGAGTCTTTTGGGTGTAAAGGACAACGGATGCGAATGCCTCGTTGATTTCCCAAAGATCGATATCTTCTACTTTTAGTCCTGCCATTTGCAGAGCTTTCTTGGAAGCGGAAACCGGCCCGGTCAACATGATGGTTGGATCCTCGCCTGTCGCAACGGTAGAAAGGATCTTTGCTCTTGGTTTTAGTCCGTATTTTTTGATCCCTTCGTCGTTTGCGATCAGAACGGAGGCCGCTCCATCCACGATCCCGGAAGAGTTTCCAAGAGTATGGATATGATTGATCTTTCCTACCTCCGGATAGGATCTAAGAGCGATCGCATCCAGTTCTTTTTCGCCAACAGTCTTGAATACTGCGCCCAGTCCGGAAAGGAATGCGTAGTCGGATTCGATTCTTGGGTTCTCATCCGTTTCTACGACGCTTCCGTCTTCTAGTTTAATAGGAATAATAGATTTCTTGAATACTCCTTCCTTGATCGCCTTGTCGGCTTTCAATTGGGAAGATTCAGCGAATTTGTCCGCTTCTTCTCTAGAGATATTGTATTTGGTTGCGATCAAATCTGCGGAAATTCCCTGAGGAACGAGATTATAATGTTTTTGAATATTAGGATTTCCTATATTGAAATCCCTGTCTCCTAGGTCGGCACCCATTTTAACGCGGCTCATGGATTCAACACCGCCGCCGAGGCCTACTGCCATCGCTCCGGATTGAACATGGTTTGCGATATTGTTTACTGCTTGTAGTCCGGAACCGCAGAATCTGTTTACGGTATAGCCTGGAACAGAGTTCGGCCATTGTGCTGCCATGACCGCATAACGCGCAATGCAGGCTGCTTGGTCGTCTACTTGAGAGACGCAACCGAGTACAACTTCTTCGACAACTTCAGGTTTTAAGCCGTTTCTTTCTTGGATTGCTTTTAAGGTCGCTGCGGAAAGTTCCTGAGGGTGAACGGAAGCCAGTGTTCCTCTTTTTTTCCCTTTTCCGCGAGGGGTACGAACCGCATCGATAACGTATGCGTTGGACATAGTATTTCTCCTATAACGAAAGCCGTTCGCTTATTCTTGAACATAGGTTCAAAAACGAGATCTGCTTACGACTCGAGTTTATCGTAAAGCGCGGAAAAGCAAGTCGTTTTGTTTTAGGAGTTCAGCCGAAAATCACTCGGTCGAACACTTTGAAATACCAACAATCCCCTTTTAGATTTTCGTAAAATCCATTATGACCGCCATGCTTTTGCATCAATATTTTAAGTTTGGGAACGCTTGGGATCTCTTTGAATTCCTTAGGGCGGATGATCGGATCGTCGGCAGCAGTCACAATAGTGACATCCACTTTCAGATCCTTGAAATCTTCCGGACCTAAAGTATAGGTATTAAAATAATCGTCTATGGTCTTGAATTGAGAGGTAGAGGCTATGATCCGATCCGTCATATCCATCACATTCTTTCCTTCCATGATGCTAGGATACGGATGAAGATCCGGGAAATGTACATTCTTCTTTGTAAGAGAGAGTTTCCATTTGTCTCGAAAATATCTCCCTATGATCAGTTTGGAATCCATCATCTCCGTAGCGCTCTTAGGATGAAGAGGAGGACTCACTGCAATGCAATGTTTTAGATTCGGGATCGTTTGTTTATTTCTGGAATGTTCTCTCGCAACCCTGAGTGTGAAATTCCCACCTATGGAGAATCCACCTAGATAAACGGGAAGCTTAGGACCGAATTCCTTAGCGATCTTGCGGACTGCCTCGTATGTCTCACGTATTAAGCTTCCGTTAAACGGTTCCGGATTCAGGTGATGAGTCTCTCCGTGATCCCTTAGGTTGAGACGGAAGATGGAGACTCCCTTATCGAAGAATCTTCTGGCAGTCCTTTGGATATAATTAGAATCCATGCTTCCTTCCCAACCGTGGATCAGAATGAGAAGAGCCTTATTTGCGGATGCCTTGGAGTAATGGCCTAGAAGCCTCACTCCTTTGCCTGCGTCTATTACTGTCGCTTGAGAGCTTCTGTCCATAGGATGATGGGGAGTGTTCTGCCTCATGAGGGAAGCCAAAACGGTTTGTATAAAAGGATGTCGGAGATGAATCGGAGGTTTAAACGGATGGAGTTGATCCATACGGACATTTTTCCATATTCGGGTATGCTAAAGCAAGCGATTCCCTAGAGAAACTCTGTTAAGACTTTGTACAGCTGAGTGGGTTGAAACGGCTTGCCTATAAAACCTTCGATCCCATGTTGGGCGCATTTCTCATATGTTTCGGAGAAGGAACTGGCAGTCACCGCAATGATCGGGACATTTGCATTAGAAGAATGTAAAGCATGTATTGCGTCCGCAGTATGATACCCGTCCATGCCAGGCATTTGAAGATCTAAGAAAATAAGATCATATTTTCTCTCGTTAGACTCGAGTAATTTCACTGCCTCATACCCGCTTAGAACGGCGTCTGTTTTTAAGCCGGTCTTACTGATCTGCTTGGAGAGGATCTTCAGATTGATCTCGTTATCGTCTACTACAAGAACTGAACCGGATTGGAAGAATGGGACAAGGCTCTGTTCCTTAGGAGGATGCTTCTGTGTAAATTCCTCTTCTGTCTTGAGAGGAAGAAGGACCGTGAACTCGGAGCCTTCTCCCGGTTCGGAATAGAGCCGAATGTCTCCCTTCATGAGAGTAACGATGCGCTTTGCAATGTATAATCCTAAACCGACGCCTTTGTATTTTCTAGTGTCCGCGAGATCCTCCTGATGGAACGCCTCGAAGATCTTCTGTCTCGCTTCTTCCTTGATCCCGATCCCGGTATCTCGGATCTTGAATACGATATAATTCTGTCCTTCGAGATCGATGGAAAGGGAAACAGAACCCTTCTCCGTAAACTTCACAGAGTTTATGAGAAGATTGAGTATGATCTGTTCAATCCTGGTTCTATCCCCTACGATCCTGGTTGGGAGTTTGTTGGATACGAAGATCTGCAGACTGATATTCTTGGATTTCGCACTCGGCTCTATCAGGGTTCTCACCATGTCGACCAAGGTTTGGAGAGCGAATACTTCTTCTCGGATCTCTATCTTTGCGGAGTCCAGTGTTACGACTTGCAATAGATCGTCGATCAGTCGGGAGAGTATTTCGGTGGAGTCTATTAGATCTTTTAAATATTCTTTTTGAACCGGATCCTTTACTAGATCCTCGAGTAGATGAGCCATCCCGGATATACCGTTTAAGGGAGTTCTCATTTCATGAGAGATCATTCCTAAGAACTCCGATTTTGTCTTATCCGCTTTTTCGGCTCTTTCCTTTGCTTTTTCCAATGCGAGTTCGGCTTGCTTTGCAGTGGAGGTATCCGTATGAGTTCCCACGATCCGAATGGGTTCTCCGGTCTCATCCTTGATGATCAGAGCGCGGGAACGTATGAAAATATATTCCCCATCCTTCTTCTTATATCGAAGTACCTTATCGAAACGCTCCGTTTCTTCATTCTTATGTCGTCGGAAAGCGGAAAGAGCTATTCGTAGATCGTCCGGATGCACCAACTTTCTCCAGATCTGGGGGTCGTCGTTGGAGAGCTCTTCTTCGGAATATCCGAGCATAGTCTTCCATCTTGCGGAGAGGAAGAGTTTGTTTTCTTTTATATTAAAGTCCCAGTATCCGTCATTCGATGCCAGATAGGTAAACTCCAACTGTTCTTTTTGGACTCGGATCTGTTCCTCTACACTTCGCATATCCGTAATATTCTTGTTATTCACTAGGATACCGGTTTGGATCTTGCTTACCCGAATCTGATAACTTCTATGTCCGGATGGATGAGCGATCAGGAATTCTTTCTCGATCGTTCCGCCTTCTTTAAATGCCTTAACGTATAATTCGAAAATACCGGTGAAAATACTCTCCGGAAATAATTTGCAAAGGGAATGCCCTAAGACTGCTTCTCTCTTCAGCCTTAGTTCTTCTTCCGCTGCAGGATTCAGATCCGTATATAGAAAATCCTCTATTCCTCCCGTGTCGCTAAAGACCGGCTCCAGATAATATAGAGGATCATGGCTCTGCATGGCCGCTTCTCGGAAGATATCCTTTTCCTTTAATTCCTGGTGCAAGTCTTTGGCAATAGAGATGATCCAATCATCTTTCGGACAGAGAAGGGTCGCATCGTAGAATTTTCCGGAAATGATGGAAGAACGGATCCCTCTCCACTCGGAGCCCGCCTTACTTACGGAGTCCATGAATTGAAGTAGTTCCGGATTTTTCTCCATTGCCCCGGGGCTTAATTGTCTATAACTTTTTCCTAATAGATCTTGGAGGGGAATGCCCATCATTTTCGAGCCGAGTTCGTTGCAATACTCTAGGGTCCAATCGAAGAGTTTTCCGTCCTTGTCTCTAATTACATGGGTAAGATAGATCGCGTTTACGTTGGAATTTGCAAAAAATTGAATAAAGGTAAGAAGGTCCGACGGGGTTTCTGGCATGATCTTCTTCTTTCTCTTTAGATCCGGTTGATATGCTCGGCTCTTATGATTGGATCTCAGAGGATTGGACGCCCTAAGTCCCGCAAAAAAGCCCTTCTTCCGCCTAATTTTAGAAGGCATTTTGCTTGGATTGGCAAGGAAAATTGAAAGAAGAGCTCTAAGAGAATGAAAGGAAAGAATCCGGATATTCTTTCCTTCAGAAGGAGCGATTGGCTGCGATCGGATCTTCTGCCGGGAGATCCGGAAGAGATGGAAAAGGATCTTTGTTCGGGCCGGAGCTATGTGTTTCCTTCTGCTCTTGCTCTCCAAGCTGGAAGGATTCATAATTACGATAGATCTCTAAAAAGGACTTTTGGGAAGAAACCTTGCGAATACTCATTCCTAATTAATATAATTTTGAGACTCAATATCAATAAAAAATCTTTCGATTCAGAATTTTTCTGTTGACTATGGAAACAAAAAAATGGGAATTTGTTTCCATAAAAGAGGAAACAAAATATACTATAAATGTTTCCAATAAAAACTATGACACAGAAACAAAAAAAGAATCAGCATATCGCTCGATCCATCGCTAGCTTTGGAATTTTTTTCTGGGGGTTTGCCCTTTTCCCGGAAACAAATCAGGATCTGGAAAAGGAGAATCTTTGGACCACTTCTTCTCTCATTCGTTATTCTTTGGAGAACTCAGTGCAGGCAAAACTGGCTCGCTTGGATCTGGAGAATTCCGAATACGATTGGGAAAAGGAAAACGGTAAGTATAATTTTATCGGGACCCTAAGCGCCAATACTACGAAGACGAGTAATCTTCCTTTGCCTCAGTTCAATCTGCAAGGTAGGGAAATTACTAGTAATACTATCTCGGGCGGTCTTTCCAAGGCATTCACTACAGGAACAACGACCAATCTCACCGTTTCCGACAACCGTTTCGAAACGGATGCGGGTAAGAGACCGGAACAGATAGGAACTGTTGCGCAGCAATTCGCTCAGCCAAGTTTACATTTTGCGAATATAGGGTTCACTCTCAAACAGGATCTCTTAAAGAACGTATTCGGGTACCAGCAAAAAAGATCCTATGAGATCAGCCGCAGAATGACCTCCGTCCGTAGGCTGGACGCGATGAACACTCTCTCCAGATCAGTAGTCCAGTCTCTATTATCTTTTTGGAATCTTTCCTTGGCGGACGAGAACCAGAAAACTGCGGAGCTTTTAGTACGAAGTGTAAAAACCGTAAAGGACATCACTTCATCCAAGGTCCGATTGGGAGTTGCGGAGGATTATGAGTCCGGACAATGGAGCGCTCTTATGATCTCCGCAGAGAACCAACTCAGACAGGCTAAGCTGGAGAAGGATAGGGCTCGTCGGGACCTTTTAGTCTCTCTTGGAAAGGATCCGGAAACTAGGATGAGTATTGCGATGCATATGGAAGATTCCCTTCCCGCTTTAAGAGGAGAAGAAGACGAGCTCGGAGAGGCCTTCATCAATCGGTACGATTTCAGGAGCATTGCATTACAAAAACAAAATGCTACATCCTCACTGGAAATTGCAAAGAACGGATTATTACCTTCTCTTTATGTGAGTGGAACGTATAATATGCGCCAGTACGATCGGGAATTCCCTCAAAGTTTCAATGGGATTACGGCCGGCAGGTACGGACAGAATTCCGCAGAGATCAAAATGGACTACCCGCTAGGTAACGATACCGCTAGAGCGGAATATAGAAATTCTCTCACTCAGAGCAGAAAAATAGATATGCTCTATGATCAAACCAGGGAGCAAGTTAAAACTGATGTGAAACAAGGTCTAGAAAGGATCAAGACCACGTACACTGTTATGGAAGAGTCTAAGAAGAATTTAACCCAAGCGGAAAAGTTCTACTCTGGGATCCTTCCGAGATACCAATACGGAAGGGCAACTTCCGTGAATGTCAAAAACGCGTTGGATCTGGTGGCGCAAGCCAGATACGGACTCATGCAAGCGAAAGTAAATTATAACACAGCTCTTGTTCAATATGAACTCTCTAAAGGTACGCTATTCCGTAAACACGGATTGGATGTGGATGAGGTTCTGAACCAAACAGACGGAGACAAAAAATGAATTTTGCAGAACTGTCGATCAAACGACCGATTTTCATCACCTGTACCGTTCTCATTATCCTTGTGACGGGATATCTATCCCTGAACAAGTTGGGAGTGGACTTATTTCCTAACGTAACGATCCCGGTCGTGACCGTCACCGTTCCTTATCCTGGTGCGGCTCCAAACGAGATCGAGACCCTCATCGCTAAACCGGTCGAAGACGAACTCTCTACGATTTCCGGTGTAAAGCGGATCCGTTCTACCTGTAACGAAGGTGCGGGCGTCGTGATCGTCGAATTCACTTTGGAAACAGATGTGAAATATGCGGAGCAGCAGATCCGGGACAAGGTGTCCGCGGTAAAACCGAAGCTCCCGAACGATATCAAAGAACCTGTCATTCGTAGGATAGACCCTGCCGATCAGCCGATCATTATTCTCGCATTGAATGCGGAACTGACCGAGGCTCAGATCTACGATATTGCGAACGAAGAGATCAAACAGAATCTTTTGACCGCTAAGGATGTGGGAAACATCACCATTTATGGCGGTAGAAAGAGAGAGATCCATGTGGAGCTGGATAGACAAAAATTAAAGCAACACATGATCCCGGCTTCTGTGGTCTCGAACCGACTCGCTTCCGGTGGTACGAATATTCCCGCAGGTAAAGTGAGTAAGTCGGACTCAGAGCTTGTTTACAGGACCATCAACGAATTTAAATCCCCACAAGAGATCAGAGATACTCCGATCTCTCTCTTCGGGAACGAAGTTCCTGTTAAGATAGGGCAGCTCGGGCAAGTAACCGACACTCTGGAAGACGAAACCACTCGAGCGTATTTTAACGGTAAGAAGGCGGTCTTCCTTCTCGTATTCAAACAATCCGGAGCCAACACAGTAGCAGTGGCTAAGGAAGTGAAGAAGAGAGTAGAGGACCTCAACAAGGAACTCGCGCGCAGGGATGGACATGCAATACTTTCCATCGCGAACGATAACTCCATTCAGATTGACGATAATATCTACGACGTAAAAGAGACCATTATCATAGGGATCGCACTTACGATCGTAGTGGTTCTACTCTTCTTAGGAAGCGTTCGATCTACTGTGATCACAGGGCTTGCTCTTCCAAACTCCCTTTTAGGAGCGTTTATCTTGATGGCAGTTGCGGGATTCACAGTGAACGTGATGACCCTTCTTGCATTGAGCTTGGCCGTGGGTCTTCTCATCGACGACGCAATCGTGGTTCGGGAGAATATCTTCCGACATAGAGAGATGGGTAAATCTCCTAGAGAAGCTTCTACAGAAGGAACCAAAGAAGTAACTCTTGCTGTGATCGCGACTACTATGACAGTGATCGCAGTTTTCTTGCCGATCGCTTTCGTAAGCGGTGTGGTAGGACAGTTCTTAAGAGAGTTCGGATTAACGGTTTGCTTCGCTCTATTGATCTCTCTCTATGATGCGTTAACGATCGCTCCGATGCTTTCCGCTTATTTCGGAGGAAAGATCTCCGCGGCTCACGCAGGAAATGGCGCTTCTCATTCTTCTTCGAGCGCAGAATTTACTTCTATACCTTCTAACGGTAAGAAGAAAAAGAAACCGGAAACCACTCCTTTGGAAGAGATCGCGTTCTCCAAGATCAGAGCTCAGGAAAAACCGAAGGGGATCGTGGCGACAGTTCTTGGTCTTCCATTACAGATCTTGAAACTTGTATTCAAGGTGCTCGGCACTGTTCTTTCTCCGGTAGAGAAGGGTTTGGATTATGTTTTAAGTAAGTTCAATACGTTCCAAACTATGTTGGAGAATCTATACGCTTCCGTACTGAAATTCACCTTGAAGAGACCTATCTTCATCCTGAGTGGAGCGATCCTGATCTTTGTAGCGAGCTTGGTGCTTACTAAGTTCATTCCTAAGACATTCTTGCCTGCTCAGGACCAAGGTAAATTCCAGGTAACGCTGGACATGCCTCCTGGAACTTCCGTGCAACGTATGGCAGAAGTCGCACAGGATGTGTATCGTAATCTTGCCGCTCATAAAGAGATCAAGTTGGTCGCCATGTTCAATACGAACAGGACCGCCACCATGTTCGTCGAGATGATCCCTGCGAAAGAAAGGACCATGAATACTTCGGAGTTCAAGGATACCCTTCGTAAGGAATTGGAATCTTTCTCCTTTGCAAACCCGATCGTAAAAGACGTGGATAATGTGGGAGGAGGACAAAGACCTTTCACTCTCGTGGTCAGCGGTCAGAACGGCAAGGTTGTGGAAGAATATTCCCGCAAGCTATTCAATAAATTAAAAGATTCTAAAGCTCTTCTGGATGTGGACACAAGCTATAGAGCGGGTGCTCCCGAATTCAGAGTTGTACCAAACCGGGAAAGAGAGGTCCTTCTCGGAATTCCTGGAACCGTGATCGGTAACGAGCTCAGAACCCTGGTAGAAGGAACTACTCCAGCAGTCTTTCGTGAGAACGGAGTGGAATACGATATTCGCGTTCGATTGAAAGAAGGGCAGAGGGACCTGAAGGATAACTTCTATAATTCCTTCGTTCCAAACTTCAATAATATGATGATCCCGATCCAGAACGTAGCTTCCGCAGAAGAAACCACTGGACTCGCAACCATCAACCGGATGAACAGGAACCAATCCGTAGAGATCTATGCGGACGTAAATCCTGGCGGACCTGGAATGGGAGGAGCCATGGAAGAAGTTACCAAGCTAACGCAAACGGAACTTCCTCTTCCTCCGGGAGTCCGAATCGGTTATACGGGGCAGGCGGAGAACTTTAAGGAAATGGGAACTTCCTTAGGAATTGCAATGGGACTAGGAGTGCTCTTCATCTATATGGTGCTTGCCTCCTTGTATGAGAGCTTTATCACTCCGATCGCGATCATGTTGGTATTACCTCTTGCGCTTTGCGGAGCTTTCATCGCTCTCTTCTTAACACAAAAGTCCTTGGATATCTTCTCCATGATCGGTCTGATCATGCTCATCGGTGTTGCGACCAAGAACTCGATCCTTCTCGTAGACTTCACGAACCAGCTCATACAAAGAGGGGTGGAAATGAAGGAAGCGATCATAGAAGCGGGAAGAGAACGTCTTCGTCCGATCCTTATGACTTCCTTCGCTTTGATTGCGGGGATGGCGCCGATCGCGATCGGATTGAACGAGGCTTCTAAGCAGAGAACTAGTATGGGTGTTGCGATCATCGGAGGATTGATCTCTTCGACGGTGCTTACCTTAGTGGTAGTTCCTGCTGCGTTCTCTTATATCGAAAAGCTGAACCAAATGGTTCGCAGGAATTCACCTAATCCGGACGCTTAATCGAAATGGATTTGGGAAAGGAAAAACTCAGGCTCCGTATCTTAAACGGAGCCACGAGTATCTTTCTAGACCAAGGTTATGCGAAGACTCGTATGGAGGATCTGGCCAGCGCTTGTAAGATTGCGAAGAAGACTCTGTATCAATTCTTCCCGAATAAGGATGAGGTTTTGAAAGCAGCAGCTTTACACAATCAGACTGGGATCGCAAAGCGGATCAGGAGGATCCGATTGGATCGTACTAGCGGCTTTCCAAAAAGAATGAAGAAAGTTCAGGAAGAGTTGTTGGATATAGCAAAGCCGGATCATATCTTTCTTAGGAAAGAATTGCGGGATCAGATCCCAGAAATATGGAGAATTATCCGAGAAAATAGGGTCGAATTAATAGATACTGAGATTGCCGCCTTGCTCGAAGAGGGTAAGGCTTTAGGCGAGATTAGAGAGGATTTACATCCTGATCTATTGGTTATGGTGTTAAACGCTTGTTCAGAAGCGTTGTCTGGACAGGAAGGAAACCCGACCGATCGTCGGGAAGATGTCCGAGAACTGGACAATATCATCCTATATGGCATAATAGAGAGAGGAAGAGGAAAAGATTAAACAGTTGACGACTGGTAAATCGTTTCCTATGAGTGAGGGGGACAAGAAAGTGCAAACCGCTGTGGAACAAGAGTTAACTGTAGAGAAAGATGAGGTCCGCCAAAGGATCTTCGAAAAATCGTTTGAGCTATTTCTGCGATACGGTTTTGCGAAGACTCGTATGGAAGAGATCGCTAGAACTCTTCGGATCAGCCGCAAGACGTTATACAAACATTTTGCGAACAAATACGAATTGTTGAAAGCGGTCATGACGGACAAGCATCTTCGAATTCACGGCAAGATCCGCACCATTCACGAAGATCCTACCCGCAGCATCAAAGAAAAGATCCAGGCCATGAGAACCTGTCTCTCGTCCGAGATCCCTCACGGAATGAATGAGTTCCTGAGAGAGATCAGAGACCAGGCCCCTGATCTTTGGAAGCATTTTCATGCGATGAAAGAAGCAAATGTCAATCGCACTATGAGAGCGATGATAGAGGCTGGAATTAAGAACGGGGATATTCGTCCCGATGTGAATCCGGATATCGTACTTTTGATCCATTCCGCTTCTTCCGAAGCAATGTTCGATCCGAATTTCCTGGCTCAAACACCATACTCGATCCGAGATCTGGTGCAAGAGTTGGACAATATCATCTTTTACGGGATCGTAAAACGAGAGGACGTATAAGTCCTTACTTTTTTATCCAAACTGCGAGACCTTGCCCGTTTTCTCTTCTCGCATACTTTGCATTAGAATCGAAAAATCCAATCATTTCTTTCTTAGAACTCCCTTGTAATAAGGGCTCTTTGTCTTCCGTAGCCAGTACTACTAGTTCGGGTTGAAATTCTCCCTTTCGGACTTTTTCCCAATCCTTATACGGGATCCTGATCTCATTCCCACAAAACAAGTAGGGAGCGATCTTAAAAGAAACGAACATACTGCTAAAGCATTCTTTTCTTATCGAGTGTAACTTGGCGAGAGTGCTTAACTTGTCCGTTTGATAAGTTCTTAGTTCCTGAGACAATTCGGCTATATTCGGGCCCCGCGAAATATAAGTTCCCGGTTTTATGCAAAGGCTTACTGACACGAATAGCAAAGCGGTTGCGATCGTCATATTTATCGTACTATTCGGGATTTTTAACCGACTGAGTCTTTCGGAGAGATCTTTTATATGAACGAAAGCAAATGGCACACTCGCATAAAGGATAAGTAATGGAGGTAAGCCATAATAAAATGATAAGAAAGCCCTGTCTAAACTGATTGAACTCATCCACAATATGGAAATGATCCAACCGGGAATAGACCTCCAGCCTGCCAGCAAAGGAATTCCGAGAACACTCAATAACAAATATTTCCCTTGTCCCGACCATAGCAACTTCAAGTAGAGTATCGGATGAAAAAGCAAATCTTTCAGATATTCGGTTTCGCTTTTGCCCCAGCGCATCGCGAAGGAATCTACTCTGACTGGAAAAAGAAGAGCTGAGCCGAGTTTGATGAACAACAGGAAATAGAGTAAAGAAACAGAGATATAAATGATCACTGTTTTGAGCCGAACTTTGCGAAGTAAGATCACTGAGGCGCAAATCGAGTAGATCCACCCGTCTTCTTTTACGATCAGGATCCCAATGAGTGCTAGTATGGATAATCCAAGCTCATTTCGGACAGCTAATAGTAGGAATAAAGGCAAAAAGAATACATATAGGATCTCAAAATGAGGATATAAATGGGAATGGATCAAGTACGGGTTGAGAAGTAACGCCAAACTTGCAAGCAGTGAGACTCGTGAGTCGGATGTGATCTCGTTGCAATAAAGATAGAAAATACAGATCCCGAATGCGATCACAAAGACCTGCATGATCAGCCATGCTTCTAAATAGGGAAATATCTGGAAGTAGGGGAACAAGAGTAAAAATACAGGAGAAAAATGTTCCGCTAAGAAATTGGTACTATGCTCATAAGAAGGTAAAAAATGGACCGAAGGGGAAATGCCGGGTATATGGATCATAGTCCCGGCATCGTGCCATTCGAAAGATAAATTAAGATATTGTAATGCGGATAAGGTTCCGGTTGCGAAGATGCTTACTAAGGATAGGATTAGGATCTCTCTTCTGATTCCCATATTTCGGATCATTATGCAATATCGCCCGAATTTAACCAGGATTATATTGCAAACGACTTCCTATTCTTATATAAACGATCTACGTAGAAACCTGACCCAAGGCACGGTACAGATCAACTATCATCATCGATCTTATTCCGGATTCGGCAATAGTCTCATCTTCTCCAGTTCATCTTGGATCTCTTCGATCGCCAATTCTCCTCCTCCCGATTGTTCCGATAATGCTTTCAGGATAGGCTGTAGCTTCGAGGCTTCTTCTTTCGAAATGGAGATGCCGGATTGGGTCAGGATTTCATAGACTGCCGATTTTCCGGATTGGCTGGTGAATGCGATCCTATCTCCTTCCGGACGACCGATCAGATCCGCGTCGAAGGCGCGGTATGCTCCCTTCTTCATGTCCTTTGTCTTAGAAACTCCGTCTTGGTGGATCCCACTTCTGTGTGCCACCACGTCTTCTCCGATCAAGGGCGCCTTTTCATGGATCGGTACCTGGGACATGCGAGAGACAATGCGAGAAGTCTCATAGATCGCCTGTAAGTTCAGATCCACTTTCACTCCGCAATTATGAAGAGCAATCGCTACTTCGTATGTATTCGTGTTGCCTGCTCTTTCTCCCAAGCCGTTCAACGCGGTTTCCAATTGGACTGCTCCCGCAAAGAAGCTCTCCACAGTGGTAGCAGTAGCCATGCCCAGATCGTTATGGGTATGGACGGAGATATTGGTTCCTTGGGGAAGGGACTCCGCAACCTTTCTCACCATGGCTACGAACAAGTACGGCCGATATCTTTCGACTGTGTTGGGAAGATTGACTACATCCGCTCCCGCATCCAAGGCGGCTTGGAATGCCTCAATGGTAAATTCCATATTCTCTAAGGAATCCCCGAAATGTTCTCCGGAGAATTGAACTTCTCCGAAATTTCCCGCAAGTTTGCGTGCATAAGAAACAGATCGTATTATATTTTCTTTAACTTGTTTTTCGGTCAGCCCTAGAACGTTTCGGATCGTGAAATCGCTGATCGGATAGACTATATGGATGCGCGGACGAGGTGCCTTTCGGATCGCCTCCCAAGAAAGATCTATTTCCTTCTCCACTGCTCTGGAAAGACTGGAGATCGCCACATTCTCCGGAGCTAAAGAAGCCAGATGCGAGCAAGCCTCGAAATCCTGATGGCTCGCAGAAGCGAAACCTACTTCGATCCCTTGTACTCCCAGTTTCAATAGCTGCTTGAAGATGATCTCCTTTTCTTGCAGGTTCCAAGGCTTACGAAGTGCTTGGTTCCCATCTCTCAGAGTCACATCCATGAAGAAGGGAGACCTAGGTGGAGTTCGCAAGCCTTGGCCGGGCACGACCATCTCTTGGATGGAAGGATAAGAAGATATCAGGTTTGTATTCGTTGTTTGTTCCATGGGCTTCTCTTTTTTGCCGTCCCCGAAGCGGGATTTTTGTCGGGACGGGAGCCCAGATACAAAAAAACCCGCTCGAGAGGAGCGGGTTTTTGCATACGCAATATCCTAATAGCTCCTCTCAGCTTCTGAGTAGAAGGAGGAGGAGTCCTAGCAAATTGGCTTTAAAGGATGTTTGCGCCATACGTATACTTTTAGACTCGGTAAACGACAAGAAGAAGTCAAGTAGAAAAGAAAAAATCCGGATGGGAAATGGAAGAAGGTCTAGTCTTCCTCTTCTTCTTTTTGTAAGAAGCTCCAAATGCCTCCTCTCTCGAACTGTCTCTCTTCCAAGAGCTGTTTGAGTTGGACGTATTCTTTTTTGACTTGGTCAGGGACTCCCACAGCTTCCAATTTTTGGAAGATCTCCCTGGCCTTTTCAAACCGATCGGTTCGAACATAACAAATTGCTAATGCATATAATGTAGGAGGATCCGTAAGTTCCGAATCCGGAAGATCCTTGAGTAATGCCAACGCCTGATCGAATTTGGAGGCGCCTGTATAGACAGCGGCCAGGTTCTTCTTTGCAAATACGTCCGTATCGTCCAGTTCCAAGGCCTTGGATAAATGGAATTCTGCCTTGGGCTTGTCCTTCTTTCTGGCAAATAAGACTCCCAGTCCTACCCAAGCCTGCACATGAGCCGGTTCCAAGCGAATGCATTCTTGCAATCTCATTTCTGCATGGGCCAATTCTCCTAACTGAGAGAGGCACATTCCGTAATGAAAGAATGCATTTGGGTTTTCTGGTTCCTGTTCCGTCCAAGCCTCAAGAACCGATTTCGCTAGCTCAGAGTTTCCCTGCTTTAAGTGGTTCAACGCGGTTTGGAGTCTTGGGTCCATTCTTTCTCCATTTCTTTTCTTGCTCTTGGTTCCGACTATCTTTTTCTTCCTGAGTTTCTCTCTTACAATGCTCTAGAGAAGATTTGATCTCCCAGTCCCCGTTTCTTTTGATCCAAGCCTTGTCTATAACATACTTCTCTACTACGATATCCAAGATGCGTATGTCGGTCTCGTTTTCTGCGCTTACATAATGATTCGAGTCCTTCTCAAATTCCTTTCTCCATTTTGCGGAGAATGGATTTAGATATTTGTCTTTGAACTCTTCCAAACTGTTTTCCGCGTTCTCACATTCTCCGATCAGGAACTCCACATGCTTCTTTCTTTCTGCGGCTCCCGGTTTTTCGGTAAACTTCTTATACGCCACATAGATCAGCCCGACTGTCAGAGCGGTTTCAAAGGCACCCGGAACTGGAGTGATCAGAGCGACAGCAAGCACTCCTCCTAACCTCCGGACGAGAGAAGTACTTTCCTTTTTTAACTCCGCAGCATAAGTAGATACGTCTTTTAATCTCTGTTCATAAGTGACTTTGAGAGGATCTAATGTTTCTTTTTCGAATTTTTCGATATCGGTTAACGCGTCTTTGTGGAGCGTTTGCATGCTCAGGTTCGCTTCGTACGTATGGCCTTCTTCGTTCGTATAGATAAGATAGTATCTATGGTCCGGGGAAAGCATGGATCTTTCGCTTTTGGGAAAGGAAGAGCAAGAAACTAGAATGAATAGGCTGAAGTAGATCGGGATCGATCCGGATCTCAAAGGATTTGCATGAGATATAACGCGATACAACGAGCTAAACTTTAATGAGTCGAAATCGATTGTAAATCTAAATTACGGGATCTCGAAAATTCCACTCTCACTTTTTAGGAAAGTTTTTGCTGGACAGGATAAGTTTTGGGATATTTTTTGAAGGGTCGGGTTTCTTACATGGTCTCCTTTTTTCAACGAGTTCTTTTCTTATTGTTCTTAGTTTCCCTTTCTCTTTTGAACTGTTCCGGTGCGGAAAAGAAGTTGGATTCTATGGACTTACCGGTCTTAGAACTCAACCGAGCCGAGATGCCAATCCTAGTCCAGTTCGAGGACGATCAAGAATACAATGCAAAGACTGTGATGGCCACTTTCTTTACGGGAGTTGAAGGAAAGGATCGGAGAGCGGACAGGGAATATGCAAGATTTCCCTTGTTAGTCGGGAACGGGGCGAGGGCAAAAGAACTGGAACTAGAAGGAACGGTTACCAGAAAACAAAGTTATAAGTACGGAAGAAAAGAGATCTATCTCCTGATCGAAGGAAATAAACTCTCTCATAACTGTGGACTTGGGATCAAAGAGAGCTCCGCCTCGAATCTGAGTAAGCAATTCCGTTCCGTTAAGATCTATTTCTCTCCTACCGGCCAAAAGGATATCCCCGCTAGCGGGTTCTCGATCGCATTGGGGCTTGTTACTTATATGATCTATCCTCTTTTTATCACGGGTTTCGTGGTGGAAAAAATGGATTGTGGCCTGATTGTAGAAGGCTAATCCTACTTAACTCTCTCATATTTTAGTTTTCGAATTCGTCTAATAAAGGAAAGTATCCTTTAGGAAGTAGAATATGCCTTATATGGCTGTCGGATCCAGGCAAATCTTGTATTCCGATTCGAGCGCTCCTGCTCTGGTTGGGGACCAACCTAGAGAAGTCGCCTCCGTCTCAGATAATGCGATTGTACAACCTCAAACCATGGTAGTTCCTCCTGGGGGTCTCCCTCCAAATCTGGGACAGTTCTTGGACACTACTATCTAAGGAAACTGGATGTTCCAATTCATATTTTCCATCTTACTTCAATCCTTGGTGGTGATCTTCGTATTCCCGCTTATCGATTCCGATTTTAGCGTGAGCGGAAAACTCTGGGATGCGATCGTTATCGTTCTATTCTTCGGGTTCTTGAACTTTCTACTCCGTTGGTTTTTGGTGCTCGTCACCTTGGGAGTGGGCTACCTAGTCTATTTACTTACCTTGGGAGTGGCAGGACTCGTAGTAAACGCGATCGTCTTACTATGGATCAGTACACTGTTCCCTGGAAAGATCTTCGTGCCCGGTTTCTGGGCTGCCTTCTGGGGAGGGGCCATTCTTTCTTTGGCGAATTACGTAGCGAAGAAGGAAACGAAGGAAGATCATCATAGGGATTCTCGCTCCGACAGAAGGGGCGGAAGATAATCCGATTTCTGGTTTAGAATGATCAGAGAAGTACAAGCGATCCTCAAAAACGATCCTGCAGCCAGGGGATTGGAGTTCCTATTGTATCCGGGACTGCATGCCATCTTCTTACATAAGTATATTGCATATCCTTTATATAAGATCCACTTAAAGTTCCTGGCTCGATTTGTTTCCCAATTCTCCCGTTTTCTTACCGGGATAGAGATCCATCCCGGGGCCAAGATAGGAAGCGGCCTTTTTATAGATCATGGAATGGGCATAGTGATCGGCGGGACTGCGGTTATAGGCGATGATTGCATTCTATTTCACGGAGTGACTTTAGGAGGGACTGGCAACCACCAAGGAAAACGTCATCCTACCATAGGGAACAATGTTCTGATCGGTGCCAGGGCCACAGTCCTGGGTCCGGTCACCGTGGGGAATAATGTAAAGATCGGGGCCGAAGCTGTAGTGATCGACCATGATATTCCGGACGATTGCACAGTAGTAGGTGCTCCGGGCAAGATCGTAAGGCTAAAGGGAAAGAAAGTCCGAAAGCCTTTAAAGAAGATCAAGATTTAAATTCTATTTTTTGAATATATCTATTTTAGTAAGTCGGAACCCTATTTTTTGGATAGCAATTTTGCTGAAACGGATCATAACTCTCTTTCTATGAGTTCCCTTATTGAGCAGACTTTAACTCTCTCATCATCTCATCTTCCAATTCTTGGAAATAGGACGGATCATGGGTCATCACATAGAATTGGGAATTGCCTTGGAATAGTTTTAGGAATAGTTCCGCCTTTCTTCTAGAAGGAAAGGAAGAAGGAAGAAGGGATCTCTCTTTATTCCTTTCGAAATAATTCTCCAAGCACGCGATCCAAGACCCGAGCACGTCAGAACTTAGTTTGGCCCATTCCGGATCGGGGCGGTCTAGGCTTCCCATGAATCTGGCCAAGGGGCAGCCGAAATATTTCTGCATCTTTACTTGCTTCTTGAGAAGTGCCATCCAGCGACCGATGAAATCTTCCGGATCCTTGGACTTTTCCATGAGTCTCTCCCAGACCTCCCTAAAGTCCTGACCCTGCCTCTTGATATATTCTTTGCCTAGATCTTCCTTGGTTTGGAAGTAACGATAGAAGCTGGCCTTATGAGAAGAAGACTCGTCAATCACCTGGTTGATAGAAGTCCCCGCATATCCTTGCGCATACATGAGCCTCACAGCCGTCTCGGCGATCCTTTCATATGGACCTTCCGGTTTGGCTTCTGTCGTTCTCGTTTTTTTCATAGGGCAAAAATAAAATGATAGACCAGTTAGTCTATCTATATTCTTCTTGGGAATTACATAAATAGACCGTCTGGTCTATCCGGAGAAGGATATGCAACAGTTACAGTTCACAAAGAGAAATCGATTGGACTGGGTGGAAGTTCCCGAACCTAAGATCACCGGGGCAAACCAGGCCTTGGTCCGTCCCATGGCTGTGGCTAGGTGTGATCTGGATCTTCCTATCCTGAGAGGACAGACGTTGTTTCGACCTCCTTTTCCTGTAGGACATGAATTCGTGGGAGAGATCCTAGAAGTAAGCGAGGATATTTCTTCTTCTTATCCGAAGGGAATGAGGGTTGCGGTCCCATTCCAGATCTCTTGCGGTCATTGTGCACATTGCGAATCCGGTCTTACTAAGAGTTGCAGTTCCGTTCCTCATACGAGTGCTTATGGTATGGGAAAGGGCGCTAAGGAATATGGCGGAGCGTTATCCGATCTTATCTTGGTTCCTTATGCAAAGGAGATGTTGGTTCCCTTCTCCTCCAAGATCGACCCGACTGCAATCGCAAGTATCAGCGATAATATTGTAGAGGCTTGGAAGCTCGCAGGACTTGCCTTAAAAGAGAATAAGGACAGATCGGTTCTGGTCCTAGGCGGATTTGCATCCAGTATCGGTCTATATACCGCTGCGCTCGCAAAGCATATGGGCTCTCCCGAGGTTGTGTATCTGGATTCCGACAATAAGCGTTTGGATATAGCGGAATCGTATGGGGTCAAGGTGGAGAAGGTGACGAGCATGCCGAAGAGCTTCGGTAAATTCGATATCGTAGCGGAAGCGAACGGGACCGGGGAAGGTTGGGAGTGCGGGCTTAGATCCGTCGGAATAGAGGGAATATTCTCCTCGGCATCCATCTTCTGGACGAATAGCGTTCCCATTCCTTATTTAGAATTATATAATAATGGAGCAACACTCAAGATCGGAAGAGTGAGGTCCAGAGAATGGATCCCGGAAATACTGAGAGAAGTGGAAGCAGGATACGATCCTTCCAAGGTCACGACCCGCAAGGCAGCCTGGTCCAATGCTGCGGAAGCATTCTTGGAAGAAGAGACCAAATTGATCATAGTTAGATAATCATTCTGGGTTTAGGACGGGCTCCTCGTCCTAAGCTTCTTTTTCAGGATCCTATAAAATGATGCTGTTTGAATGAGAATGAGAAAAGATCCGGAAGCAGACTGCCATCCTAAGAAGAAAGATCAAAACGTTCCGATCGATCTGAAATAGTCGGATAAGATCTCATCCACTTCCGAAAAAGGAAGAAATCCTTTGGTTAAGATCCCTCTATCGATCCCATCCGAAAAGACCAAGCAAGGAAATCCGGTAACTCCCAAGATATACCCGTAATTGAAATCGTTCCTTGTTTCCAAAAGGGTCTCTTCTCTCTGATAGACTTCCTGGAATTCTTGGGGAGAAAGAGAGAACTCCTCCGCGATATCCAAATAGTTCTGAAAATCGTTCGGATTCTTTCCTTGTGCGTGAAAGCTCTCCGACAATCGATCTAAATAAGCAAAGGATATCTTTGGGTCCAATCTTTGGGCGGTAATGACTGCTCTGGATCCAGGTTCCGAATCATATAAGATGGATCTATCCTTTAGGATCTCATAATGGAAGCTGCGTTTCGATATTCTCTCTACTTCTTTCCATAGATATTTGAGTTTATCAGTGACCTCTTCCGTAAATGCTTCTACTTCTTGGCCATAACGGAGTCCGCCTAAAACGAGAGTAAAATCGATCTTGTCGGAGTATTTTTCACGGATCTTTTGGAAGATAGGGGCAAATCCGTAACACCAGGTGCAGATCGGATCCGCGACATAGACTATGGAATGTTTGCCTTCTGGACGTTTGATTTCGAGATCCACATATAACAGAGATCAGTACGGCTCGGTCTTTTCAAACGAAAAAAGGCGGGACAATGTCCCGCCTTCCATTCCTTTTCGTTTAGGAGGATCCTTTTTAGATTTCGTTCGGGTGTTTGACGTAGTAGAGCGATAGCCATACTACCCCGAAAAGTACCCCCGCGTAAGCTAGGATCGCAGTTGCGATGTCGATCATCGGAAGAACAGAAGCGATAGGTGTTACCTTAACCGCAGTGATCTTCGTAGCTTCACCAAGAATTAGGAAGAGACCTCCTAGTCCGATCAGGTGATAACGGTTCATCGCATCCTTTGATACTCGGGCAAACCGGGCAAACACAGGAACAGCCAAAAGCGCTAATGCGAAGATGGTCACTGTATCCATGTTCATACCTCCTTAAGGTACTAGGTTAGACAGATGATGGTTCTTGCTTCTTTCAAACTTTCCAAAAAATAATTTTAAAAAAATTGCATGTAATATAACGAGCGGTTTATATAGAATTTCTTTTATACTGCTTAAGGATTAATCGTACATATTTATTTTGTTTATCACGGAAGGGATAAGTTGCTCCCGTATCGAACATAGAGAAATTAATACTTAATGAAAATATAATGTAACTTATAGATTCTCTATCCTGCGGCAGTTTTGTTTTGAGAGAGCCTTTTTCTTACGATATTTGGCTTTAAGTCGGGCCGTTATTTGTGATGAACTGGATTGGGATCTTAACAAAAACGGATGGGCAAGGATAAGAACCGGCACGAAGAACGGTGGCTTTCGGTCAAAGATGCACTCGGATACGGAGAAATCCGGCTCCTTCTTCTGGACTCTAGTTTAAAAACATTCATCAAATCGTAATCCAAAAGAAAGAATTTCTTTGGACCAAACTGGCGGGCCAGAAATCTTTCAGAGAGTGGACGTTCTTTCATACTATCTGGAGACCTACGAGGCTTGTAGAAAGGCCTTCGTATCCTATAAAAAGCAACTCAAGGCCAGATTTCGGCATTTTCAATTTGAGACCTTGGACATCCCAAAAGGCGGGGGAGAGGTCGATACCTATTTTCTGGGGCAAAAGAAGGAACCTGCAAAACGGATCGTAGTAATGAGTTCCGGCATTCATGGAATTGAGGGTTATGCCGGATCTGCCTTCCAGAGGAGATGGATAGAGGAATTCCTTTTGGATGAAAAGAGTGCATTTAAGCTACCTAAGAATGTGGATTTTCTTTTGATCCATGGGATCAACGCTCACGGTTTCAAGAACCAGCTTAGGGTAAACGAAAGCAATGTGGATCTAAATCGCAACTTCGCCTTGAAAAGAGAAAAGTTGCATAAGAGATTTAAGAATAAGAAGTATCGAAAGATCCAAACCTTCCTGAATCCGGGGACTCCATTTACGAATTATATCTTCGAATATGCACTTTTTGTGATCCGATTCTTTGGAGTCGTAGCGAGGTTCGGGGCCAAGTACGTTCTAGATGCCGCAGTCAATGGGCAGTATGAATTCCCGAAAGGGATCTACTACGGAGGAAGAAAACCGGAACCGGTGGTTCGTCGTCTGCGTAAGTTCTTTAAGAAGGTCCTTAAGCCGTATGATCAAGTCCTGGTCTTGGATTTCCATACTGGATACGGAGAAAAAAATGGGCTCAGCCTCATGCAAAACGCTCCTCCCGGTTCCAAAGAAGACAAGAATCTGAGAAAGGTATTCGGGGACTTCGGTCTTTTATTGAACGAGGGAGAAGAGGACTTCTATCGTACGTCGGGAGACTTTACCGATTTCTTCGGCAAGATTTTCGGGAAGGACAAGGATCTATTTCCGATCACAGTAGAGCTCGGCACGAACGGGAATATAGATATGTCGGGAGCCTTGAAGAGCAGCTTTCTAATGATCAGCGAGAATCGGATCCGGTTCCAGGGTTCGAGATCGGAATCTTCTACCAATCGGGTCAAAGAAGAATTCAGAGAGATGTTCTATCCGAGCAGAGAAGACTGGAGATTGGCGGCGATGGACCATGTATTCGGGATCCTGCCGGAAACGATCACTCGTTTTTCCAAGATCTGATCGGTCCTAGTCCGTTAGATATTTTCGGAAGAAGATACCGATCCATCTAATCAAATCGCTTGTTAGATCGACTGGATCGGATGATTGATGATCCGAGTTTAGATCCGATCCACTATCAGCAAAGTTACGTCGTCTTCGAAGTCGGATCTATGGCAATAGGTCCTGCATTCTTTGATGAGTGCAGAAGAGGCTTCTCCCGCAGAAGATTGGGAATGAGTTCGTACCGCGAGGGTCAATAGGTCTTCGCTATATCTTCTGGTTCTGTCTCCGTTTGAATGCTCCGTCAGTCCGTCCGTATACATTACGAGTCTATCTTGAAGCGAGAAACCGGTCACATATTCTTCGAAGAATAGGTCCGGGATCACTCCTACCAGTTTGCCTTTTGTTTCCAGATGAGATGATGTACCTTCTCCTTTTCTGTAGAGGATGGGAGGATTGTGGCCAGCATTCGAATAACATAATGTGTTTGTTCCGGTATGGATCACTCCGTAGAATGCAGTTAGGAAATTTCCCGCCAGCTTATTGTATAAGGCAAAATTGAGTGCGGTAAAGAATTTGGAAGGACTACAAAGAGTATCGTGATCGAAGGTCTCCATAACCGTATGTATGACCGTTGCCACGACAGAAGCGGAGAGCCCATGTCCGGAAACGTCCGCGATGAGTACTGCGGATCTGTTCTCATCCAACTTGATCACATTGTAAAAGTCTCCGCCTACATTGTCGTACGGAATATGCTGTAATCCGAAATCCAAGCCCGGTATATACGGCAGGGAAGAAGGAAGGATCTTATGCATCACTTCTCTTGCTCGTTTCAATTCCCTATCTGTATCCATTACCTTGTGGAATAGATTCGCATTCTTAATGGTAACGCTGAGTCGATTTGCAATTGCACCTAACATTTCCAGATCCGCATTGGTAAACGCGAATCCGGAATACTTATTGTTTACGCTGATGACTCCGAGGAGCTCATCCCTGTACAGCAATGGAGCGGAGATGAGTGAATTTGCCTCGAACTTGTATTTAGCGCTTTGATCATATCTCGGATCCTCGTCCAGACTTTGGATCAGAAGGCTCTGCTTTTCTTTTGCGACCCAGCCGGAAATTCCTTCTCCGTATGGTACTTGTATATTGTTGATCGCATCTTCCGGAATTCCCCTAGCGGCAAGGATCCGTAGCACTTCTAAAGTAGGATCTGCGATATAGATCGTGCCTGCCTTCGCCTCCAAAAATTCGAGTACCTTGTCCAAGAGCCAGTTCCCCAGTTCATGGATGCTTTTTTCGGCTACGGTTAACTTCTCGAATTCGTAAAGTAATCTGAGCTCTAATACTCTTTTTTTCAAGGATTCATGGGTCTGCGCATTCTTGATCGCGATGGCTGCGATCTCGGAGAGGGAAGCCAGCACCTCTACATCGGAGGAGTCGAAGCCTCTATTCTGGGACTTATTTAAAATTTCGAGTGTGCCTATAACCTTGTCTTGAACGAAGAGAGGTACGCAGGCAAGAGATCTGGTACGAAACCCTGTTTTTTGGTCTAAGGCGGGATTGAATCTGGGATCCGTATAGGCGTCTTCTAAAACGATCGGTTTTTTTTCCTTCGCCACCCAACCCGCGATCCCTTGGCCGGGTTCTAGACGAGCGTACTTTTGTATGATCTCTCCTTTTTCCCCTAACGCAACTTCGCAATAGAGGAATCCGTCCTTTTCTTCCAGAAGGAAGAGAGAACTTGCTTCGGCTTCCAACAGATCCTTGGAATACAGCATGATCAGAGGCAATAACTGGTAGAGGTCCAGGTTCGCGTTCAGGATCGTGCTAGTATTTAAAAGGCTCCTGTATTTCTTGGCTTCCGATTCGGTATTCGTCATAGATGGGGCAAGACTCTCACAGATCCGGAACCAAGTCAACGGATTGTCATTTCTTTCTGCCACAAAATCATGGAAAGAGAAGGAAGTTGCGATTTTCGCGGAACTATGAGACCATTTTTTGGTCGGATAATGTAGAGCTATTCGGATGGAGTTCGATTTGCAAAGATTGGTGATTTTTCTCAGTGTTTTTACGGTAATATTATTTCTAGGATATTCTTACGCCGCGAGTCGTCTCAGCGCTCCCTTCGAATTGAATACGATCCAGTCCGTTCTTCTCTGGAGTGCCGTTGTTTTTCTGGTGCTTCTCACTCCAAGTGCATATATTCTCAGTATGCTTTTCCGAGAAACCCCTTGGCAAAAATTCTGGGCCTATTCTGCCTTCACTACCTTGGGTTTTTCTACCATTCTGGTTTCCTTCGTCGCGTTCCGGGATCTGGGAAATCTGGCTTGGAAGGGAAGTCTGTTCATCACAGACAAATTGCAGTCCGATCCTAAGCAAACGGAAGAAGGATCCGGATTCTCTAGAAGGGATTTTATCTCTCGCTTCTCCTCCTTTGCGTTACTCGGAATGGCGGGAGGCTTGACTGCGTTCGGCATGTACCAAGCAAAGAAGACTCCTTCGATCAAGAAGGTCAGTATCAAGGTAAAGGATCTTCCGGACGGACTTCATGGTTTCAAGATCGCTCAGCTCTCCGACATACATATCGGGCCAACGATCAAGGGTGGCTTCTTGGAAGAAGTGGTCAGAAAGACAAATTCCTTGGAAGCGGATCTTGTGGCAGTAACGGGAGATCTAGTCGATGGGACTGTGGGAATGTTGAAAGACCATGTGAGCCCTCTAAAAGGACTGAAATCCAAACACGGTACCTTCTTCGTGACCGGAAATCATGAGTATTATTCGGGAGTTCTAGCCTGGATCCGTGAACTCCAGGATATGGGCATCCATGTTCTATTAAACCAAAATAAATTACTAGAGCATAATGGAGCTACTCTTGCTATTGCAGGTGTGACGGACTACAAGGCTCATACAATTATCCCGGGACATAGAACGGATCCGAAGCAGGCTTCCTTGGGCGCAGAGGACGCTCACTATAAGGTTCTTTTAGCTCACCAACCCAATTCGATATTCGAAGCGGCCAAGGCGGGATTCCATCTGCAACTTTCCGGTCATACTCATGGAGGACAGTACTTCCCGGGGAACGTATTCATTCATCTCTTCCAAAAATTCGTAGCCGGCTTAAGCGAATGGGAAGGAACACAATTGTACGTGAGCCGCGGAACCGGTTACTGGGGACCCCCCATTCGGATCGGAGCCCCTTCTGAGATCACCATCCTAGTCTTGGAAAAAGAAACCTAAGCCTAGATCGATCCCCTTACCATTCTACTTTTAGGATTCGAATTGACATTCTGATCTCCTCAGGCTCCTTAGAGGGAGTTTCAGGAATTAGAATGTACGATCCTATCTCTCGACTCTTTGTTTCTTCGATTCTCATTTTTAGCTTCTCTCTTTTTTCTTTCGTCGATTGCTCCAAGCCTAAGCCTAAATCCAATCCTGAGATCGAAAGGCTCAAACCCAAGAAGAAGGTGGATGATCGAGATCAAGACGCGGATCTTTCGAATCGAGAATACTTCGATGAGGACGCGGATGGAAGGCGCATCGAGAAAAAACCGGAGCCTGCTTCTCCTTCTTCTAATCTGAGAACGTATGCGAGCGGATCTCCCGGATGTAAGAAGGGAAATTGCAAAAATGGGGAAGGCGTCTATGTATACGATACGAGGGACGTTTACTCGGGAGGATTTTCCGGAGACCTACGGCAGGGCTGGGGAATTTTAGCATACTCGGACGGGGATCGATACGAAGGGAATTGGTCCGGAGATAAAAAATCGGGTAACGGACGTTATGTGTTTAGGGACGGCTCCGTGTTCAGCGGGGCCTTTACGGGAGAAGGCACCGGGATCGGCTCCTATTATAAGTCGGGTAGGACCCGAAAATGTAGATTAGAAAACAATAAAGTATTTTGTAGATGATCATTGGGTTTAGGAGAACCCTGAAATAGGCCTTTTTGATCGGTCCAAGAGGATTGGAACCTTTCTAAGCCTGAAATGGACTATGGATCCTGATACAATACTACTTCTTTGTAGTTAGACGAACTAGGTGTTAATAAACGATTGTTCGACATAGATACATCTTTTTTATAAGCGCTCTTGCATTTCATATAAAGACAGATAGAATATCTTTGCGATGGACGGAGGTCCGTATGGAAAGATGGCATGATTGGTTAGAAAATCATCGGGATTGGTGGATCGATTTGGTCCGTATGTATCTGGGAGGAGTGCTGATCTATAAGGGATTGGAGTTCCTTGCGGACACGGATGCCTTGATCCGTATGATGGAGCTGAATAACGCTCCGTATGCTTCTACATTGCTAGCTCATTATATAGTGATCGCACATATTTGCGGAGGTTTACTATTGATGGTGGGACTTTTAACCAGATTCTCGGCTATGTTGCAGTTGCCGGTATTGGTCGGTGCCGTCCTATTCATTCATGCTAGAGAGGGATTCGTTTCTCCGGGATCGAATCTACCTTACGCCTCCATGATATTGCTTTTGCTTTTGCATTTTTCTTTATACGGATCGGGTCGTATCTCGGCAGATTTCTATATAGAAACTCATAGAAGCGTTTAGAATTTTAGAATATTCGCAAATTTAGATCATCCGATCTCTCGGATGATCTAAATCGGTTTTGCTTATGCAGATACGGAAGGGGAGATCTGGTCCAGTATCCCTAACCAATCTGTTCTTTCAGCCTGTCCCGGTTTTCTTTTTCCGAAGAACTGTACGATCAGTTCGCCTTTTTCATCATATACTTCGATGGAGTGGATCTTTCCGTCTTTAGAAGGTTTTTCTACGATCCAAGAACTGGAGATCAGATCGGATCTCAAATGAAGATTGAACTCGGGATCCAACACATTCCACCAATGTTCTAAGACTTTGATATTCGTGACTTCTCCCGTATGGATCTGTATAGCTCCATGGTTTCCTACGAACACCATGATCGGGGTCCTGTTTAAGGACGCTAACTCGAGCATTCTTAATACGAGCCGGGCATCTATTCTTTGAGTGAATATTCCCTCCGCTAATTCCATAGATTGGATCCTGGATACCCCATACTTTCTTAATAGAGGAAAAAATTCGTGAGTGTCCTCTAATTTCCCCCAATCGCTTAAGAATTGCTCCTTTGCTTCGGGAGAGATCTCTTTCTTGGATAGAGAAGAAGGAGTTTCTTCTTTCGGAACAAATAAAGGATCGAGTATCGGATCTTTCTTGGTGAATTCGGATTTTAGATCTTCCCATGCTTGGACGTCTGATCCGTCCGTTAGAAAAATTTTATGTACTGCATCTCCTTTTTCGTCAAAGATCTGCAAGGATCTTTGGAATCCGTCTTGTTTTGCTTCTTCCACTGCGAAGCCGAATTTCCAGACTCCTGGGAAGAGCCTTAGATCTATGTCCGGACCGACGACTAGGATATTTCCCGGACCAGAACTAACTTCTTCAAAGCGACCTTTTCTCTCATGTACGCAGGCCTCGTTCCTGGTGAGTACCATTACGCGTCCTAGGCTTCCTAGTTTGGCAAAGAGATCTCCCCAGTTTTCCCGTAAGCTGGTCGCTTTCGGGAACTCTTGTGCCTGTGTAATTTCGGCAGCAGCGAGAAGTCCCGCTTCCGATGTGTTTAAGTGAGAGGCAATATCTCTCATTCTCAAACGGGGCTGGGATTCTCGTAGTGCTTTCCAGGCCTGGATCAGGCCGTTTGCATTTGACGATTCGATGGCGGACATTTTTCGTTTCTCCTTATTAGCTGGATTTATATATTAATTTTTTTTGAAGTTCGTTTCGGACGGGTCCTAAGGGAAGAAGGTAAAATCCTCCTTCCGGGAACGGGATTCGCTTGGTTCTCAGGCGAAAATGCTCCAGGACAAAATCCTCTTTTAGGACTAGATCAGGGGGGCCATCTGCAACTATTCTTCCATCTTTGAGGACTGCGATGCGATCCGCATACCTAAGAGCCAGATTCAGATCGTGTAGGATGCAGAGTACTCCTCTTCCCTTCTTGCTTAGGATTTTTGCATTCTCCAATAAGGAATGCAATCGGTTCGGATCTAAGGAAGAGCCCGGCTCGTCCAACAGAACATATCTTTCTCTCTTGGGGGGATCCATATCCTGCAAGATGACCCTTGCCATTTGGGTTCTCTGTTTTTCTCCTCCGGAAAGTCTATTATAAATTTGGAATCTTTCTCTTTCTCCCAGATCCACTTTTTGAAAGGAGGCCGACGACATTTCGTCCTCTTCTTCTTTCGATACTCTGAGTTTGTAGGAGGATCTCCCCATGCGAACGATCTCGTCCGCTGAGAATGGGAAATCGATCTCTGTTTCTTGGGAGAGCACCGATCTTCGGGTTGCCAACTCTTCGGGAGAGTAGGAGGAAATAGGAAATCCGTCTAGCAATGCGAGTCCTGAATCCGGAGAGATCTCTCCGGACAAGAGCCTGAGTAAGGTGGACTTTCCGGCACCATTCGGTCCGAGCACGACTAGGAATTCTCCTGGATACAAACTCAGATCGATACAGGAAAGAAGCGATCTTCCGCCTCTGACCAAGGAGACTTCGGACAGGACAAGGCTCATCTAAATTCTCCTTCTTTTCGTTTTGCCTTTAAGATCAGAGATAAGAAGAAGGGACCGCCTAATCCTGCGGCAATGATGCCGATCGGAAGTTCCGAGGGGAATACTATGGTTCTTGCAGCCAGATCCGCGCAGGAAACTAGGAGTCCTCCTCCCAGAAGAGAGGCAGGCAAGAGGGTTCGATGGCCGGGGCCGAGTAGCATTCTCAAGATATGGGGAACGATCAAGCCTACAAAGGCGATATTTCCGCTGATGGAGATGCTACTTCCCACCAAAAGACTAGATAAGATAATTGTTATATTACGGATCCTTTTCACTTGGAATCCGCTATAAAAGGCTTCCGCTTCTCCTAAGGTTAGGACATCTAAACTTCGGCTCAACCAAGGAAAGAATAGACTCACAAAGATTAAGACAATACTCAGGATAGTGACCTTATGCCAAGTGGCTCCCGCTATGCTTCCTAAGCTCCAGAAGGTCAGGTTTCTCAATTGTGCATCATCCGCTAGATAGGATAGGAATCCCAATAGAGAGATCACGGTTGCGTTCACTGCGATCCCTGTCAGTACGAGAACTAGGGAGAATCCTCCTCCTTCTCTTCTAGAAATAAGATGAAGAAAGAAGGATACAAGAAGCGCTCCTCCGAATGCGAATGCTTGTAGGAAATAACTTTCCTTGCCTCGGAATTCAGGAGGGAGAAAGGAAAAGATCTTTTCGGAGCAAACGATCCAGACTGCAGCAGATAAGGCCGCGCCCGGACCGACTCCGATAAATCCTGGTTCCACTAATGGGTTCCGGAACAGTCCTTGGATACAGACTCCTGCACAGGCAAGCCCTGCTCCTATCAACACCGAAAGAAGGAAACGAGGAAGCCTGAGATCCCAAACTAAAAGAGAATGTGGAACCTCCAACAGGGAGAGTGAATCTTCTCCTAAGAAAAGCAACCGATAGAGTTCCGAGAGTGAGATCGTTACCGAACCCAAACGTAAGGATAGAACTCCCATACATAAGAGAAATATTCCCATGCAGATAAAAACGTAAAGGGAAGAAGAACTCGGTGGATTTCTTACTTTCACAGAAGAGATCAAGGTTTCTTTCCCGAAGTCTTACCGTGTAAGTTGTTGTACAATTCTTCCATTCCTTGTCCGAGTCTTGGTCCGAAGCCTAATAGCACCAGATCGTCAATAGCTATCACTCGTGCATTTTTGCCTGCGGGAGTTTCTTTGAGACCAGGAAGAGAAAGAACTCCTGAGATCCCACCTAAGCCTTCCAATCCTCTACTTGGGATGAGGATCACATCCGGTTGAGAAGAGATGACCGCTTCCGGAGTGATGGGTTTGAATCCTTTGAACCCGGTGATGGCGTTTATTCCCCCGGAGAGTCGGATCATTTCGTCCGCCGGCGTTTCCGTTCCGGATACTTGTGCGAGATTCGTGCCTCGATGATAAACGAATAATACTTTAGGCTTGGATCCGAGACGTGAGACTTTTGCGGAGACAAGATTTGCTTGTTTACGGATCTCTTTCGTAAGCTTCTTTGCGTCCGCTTCGGCCCCGATCTCTTTACCGATAGAGAGAATGTTTTGCAAGGTTTGTTCTATCGTGGGAATCCCTGGCAGGAGGATCACTCTTAAGCCTGCGCTCTTGAGTTGATCGATGACTTCCGGAGGTCCTGCATATTCCAGGCCCAAGATCAAATTCGGTTTTAAGGAAAGGATCCCTTCTGTGGAAAGAGCTCTCTGGTATCCTACTTTGGGAAGCTTGGTTGCCTGAGGAGGATAAAGAGAAGAAGTATCGTCTCCTACGACCAAATTCCCTTTTCCTAAGGCGAATACGATCTCCGTTACTGTGCCATTCAGAGTGACAATTCGGATCGGTTGTTCTTCTCCATAGATCCCGTAGGAAGAAAGAAAGAGGGATAGAAGGACTAAAAAACGGTATTTCATGCAATTTTCCTGATTCGTTAATAATAATTTTATAATTTACTTACGTTTATTTGGAATAGGCTACTGAGGGGTCCATCCCGCTAAACTTTCCGTCTATGCCCACATAATAGAACCTGGGCTTTTGAGGGTTATACGTGAGATCGAATGTATCGAGTAGATTGTCCACACCCGCGAAGAACTCGAATGCGCCTAGTATCTTCTGAGAAACTCGGATATTCAGATTGGTATGAGGGTTCACCATCCGTACGCCATAGGTTGGAGCACTAGTGCAATAGGAAAGATTTCTCTCCGTGCAATAATCTTGGATGCCTTGGGGAATGGACCCGAACAGATCCTGGATGAGATGATTCGTATTCGCCTGCAGGAGACTTGTGATCGCAGAGTAGTCCGAGGAAAGTTGAGGGTCGCACCAAAGAGGATTCTTCTGGCAATAGTAGGGTTGCTTGCCGAATACGACCGCAAATAGAGAAAAACTAAATCCGCTGGAAGGATGATCCAATCGGATATTCGCATTCCATCTGTGATAACCTCTTCCTTCTAAAGGAAGGTCCGTGAGTTCGTCCTTGGTATCGGTGTAAGTATATCCGCCTCCTAAGGAAATATTCTGGTGCACTCTTATAGTGAAGGAAGATTCGAAACCCTTACTGAGAGCCTTTTGGAAATTGGAAGTGGAATAAATGATCAACCCGGAGGCGTCTCGATTCGGATTGGTCCTAAATCCGATGAGGTTATCTACATTATTATAGAAGAAATTGAAACTGAACCAAAACCTCCGGTTTGGCTCCCATTCTCCTCCTATATTATAACTACGAGAAAGTTCCGGCTTAAGATCGGGATTTCCGGCGACTCTGTATCCTACTCCTGGATTTATAAAATTATAATATAGGTCCTGAAAGCTGGGAGCTCTGTATCCTAAACCGTTGGCGGCTCGGATCTTGAATTTGTCCGTTACATCCAAACGGACCGCTAGCTTGGGAAGGGTTTGTCCGCCATAAATGGAATCATGATCGGAACGAAGTCCGGGAACGATTTGTATCCTAGGAGCATTGGAAATTCTCCATTCATCCTGAACATAGAAAGCGGTCCTTTGTCTTTCCGCATAACCGTTCCTGGTTTGGTATGTGTCGGAAATTCCTAATAGATCATCCACGCATACGTATGGAAAATTGCGTTTACAATCCGGTGCTATCCTAGCAGAAGAAAGTTGGTCGATCAGTGTTTCCGCTCCGTAAGAGATCACATGTCCTTCGGAGATCTTGTGGTCCAAGCGAGTGCGAAATTCGGTAACTGCGTTATCTAGCTTCTCCCTTTTGTCCAATGCGTCGGACTGTCTTTGATCCAAGGTATACGTATCGAAGAAGCGGGCATAGTTTGCATTTACGTTTAGGTTTAAGTTCTTAGTCAGTTCCCAATCCGCGTTCAAGGCCCCCATGAAATCATGGGTCTTATTGCTTCTGTCGTACACCGTATTAGGAAGAGAAGCATCCACTGCGCTTTGGTTTAAATATCTATAATAGAATTGGAATCCGACCTTCAAAGCCTCACTGATATCGAATGTGGTCTTGTTGGAAACGTTCAGATCCTCGAATGCACTACCGGATGTGGATTCCAGAGGAGGAGTGTAAGGCAGATGCTTCTTTGCGATGAGTATCTTTGTGGAAAGAGGCATATTCGTAGGGAAGGGAGAATAATTCGGAGAGAGACTTTCTATTCTTCCGTTCTTCGGACCTAAGGTCGCGTCCGGAGTAAGATCATACCCGTCTCCTCTATGCCAGCCCGCTGTGAATTGAGTGGATACGATCCCTTTTCGAACTCCTACGCTCGCATAATTCCTGAACTCTAATCCTGTTCCGTAATAGAGAGGGTTGCCCCCGCCTGCGAATGTTCTGAAATTGGAAGAGTAGGGCTCCTTCTGGTCCTTAGTGACGATATTGATCACGCCGGCAATCGCATCCGAACCGTACAATGCAGAGGAGGCTCCTTTAACGATCTCGATCCTTTCTATATCTTCCGCTTTGAAACGAGTCAGGTCGATGGAGCCGCTGAATCTTCCTGTTGTCCTTTGCCCATCCACTAGGATCAGAACGTTTTGTCCGGAAAGACCTTGGAGTCGAACAGTCGCTCCTCTTTCTCCTGCCTGCGCAGGACGTACTTCGATCCCAGGAACATTCCCTAAAGTATTAGAAAGATCTCGGGCTCCCATGGCATCTATGTCCTTCCGAGTGATTACCTCAGTGGTGATGGTAGAATCTTTCAGAAGGCCTTTTCTTCTAGTGCCTGTGATCGTGATAATGGAGCCCTTATCATTAGCAGTTCCATTCCCGTTGATTGTCTCGGAAGCAGTGTTCGAGTCCGAGCTTCCTTTTTGTTTTTCCTTCTCTTGCTTTTCGTCCGTTGTCTTTTCGGGAACCATGTCCGTTTCTGCGAATAAGGGAACTCCCGAGAGACAAAGAATAGAAAATAGAAGTAAGTAAAGAATTCTGGAAGGAGAAGAATTCGGGATCCTCCTCATAGAACAGTCTTCCATTGGAGCTGAGGATAACCGCTGGTCCCTCCTACAGTCGCATAGTAGCCGGTCATCTTCACAGCAAAGTAGGTAGAACCATCGGAGGCTCTGACTAAATAATAACGTGTCTTAGGAGTCAGGATATGTGTGACGGAATCATAATCGTACCAATCCCAGAAAGAAGGACTCGCATTCTCATCCGCATTCCCGAAGCCTCCTCCTCCGGTTTGGGTCATTTCCTTGTCCAATTCCAAGGTGCAGCCGGAAGAGTTTACGTCGTCCAAGGATGCATTGCTTGCATTGAAACAGGAACCTCCCGATCCGGAACCGCTTGTGCCACTATTTGTTCCGATCACGAAGCGTTTGAACTTCATGTCCCAAGAACCGGATTTACCGACTATTCCTCCTCCGGCCTTTAGATCCACATAGACCCAACAGGATTCGGAACTCGCATTTACTTCAGTGGATCTTGTTGAAGAACCCGTAGTGTTAGAACTTCCGGTGTATCCAAGGCAAGGATCCACAGGTTCGGAAGAAGCTGCCAAAAGAGAAAGAGCGTCGTCCCCTCCGTTGTTTGGTCCACCGCAGAACGTCAGGGACACTCCTATAATAATTATAATAATAGAATATATTGATTTCATGATATTTTCGTTTCCTATTCGGATTCCTAAGATAGGTCTTCCCTTACGCATCTCGAGGAAAACGTAAAGGAAGACGCGGAACGAAATGTTTCCTTAAGGAAGAACGCTTTCGCTGGATACGGTTACCGTTCCCGGAGTGGTTCCGGTGGTATTCGAGATCGTAGCGTAGCTTGTTCCTGTTCCTACCGTAGAGGTATCTACCCAATCCGATTTGTTCAGAATGGAATTGCCAGAAGTCAAAGTGGACTTATTGCCACAATCCGCTCCGTTTGTACCGGTTGCCCAAACAGTCACTCTAGGAGGAGAAGATTGGGTCAGATCGTAACAAATGTCCGCAGTGCTTGTCTTGAAGCTTGGAACAGTCGTAGTGTTCACTTCTTCCGTATTGAAGTCCACATAGCTCATTGGCGGAGGCGGCGGCCCGCCACTATATAAGGTAAATTTAAACTGTCCTGCACTCGCTGCAGTCATGCAGCTTGAGTCGGACCAACCCTTGGTCATACAGAATGCGACGTGGTTTCCGCTTAATTGGATCCCGTTAAATCTATAATGTTTTCCTGTTCCTGCATCGGGTTCACACAGCGCTTGAGGAGTTGTAATGGAGGCAAGAGAAGAGCTACACTCTGTCGCGTCGGTTGCAGTTACGTTGGAGACCACAATCTTCTTCGCAGTTAAAAGAGAAGTGTTGCTAAATCTGAAATATGCCCCTGTTCCAGAGGCTAAGGAAACAGTTTCACTGTTCCAAGTAGAGATTACCTTAGTCGCGTTCGCTTCTTTTAGAGTGCTCTTCACTTTACAGTTTGCGTTATTCTCTCCGGTGACCCAGATGATCACCCTGGGGGTCTTACCGGATCTACGAACGATGTCCAGGCAAAGCTCGGAAGGTCCAGGGTTCCCAAATGTAGAGCCTGCAAATACAGTACTGGAATCGCCCGCCTGGTAGTTCCCATCCGCTCCGAACTTGGTCCAGGTATTGGAGTTCGTATCTCCAGTGTTTCTGCCGTGAACTAGAGCAAGGTTCCCGGAACCAGCGGTGGTGGCAGTGCTTGCCGGAACAGAACTTGGCCCTTTAAATAGATAGAAGTACCCGTTGAAGCTAAGGGCCTCCAAACCTTCTACTCGGAAGTGGACCGAATCTCCGCCTGAGGCAGGGGTGCAAAGAGCGGCATAGGTTCCTGTAGTGTAGGAACTTTCCAAGTCGGTCTCACAACTGGAATTGGCCGGAGGCCAAACGCTGGCAGACGAGCCTAAACCCGCTAGAGCAAGGGCGGAAAGCGAGGCATCACTTCCCTTGGAAGTCAAACCGTCGCAACTCGCAAAGCTAAGGGCGAATACGGCGGAAAGACAAATTCCCAATATAGATCTTTTCATGTTTTCTCCTGATGAGACTCAGTTCTCATTAGCTTCTTCGAGGAGTCATGTTTCTGTATTTGCTTTTTTAAAATGAGTCTAGGACTCAAAATCGATAAATAGGTTCTTTTGTCAAACATTATTGAGAATAATTCTCAGAATATGGGATTGATCTGGATCAATTGTTTGGACGAGCGATCGTTATTTAAAAAAGAATTGGAGTTTTGATTTCGAGAAGGAGTTCCTTCTTTTTGGGAAAAGTAATTGCGGGTCCCCTTCTACTGGGATAAAACTATCGGGCCGAAAACTCTTTCATTGGAAAGAGGATCATTTCGCAAAAGGAGGGTATGCAATGAAGAAAAAATGGGTGGTGGTTGCGAACCGGAGTGAAGCCAAGATTTTCGAATACCAAGGGCCGACAAACGGATTGAAGCTAGTGCAATCCATGGAAAATCCGGAAGGAAGACTTCGGAATTCCGAGTTAGTCACTGGAGCAGGGCAGGCCTCCAGATCTGATTTTGATTTTTTTCACGAACCGAAGAAGAGAGTGGCGGCGGCATTTGCAGGTAAGCTCTGCGATTTCGTAAACATGGAAAGGAAGAAGGATTCCTTCTCCAATTTCATCCTGGTTTCCGAGCCGGGCTTTATGGGAATGATCCTAGGCAAACTGGATGATAAGTCCCGAGAAAAGATCTATCATAAGATGCCCAAGGACATAGTGCACGAAAGAGAATCTACGCTCATGAATCATCTCAAAACAGTTTTGATGTGATCCGTTTGAACTTTCGAAAGCGCTTAAGGGGTCGTCGATTCATTTCGTCGGCCCCTTTTCGTTTCTGGGAATAAGCGCCAGGATCCTTATCAGGTATTCACTTGACGCGCGCTCTTGGTCTTCGATCCTACCTCAGAAAAAACCGGAGGGGAAATGGCTGCCAGCAAAGACAAATACGTACTATCCATTGATAGCGGAGGAAGTGGGATCCGCGCCATCTTATTCGATAAGAAGGGTAAGATCGTTTCTCGCCAGTACGAAAAGACCCCGCCTATCATAGCCGAGCCCGGGGCTCTGGAGCATGATGCGGAGAAACTATGGCAGGCCCTTCTCTCTATTCTAAAGAAAACATTCCGCAACAAGAAATTCCATCCTTCTAATATAGATTCGATCGGGATCTGCAACCAGAGAGGATCTTTTCTTCTTTGGGAAAAAGAGACAGGCAAGCCTTTGACCAAGCTCATTAGTTGGGCTGATGTACGAGCGAGCAAGACCTCCGAAGAAATGAACTCCAATAAGATATGGAAGATCATCCAATTCATCTCCAGGATATTAGGTGGGATTACGAACAATCCGATGCTCGTGGCAACGTACTTGCTCAAGTTCACCACGGACCATGCCTCTGTTCGGTTGAAATGGGTATATGATCTTCATCCTGAATTGCGAAAGAGATCCAAGAAGGGAGAAATACTTTTCGGAACTCTGGACACTTGGTTCGTTTATAAGCTCACTAAAGGGAAGGAACATTTAAGCGATCCTTCGAATGCGACTGTGACCGGCATGTTCAATCCGTTCCAGTTGCAGTGGAACGCTCCTCTTTGTGGGATCTTTGGGATCCCTACTAAGATCTTCCCGAATGTAAAGGATACCGCCGCAGATTTCGGCTCCACGGATCCTTCTCTATTTGGAGGGGTCGCTATTCCGATCCGCTCCGTGGTAGGAGATCAAATGGCCGCGTTATTCGGTCATGCTTGCTTTGAGAAGGGCGGGGTCAAGATCTCCCAAGGCTCCGGTGCCTTTGTCGACATGAATATGGGAGATAAGCCTAAGATCTCTAAGAGAGGGCTCTTTCCACTTGTGGCTTGGAGGTTGAACGGAAAACCGACGTATATGTTAGAAGGGTTTACGGGCACCGTTGGAACTCTTATCGATTGGTTGGGCAAGGGAATAGGTCTTTCCGACACACCGAAGGTACTGAACGAATTAGCGTCTCAGACCCAAGACACGGAAGGCGTGATCTTTGTTCCTACCGCCTCCGGAATGAGATTCCCCCATTTCAATCCGAACGCAAAGGCTTCGGTATTCGGACTTTCCCTTGCTACTCATAGAAGACATGTCGCTCGCGCTGTCCTCGAAGGGATCGCATTATCCTTATTTGATATTCTAGAAGGAATTAAGAAGGATACGAACGTTCCTGTCAGTTCCATCATGGTGGATGGAGGAGTTTCCCAGTCCGATATACTTCTGCAATGCCTGGCCGATTTCTGTCAGGTAGATGTGAAGAGGGCTCCAGAGCCGGACATGACTGCTACAGGGGCCGCGTATCTTGCCGGACTCGGTTCCGGTTTTTGGAAAACCAAAGAAGAACTTAGGAGCTTAGAAAAAGGATACAAGGTATTTAAGCCTAAGATGGACGCAGAGCGTAGAAAGGAAAAGCTGGATCGCTGGCATAGAGCCGTCCAATCCACTCTTAGGATAGATTAAGGATCTCTAATTTGAAATACGGATGGAGCTTACGATCGTAGTCAATTGCTCCGCAAGCTCGTCCGTAGGATCCTCGTCCCCATTGTAAGTGACGAGGACCATTCTCTTCTTTGCGGATACAAGATAAACCATCCAATGTCTGCCGTCTTCCTTTAGGAATTCGCAGGCGAGTATCTTTGCGCCTTCACTATTATTAAAGACGACTGCCTTGTCCGATTCGTACTCGATCTTGTGGGTTGCCAAATATCTCTCTAACTCTTTTTCCGGATCGAAGACTCCGTCCTTGTTCTCGAATGCATACACCTGCATTGCGCCGGCCCCGTTTTCCTCGAAAAAAGCGGGGATCCCTTCGATCACTATATTCTGCCAGTGGCCTGGGATGACCATAGTGTACCAACCGGAAGGAGATCGATACAGCCTGTATTCTGTTTTGTGGTCCATGCGGGGAAGACTCCGGAATTTCAGTCATCTTACTCCGAGTAAAAATACCTGCAAGCATGTTTGGGAAGACTTGACATTCGCATTATCCGGAGCGATCTTCTCTGATTGTGATCGCGATCCTTAAAAATAGAAGAGGTCCCTTCTACTTAATTACGACCTTCTTCGCAATCGTGTTTTTCGCAATATTCGCCTCCTCTCTCGCCATTCTATTCTCTCTCTTTCTGATCGCGATCCTGATCTCCTATCCGGTACTTCTGGACTGGATCTCTCGGTTGTACGGACAAGAGGATATCGCTGACGAAGTGCATTATGCAAAGACCAAGGATGGATGGAATATAGCATTGCATCGGCATATTCCCCCCATACCGAACCCTAGTCTTGCTCCTGTGATCGTAGTGCATGGGATCGCAACGAACAAGTATGTCATCGATCTGGACAAGAGGCATTCCCTTCCGTATTACTTAAAGCTGAGGGGATATGAGGTATTCGCCGTTTCCTTGAGAGGTGCGGGAGCTTCTTATCACGAGAGCAGGGGAGGATACGAGGATTTTACTTTCGACGATTTAGTAAAATATGATGTTCCTGCCATTCTCTCCAAGGTCCTTTCGATCACGGATAGCAAGAGAGCGAATTGGGTCGGGCATTCCATGGGAGCCATGATACTCTATTCGTATCTGGGAATTGCTACTAAAAAGGAAAAGGAGAAGGTTGCTTCTTTTGTTTCCATTGGAGGTCCCGGGAACCTGAATCATTTGGGCTTAAGCCTGATCGGACTTCTTTCCAGATTTCCAAGAGCAAGAAAAGTCTTGGATCTGAAATTCGGAGCGTCGATGCTTGCGCCTCTCGCCGGAGAAATATATACTCCTATCGACGAGATCCTATATAATCCGAAGGCGACGAGACCCAAAACGGTCAAGAAGGTCATGAAGAACGCGATAGAGAATATCAGCGAAGGACTGATAGAACAATTCATGTCTTGGATAGAGACCAAGAAGATGAGTTCTCTCAACGGTTTTCACGATTATATAGAATTACAAAAAGAGATCACTGTTCCTAGTCTATTCATTGCAGGAGCAAAGGATGCGATCGCGACTCCTGAGACGGTCAAGTTCGTATACGATAGAGCGGGTGCAAAACATAAGAAATTTCTAATCATCTCCAAGGAAGAAGGAGCCACCGAAGACTATGGACATGGCTGTTTGATCCTGGGAGAGAAGGCCGAAGACGATGTATTTCCTAAGGTGGAGTCTTTCTTAAGAGAGTTCGGAACCTCTAAAAAACTGAGTTGGTTCGGACAAATAGAGAGAAAAATCCGCAAGAAAGTCGGCCTGAGAACGACATAAACACTCATTTCCCACCTCAAAAGAGTAGCATTCTTCCCGGAATCTCACCAAATCATTGCCTCTATAATGAAATGATATGCTTATTATATAGGCATTAAACTAAAATTATCTCAAATTTTGAGCATATTTTCGTTTTTGGAGAATTGGTACGCTATTTGCATAAAAGTCGGTAGAGCGAAACGAATCTTGTTAAGAGAAATAGAATCTGATTCGTAGAGGTGCGCACCCATGATAGAGCTAAAATTCGGGCAAAGAAAGGTGGTGAACTTCCGAGGAGCCAGAAAGGTCGTCGGAGGATTAACAGAGAAGAATAAGATCGATATTCTTCTTTATATCAGCAAGGAGTTTGCGAACGCAGACAAGGAAGAAGAACTTTACGATATCGTAATTAGCCTTTGCAAAGATATCTTCGAATGCGATAATACTACTCTCAGAATGTGGAAGGACAATCTTCTGGTTCCTTCCCGGTTTTTTAAAGAGACGATTCCTCCTCGTAGGAACCTAAGCCAAGATGAAGGGTATTCCGGGTTTACATTTAAGACCCGCATGCCTCTTCTCATCCAAGACCTTAGCCATCATGTGGAATATATTGACGAAGGCGAGACCACTCGCGCCGTTATGTGCGTTCCTATTATGTATAAGGAAGACTGCCTAGGTACGATCGCAGTAGAATCCGATACGGAATTCTTCTATAGAGAAGACGATCTGGAGATCCTGGAGGCGCTCGGTTCTCAACTCGCGCTTGCGATCACAAGCGTGCGACTGATCCAAGGTTTGGTCCAGGCAAATGAAAGAGAGGCCCAGATCTTAAAGCAATTGGAATGGGATATGCGCATGGGTCGCAATGTCCAGAGCCAGATCGTGGAGACCGTGATCGCTCCTTGGAACGGTTTGCATTTCGGTACGTATTATGAACCTATGACCGAGGTTTCCGGAGATTACTTTAATGTAGTCCGCCAGGGAAACTCCATCACCGCGATCATTGTGGATGTTTCCGGTCATGGTATTCCGGCCGCGTTAGTCACTATGTCGATTCACTATCAGTTCCAAAGATGTACCGCTTTGGGTATGGGTCTGTCTGAGACGATGGCGGAACTAGGAGAATCTGTCCGTCCTCAACTTCCGGATGGAACTTACTTCACTGCGTTCATCCTGAAAGTATACAGCGACTATACGTATTCTTATGTGAATGCCGCCCACCAGAAAATGCTGCATTATCATAATGGCACGGGTCGCATTGAAGAACTGGATACGCAGGGAGTTCCATTAGGGATCTTTGAAGTAGAACGAAGCAATTTCGAAGAAAAACACGGTAAGATCCTTCCTGGGGATATTTTATTCCTGCCAACGGATGGGATCGTAGAACAGAAGAACGACCAACGCCAAGAGTTGGGGAACCAACGTTTTATCGAATGGATCCGCCAGGAGAAAGCTACCATCGAAGAACAAAGAGATAAGATCTATGTTTCCGATCTAGTCGGTTCCCTCATCGGAAGGTTCAAGAGATATAAAGGCGATATCCGTAACGGAGACGATGTGTCCCTACTTGCACTGCAATGCAATCCTGAGTTAGGAAAAGCAAAGACCCTTCTTTCTCTCGCGAAGTCCGCGGCAAAAGCCAAGAAGGATCAGGTCGCTTACGACAAGGCCTTGGAGGTATTCTCCATGGACGAGTCTCTCAAGGACAGTCTTGTTCTTCTGGGCAAGATGTATTACAGGGACAGGAACTTCGAGAAAAGCGTTCAATTCTTGGAGAAATACCTCCGCACAAGCGGAGAAGAGTCCGAGCATATCCACTATCTTTTGGGAAGAGCATATTACGAACTCGATAATATTCCCGAAGCCAAGAGAGCGCTGAAACGTTCCTTGGCGATCGATCATACTTATGCCAAGTCCAGCCTAAGACTGGCTAGATGTTACTTGAAAGATAATGAGACGCCTAAGGCGATCAAGGTATTGCAACAAGGGATCAAGAGTGCGCCTACGAACGAATATCTGAAGATCTCTCTCAAGAAATTAGAGGAGCTCGTCAGACGTAAGACCGCAGAAGTCGGTGCCGAACAGAGAAAAGAGGCAGTTTGAGGAATCATAAGCGAAGTCAGGAAATGATGAATAAAGAGAAAGGAGACTTAGATCAAATATGCGTATATTAGCATTACTTATGCTCGCGTTTGTCTCGAGCGGAATTTGGGCCGAAGAAGCTGCACCTGTTACAGCGGAAGCTGCGTTAGATGCAGTTGGGGTCCTGAGGAATGAAACGAACTGGCTATGGACCTGTATTGCAGGCTTCTTAGTATTCTTCATGCAAGCCGGGTTTGCATTGGTAGAAGCTGGGTTCACTAGAGCAAAAAACACAGTAAACATTCTCATGAAGAACTTCATGGACTTTGCACTTGGGTCCTTGGCGTTCTGGTTGATCGGATTTTCCTTTATGTTCGGACCTCAATTGATCCATGCGGTCGGGATTGGACTTCCTTCCATCGCGGATAGTCTATTGATCGTCGGAGGAAAACCGGACGCAGGTAAGTTTACTTTCTTCATCTTTCAGTTGGTGTTTGCAGGAACTGCGGCAACTATCGTTTCCGGAGCGATGGCTGAAAGAACGAAATTCGTGGATTATGTTATCTTCTCCGTGTTAATCACAGCTTTTGTGTATCCTCTCTTCGGGTCTTTGGCTTGGTCGAATCTTTTCGATCCGGAAAACAAAGGTTATCTTGTGAACGCGGGATTCATCGACTTCGCAGGCTCCACTGTAGTCCACTCTGTGGGCGGTTGGGCAGGTCTTGCTGGTACCATGGTTTTAGGACCTCGTATCGGTAAATACCAAGACGGGAAAGTTGTCCCTATTCTTGGCCATAACATGACTATCGCCGCATTAGGTGTTTTCATTCTATGGTTAGGTTGGTTCGGATTTAACCCAGGCTCCACTACTTCCGTAGGTGGAGGGACTTTCGCGATCATCGCTGTTACGACTAACTTCGCAGCGGCAGCTGGTGCGGTCTCTTCAATGATCGTGACATGGATCCTTTTCAAGAAACCGGATATCGGTCTTACTTTGAACGGAGCCCTTGCGGGTCTCGTGGCGATCACTGCCCCTTGCGCAAACGTGAGCATTAGCTCTGCGATCATTATCGGTTTGATCGGAGGGGTTATCGTTGTGTTCAGCGTTTTATTCTTCGATAAGATCAAGATAGACGACCCTGTGGGAGCGGTTTCCGTTCACGGAGTCTGCGGAGCATGGGGAACGATTGCTGCCGGTCTTTTTGCAGAAGAAGCTTTCGGCGGTATTAATGGTCTATTCTTCGGAGGCGGGATCAGTCAACTTCTGGTCCAATTGACCGGAGTAGGGATCGCATTCGTTTGGGCTTTTGGCGCGAGTGCAATCATCTTCCTTGCGTTGAAATATACCATCGGACTGAGAGTATCCGAAGACGAGGAGATCCAAGGTTTGGATATCCTGGAACACGGAAACGAGGCATATCCAATCTCCAAATAATTCCTATTAGTGAAAACCTCCGTATTTTGCCCTGCGGAGGTTTTCTTTTCCCGTTGACGGAAAGAATACTTCTACCCGAATTGAGAGAATGCGTTCGGGTTCCTTCTTCCGTTTCCCACAAATTCTGCTCATTCTTGTCGGTTGTCTGTTGGTCGGATGCTTCGAATATGAAGAGACTCTTACCATCAATCCGAACCTAAGCGGGACCCTCGAAGTATCTTATGTGGTTCCTACAAAGAGAAAGTCGGACGAGTCCCTGATCAAATTCCTTCCCACACGTAAAGAAGAGATCCTGAATCGTTTAAACAAGGGATTCTTTTTCAAGAGCCTGGTCTTAAAAGATTATACATTCCAAAAAATGGAAATTCCCGAGGCGGAACCCGGAGCCTTTAGGGAAAAAGCCAAAGTGAGTTATAAATTAGAATTCACTGACGTCTCCCAACTGGAAAGCATCTTGCTTGGAAATGTGCAGATCAAAAAAGAAAAGGCAAATACGATCTATATCAAGAGAGAATTTCCTTCTATCTCCAAGTCTTTGGACTCCGTGCAGGGTGACGGAGAAAAGAAACTTCTAGGTGAGACCTTAAGATTGATCCGTGGTAATTCCTTATTGTTTAAGGTGAATTTCCCGATCACTTCGGTTTGTTATACGAACCGAGGCGAACAAAGTCTCGGAAAGCTTGCCTATCGTCTTCCTCTCGCGGACACGATCGAGAAGTTCGGGAACAAATCCTGGGACTATCGGATCACCTTCGTCTATTAAAGTTTGTACTTGTTAATTTTTACTTGGCGCTTCGCTGCGAGCATCGCTTCGCGATCTCGCGCTCGGCCTACGGCACATTGCCCTTCGGGCAACGTCGCCAAGCTTGTGCTTAGGGGTTTCGTTTTGTTGAGCGGTGTGGTGTTTTTTCGCCATGCTGTTGGGTTGGGCGTTTGTACATTGGAGTGCGCCCTGTTATTGGGTTGGGCGCTAGCACTAGAGAATTCCTAGTTCGTTGCAGTATTGGCCGAAGAGTTCGAAGCCTTTGCGGTCGGAGTCTGTGATCTCGTAATGGAGTTCTTGGGTTAGGTATTTGCGAACCAAATCGGAAGGAAGGCGAGTTTCCTTTTGGATGATTTCTTCGATATGCGAGAGGCCGTAATCCAAGGATTGTTGATAAAAATCATCCGGAAGTTCCAGGGGTTTCTTCGAGGCCCAGAGGGCAAAGATGAATGACGTGCCTGTGGTCTCATACCACCATTCTGCCAGGTCTTTTACCTCATACACTTCCGGGTCCCATTCGGCGAATAACGCGTTATCTCCAAATAGCATATGGGAGCCCCTTCCCATTGAAATTTCTTCCTTAATGATCTTGGGGTCGGTAGGCGCCACCTCGGGCAATTGCCCGGAATCCTTGTAAACCAATACTCGGACCAAGGCCATACTAGTCCTGGATCCGTTATCCGTTAGGATACGATAGGGAGGGTAAGGCTCCTTCTTATTTTTGAAAAACTTAATGGATCGGACCGTTTCGGAAGCACACACTCCCACTTTGAGGGAAACTGATAATACGTCGGAATGTCTTAGGCATTCGATGGAGGAGATCAGGCCTACATCTACTAGGCCTCTTAATAAATAGTCTTTCAGTAAGGAAGGGTTTTCGGGGACTACCTTATGCTCTGGATCTTGTTCGAATCCCCAGGTCAAAGGTCTCGCGTTTAGGTGTTTTACGATTCCGATCCGCACTTACGAATATTTTCCTACTAAAACGTTACGTTTTTTGGGTTATTTACCAAAAAAACGATCCTTCTCCTTCAATCCAGAAAAAATAGTTTTTCCTTTCCTTTTCCAGGGAGTTTCCCGACTGTATTCTGAAGTAGGGACTTCTTCGTCCAATTAAAAGAATGAGTCGTTCGGAATCGATTCTGATCAAAGTAGATTATGAGATCCTAAATGGAGATCATGAGGCTTTGCGCACCTATTTGAATTCCCACCTTGAAGGGAGTCCTAATTCCGTAATCCTAGACTTGGACGAGGTCCAGGTTTTGACTTCCGTGGCCCTTGGCTCTCTGGTTGCTTTCGCAAATCGGTTGAGAGGCATGGGGATATCTCTGGAAACGATTAATGTCAGTTCAAAACTTTTAGAAATTATTAAATTAGTTTCTCTAGATCAATCTCTGGGTATCCGCTAATTTATGGAAGAATCCTTTTCTCATTTCTCGCAGATCACTGACGAGGAATTCAAGTTTATCAAAGATCTTATGTACAAGGAAACCGGGATCTTTCTTGCGGATCATAAAAAGATAATGGTCCAATCCCGATTGAATTCTCGTGCGCGCATGCATAAGATGCAGAATGTTTCGGAGTATATTAAGGGTCTGCAAGCGGACCGAAAGTTCTTCCAAAGCGAACTGACCGAACTTATCAATCGAATTACTACGAATAAAACGGATTTTTTTAGGGAGAACCATCACTTTGAGTTCCTAAAGGATACGTTCTTTCCTTCGCTCGAAGAGAAGGCGGCAAAATCCGGAAAAAAGAGCCTTCGTATTTGGTCTAGTGCCTCTTCTACTGGAGAAGAACCGTACACGATCGCGATTACTTGCGCGGAATATTTTATGCACAAGCCGGGCTGGGACATTAAGATATTCGCATCCGATATTGATACGAATGTGATCAAGACCGCTCAGGAAGGGATCTATAAGGCGGATCGTCTGGAGCCTGTGAGCGAATCCTTAAAGAAGAGATACTTTTTGAAGGTCAAAGATCTCTCCGGAAAGAACGAAGATATGTATCAGGTAAAGCCTGAGATAAAGGCCATGGTAGAATTTCAAAAGGTGAATCTTCTGGAAGCTCCTTATCCGATCCGAGAGAAAGTGGATTGCATTTTTTGCAGGAACGTCATTATCTATTTTGATAAACCTACTCAGAAGAAGATCTTCGAGAATTTCGAGAATGTTCTCAAGGACAGAGGTCTCTTGGTCATCGGTCATTCGGAGACCTTATTCGGTATTTCGGAAGCCTATAAGTTCTTAGGTCATACCGTGTACCAAAAGAAACCTAAGATCTGACCGGAACCTTCCTTGAGCCCGGATCCTATTCTGGATCTTCTGGTATATTAGAGATACATTATGAAACGGATTTTATTACTTGGATGCTTCTTCTTATCCCTTGCTCTCATCGATTGTGGCAAGGGAGGAGAAGATAAAGAGATCGCTGAGTCGATTGCAAGAGGGGCCTTGGTTTTAGATGTGAGGACTCCGAATGAATATTCTATCGAACATTTTCCGGGAGCGGTAAATATCCCGATCAGTAGTCTTTCTTTGAGACTGGATGAACTAGGGGCCAGGGACCGTGAGATCGTCGTCTATTGCCAATCCGGGGGAAGAAGTCTTCGAGCAAAATCTCTTTTGAACGATAAGGGCTTTGGCAGAGTGAAAGACGCCGGAGGATTGCAACATCTCTTCTCGGCGACTTCCAAATGATCCATTTATAGCTTAAACTTCTCCGCGATATTGCGGAGAATATCGGCCGTGTTCGATAGGTTTCTGGCAGAAGAGGACATCTGTTCCGCTCCAGACGCCGTATTGATCGTATGCTCGTTGATCTGGACAATGACCTGGGTGATCTCGTGGACCGCCTTCTTTTGTTCGTCTGTGGCGAATTTCACCGATTCCGATTCAGATTTTACGCGATCCACGTTATCCGTTACGACTCGATTGATATCGCTTTGGGACCCTGTGATTGAATGTAATCTGTCCATTGCATTCGAAACTTGATCTACATTCTTGATGATCGCGTGAATGATCTCAGTGGATGCTTGGATCCCTTTGGCACCGCTATCCAATTCGCCTGTGTTCTTGGAGATCATTGCGGAAATGGACTTGATGGACGAAGCCGTCTTCTCGGATAGCTTGGAGATCTCTTCCGCAACCACTGCGAATCCCTTTCCTGCTTCTCCGGCACGCGCCGCTTCTATGGCTGCGTTCAACGCGAGTAGTTGGGTCTGATCGGAGATATCATTGATGATCCCTACGATCGCAGTCATTTCGCCGGAAGATTTCAGGATATTCGAGATCATTGCATTCATTCCGGAAAGCGATTCTTCTCCTCTTTTCGCTTGGAGAGAAATGGACTTTGCCATTTCCAAAGTGTTCTGGATCTCTTCTCCGATCTGCCGTACGCTTTGGGAGAGTTCGGTAATCTTTCCTTGGAACTCGGTCATATTGGAATATTGTTTATATGTGGAAGAAGCGATATTCTCCATCCCGGCAGACATCTCCTCTACGGTAGCCGACATCTGCTCGGTAGAAGCAGCAGTGGACTGGGCCCCATTCGAGAAACTCTCCGAACTGGTGGAAAGTTGCTCGGCAGAAGTAGCAAGTTCATAAGAGATCTTTTGGATCTCTTTTACCGAATTTCGCAGGCTTTCCAAGAAAGAGTTCGTATCCTTGCTTAAGTCTCCGATCTCATCTTCGTGGAAGATCTGAAGATCGGATCTTAGGTCGCCGGTCGCCATGGAGCGGAATAGATTTCTGGCATCTTCTAAAGGATGAAGTCTAGCATTCACGATCCGATATATTATAAATATGGAAACTATTAGAAAGATGACTGCAAAGATAGCGATCCGGTATAGCATTTGGTGGACTACCTGGGCAAGTTCCTCTTTGGAAACCACCGCGGAGATCTTCATCTGATACTCGTCGATATTGTAGGTGGTTGCGATCTTTTCCTTTTTGAAGAAATACTCTATATGCTCATCCGTTTTTAAGGAGAGTATCTTCTGGCCCCATTCGGTCTTGCTTAGATCCAATTTTAGGATCAAAGATTTGTCGGGATGCCCGATAACCGCTCCACTAGAATCCACTACCGCAATATAACCGTCGTTACCGATCTTGATCCCGGCCACTACCGTTTCTGTGAGAGAGTTGAGTGAAATGGAAAAGCCTAAGATCGCGATGACCCGATTGCCTTGTTTTACCGGTACGGTAAGAAGGGTGACTGCCTCCTGTGTAACAGGAGAGCGACCTACCTTGCTTAGGAACTTTTTGCCTTCTAAGGTTGCCTTAACGTTCTCATCGAAGCCGGTTCCTCCCCAGCGAAAGCCGGTAGCCTTGCCGCTTGCATCCGCAATGATACTTGGATTTTCTTCCGGAGTGGAAATGAAAACATTCTCATAGGTCCCATATCTTTCCTTTAGATTTGCGAGTATCGGAATCAGGGTCGCAGTGTCCCTGGTTTCTGCGGCTCGAACGAAGGAAGCGTTAGAGGATAGGAATTCGGCCAAAATGAACTGTTGATCGAAGAAGAATTTTATGTATTTCCCGCCGAGTCTTGAGATCTTCTTCATCTCGTCTATATAAACGTCTTCTACATATCCTTTCGCGGTGAAGTAGGCGAAGGTGGAAACTCCGAGAGTAAGTAGCACTATCGTTGCGGTGCTTACCGCGAGTATAATAATCTTCAGACTATTTCTATTCATTTCTTTAGCTAAACCTAATGAGGATCCATTCGGAGCGGATCATATTTTGAATTTTTCTGTTATGTTTCTAAGGGTTTCTGCGGTGGTCGCCAGGTTCTGAGCAGAAGATGACATTTGTTCTGAGCCTGAGGCAGTATTCAACGTATGTTCGTTGATCTGGGTGATGACCTGAGCAATCTCATTGACCGCTCTCTTTTGTTCATCGGTGGCGAGTTTGACCGCTTCCGCTTCTGTTCCTACTCGATCCGATTGGGTGTCTACTTCTCGATTCACCGATTCCTGAGTGGAAGTGATCTCGAAGAGATGATTCATTGCATCCCCCACCGAATCCACGTTCTTGATAATGCTGTGCAAGATCTCCACGGAAGAACGGATCCCTTTGGCTCCTTCGTCCAATTCGGAATTGTTCTTATTGATCATTTCTCCGATGGATTTGATAGAAGACGCGGTCTTTACGGAGAGCTTGGAGATCTCTTCCGCGACCACTGCGAATCCTTTCCCCGCTTCTCCCGCGCGCGCTGCCTCTATGGCCGCGTTCAATGCGAGTAATTGGGTTTGATCGGAGATATCGTTGATGATCCCAATGATTGATTTCATCTCGCCGGAGGACTTGAGAATATTCTCGATCATATTGCTCATTCCTGTTAAGGAAACCTCTCCTTTCTTGGCCTCGGCAGAAATGGATTTGGCTACACCCAGGGTCTTTTGGATCTCTGCTCCGATATGTCTTACGCCGGATGAGAGTTCTTTTACCTTAGTATGAAATTCTAATATATTCGAGTATTGCTTGTCTGTGGTTGCGGAGATGCTTTCCATTCCCGCAGACATCTCCTCGACGGTCGCAGACATTTGTTCCGAAGAAGCAGCCGTGGACTGGGCCCCGGTCGCGAAGCTCTGAGAGGAAACTGTCAACTCTTCCGCAGAAGATGCTAGTTCTATAGCGATCCTCTGGATATCCTTCAGCGAAGCCCTGAGGCTTCCTATAAATGCATTCAAGTCCGCGCTCATGACGCCGATCTCGTCGTTATAGACCACTTTGATATCCGAAGTAAGATCTCCCTGGGACATGGTTTGGAAGAGACTACTCGCGTTCTCCAAAGGATCCAGTCTCTTCTTTAAAAGAATATAAAGTAGATAGGAGGAGATCAGGACCGTTATAATGCTTGCGATCGAGATGAATATCAGAAGCTCTATTAATACTTCTCTTACTTCCGCTTTCGGCTGGATGGCGACCACTATGATCCTCCAATCGTCTAAGCGGAATACGGAGGAGAATCGATCCGCTCCTCGGAAGGTGAACTCAAGAGATTCTCCGGTCTTCATGGACAACATACGTTGCCCGTAAGGTTCCTTCATCACATCCAGGTTCATGATCATTTCTTTCTTGGGATGGACGAATACCAATCCCTTATCGCTCATGATGGATACGTAACCCTGTTCTCCAATATGGATCTTCTTGATAATCTTTTCGGAAACCACATCATAGGAGAGAGCTATGTTCATTACTCCTATGATCTTTCCCTTGTCCTTGATCGGAACGGAGATCACTGCAACAGGAAGTCCTGTAATAGGAGATTTTTGCGGAGGACCTAAGTAATGCTTTCCTTGCTTAACGGCCTCTTGGTTTTCCACGAGCTCCGCACCTTGGGTCTTGTAACCTACGGACTTACCGTCTAAGCTATCTGCGAGGATCTGGACGGGACCTCCATCCAATGCAAACACGAAAACGTTTTCGTATATACCGTAACGTTCATGTACTTCCTTTAAAAAATCTCCGGCCAATGGTTTGCGGGTGAGCACCGTTTGGATGACTCTGGAATCCGCAGCCAAAGTTTTGGCAACATTGACATGGGAATTCAGGAAACTGTCGAATTCCTGGGCTACTACGGAGGTAACACTATGCATCTGCTCCATATAGATCTGAGTTATCTTTCTTTGCCCGATATAATACGCAGCTCCGGAAATTAACAAGGTAAGTATTACGAGTATGGCAATCCCAGCGCCTAGAAGAATGAATTTTAAACTGCTTTTTTGCATACGGTTTTAATAAGATCCCTATCGGTTGATGAACGTCCGATGATCAGTTAGGATAAATAGTCTCTTTTGCTAGATTTTTTTAAAAACGAAAAGGATACGAGAATCCGCTCTCGAATCGAGTGGCACATTGTAGCTGGACAAAAGCGAAGAGTCAAGAACCTTTACGTTTCGATGAAATCAGTCTCTTTCCTTCTTTTTAGAAAAAGCTATATCCTATTGGAAGGATTACATGTAGGAATTCCTACTGTCATTTGCAAAGAAACAGAAACTTTCCCAGGCTAGGTTCTTGGTTGCGTTTTCGATGAGGTAAGAGAATCTGGAAAACGAATTGGAACCTGTCCATTATTCGGTGCTCTATAGGGAGATTGTATCCTTCTTCCAGTCCGTTTTTGAGAAAGACAAAGAGATCCTTTTTTTGGACGGTACTGCCGGAGAAGGAGGACATAGTTTACTCCTTTTACAAGCCTTCCCTCAATCCAAATTAATACTTTTGGACCGAGATTCCGTTATGCTCTCCCGAGCCCAAGCAAGACTCTCCGAGTTCAAGGAGAGGATCATTCCGATCGAAGCCAATTTTTCCGAAGTGGATCCGGAGTTCTTACAAGAGAACGGGATCTCTGGCCCCCCGGATGGGATCCTATTGGATCTTGGAATTTCCACATTTCATCTACTACATGCCGGCAGAGGATTTAGTTTTAGAGAGAACGAACCTCTAGATATGAGATTGTCCTCCGCAGGAGGGATCTCTGCGGAAGATGTGGTCAATACCTATCCCGAAAAGGCTTTGAGTAAGATCTTTTACGAGTATGGAGAGGAGCGTTGGACGAAAAAGATCGTGGAAGCCATCCTGGAAAGAAGAAGGCATTCCCATATTGGTTACTCGGGAGATCTGGCCCAATTGGTTTCTCGGGTAATCCCCCGAAAATTTTGGCCTCCCGGAAAGCATCCCGCCACTAGGGTCTTTCAGGCACTGAGAATAGAAGTGAACCAAGAACTTCTTCATATAGAAGTGGGGGTCCCAAAATTATTGGAAGTACTTGCTCCCGGAGGGCTCATGCAGGTGATCTCTTTTCATTCTTTGGAAGATAGGATCGTAAAGAATTTGTTCAGGGACTTTGCCCGGACAAGAGAGGCCAAACTGCTCACCAAGAAGCCGGTAATCCCGGGTGATGAGGAAACCAAAGAAAATCCGGCGTCTCGTTCCGCAAAATTACGTGTCATACATAAGACACTTCCCACCGATATTGATATGGAAGAGGAAGAAGAATGAGCCGCATCTCCGATCTCCTATCCAATAGAATATGGTCCGATCTTAGATTCTTGACCAGGATCTTTGTTTGGATCCTTCTTCCCTTTTCCCTTGTGTTATTATTCGTTTGGCAAAACGTTCAAGTGGCGAGATTGAATCGAGAGATCTCTATCGCTTCTCAGGATAAAGAGAAATTGCTCAAGAAGAACGACGATCTAAAGATCGGGATGGCGACCTATACTTCAGCGAGAAGGATAGAAGCATTGTACAGAAAGACTTATCATTATTTGCCGATCACTGTGGGAGATCGGATCATTACTGTGACTCTTCCTCCGGAAAGAAACGAGACAGAACTTGAGAATTTCAGAAATCCTTGATCTTTTTCCCGAGATCCGACTAGAGGATCCGAGTCCTTATCGGAACGAGGAGATCTCCTTTGTTCGAACAGATTCCAGAAAATTAGGATCCGAAGATCTATTTTGTGTTCCTCTTTTCTTGGGGGAGAAGGGATTAGAATATGCAAAGTCTTCCGCTTCTCGTTTCGTACTCATCTCAAATACATTCGGAATTTCTAAATTAGAAAATAAGATCGTTCTAAGATCTTCTTCCGATCCGGAAGCCCTTGCGGGGCCGATCGCATCTAGGATCTTAGGCGACCCTTCTTCTAAAATGAAAGTAGTGGGAGTGACCGGAACGAACGGAAAGACCTCCCTCACTCATATCCTTGCTTTTTTAGGGGAATCCCAGGGAAAATCCTGCGGGATCATCGGAACCACAGGAGTGAAGTTCAAAGGGAAGGTTGTGGATACCGGCTATACTACTCCGGACCCGTCCAGTTTACAAGAGATCCTGAAAGAGATGTTGGAGAACGGGGTCGAATACGTTTTTATAGAAACAAGTTCTCACGGTTTGAAATTAGGAAGAACGAACGGGATCCGATTCAAGGCGGGGATCTTCTCCAATCTTACCCAAGATCATTTGGATTTTCATCCTAGTATGCAGGATTACTTGGAGAGCAAGGCACTTCTATTTTCTTCTTTGAATTCGTATGAGGACACATTTGGAGTTTACGATGCGGAGGCGCCCGGCGGACGCGATTTTGCAGCTCTTCTTCCTAAGGTTGCCCCTAAACTTTCCTTGTTTGCATTGGGTAGCGGGAAAGGGGAGATCCCCGTTCACAACGAACACTTCTCCCTGGAAAAAACGACGTATGAGATCGGCCTTCCTTCTTCTTGGAAAGGCAATACGGAAACGGTAACGAATCTATTAGGAGGTTTTAATGTACGAAACACTGCCTTGGCCTTCGTTACCTGTCTTGCCTTGGGTTGGGAGAAGGAGAAGCTTCTTTCTGCTCTAAAGAATATTCCTCAGATCCCGGGAAGATTTCAGATCTATTATAGTCCGGATCGGACTCGAATGGCAGTCGTAGATTATGCCCATACTCCGGATGCCTTGCAGAATATCTTAAGAAGTATACGGGAATCCAAACCAAAGGAACTCATCGCTCTCTTCGGATGTGGAGGGGACAGGGATAGGACCAAGCGTCCTAAGATGGGAAAGATCGCTCAGGATCTTGCGGACAAAGTGATCCTGACCTCGGACAATCCTAGGACTGAAGATCCGGAATCGATCCTGGACGATATACAAGAAGGCTTTACAGGCGGATACATTCCTTTCCTACGAGAGGCAGATCGAGCGGCAGCGATCCGTTTCGGCATCTCTTCCCTGCAAGAAGGTGCCTGTCTTTTGGTCGCAGGAAAAGGGCACGAAGACTATCAGATCGTCGGAAAAGAAAAAAGGCATTTCGACGACGGAGAAGAGATCCGCAAGGCCTTTGATTCCCTACAAAAGTAAATTCTTGTCAAAAAATTTGCCTAGGTTCGGGACAACTAGTCGATAGAGAAAGAGAGAGTGGTCCGATCCGGTTTTTACGTTTACGGGAACCGGAGCCGAGCCATCCTGCCTTCATCTCCCTATGTTCTATTTCATCTACGAACAATTTTTTCAAGACCTAGATTCCTTACGAATTTTCAGCTATGTTACTGTCCGCGCTTTTATGGCGGGGTTGACCTCTATGTTCCTTACCTTCTGGTTTGGGGGAAGGGTCATCGATTTCCTACACGGCTTGAAGTTCAGAGAGAGCGTAAGGGACGACGGGCCCAAATCCCATAGTGCCAAGTCGGGTACTCCTACCATGGGAGGACTGATGATCGTGGGAGCCTTGGCGCTTTCTGTCTTTCTTTGGGGAAATCTCAGGAACCTGAACATTCTTCTTCTGTTAGCCTGTGCTCTTTCTTTCGCGTTCTTAGGTTTCACCGACGATTACATGAAGTCCGTCAAGAAGATCAAAGGAGGAATGAGAGCAAGGACCAAGTTCTTGGCCTCCGTGATCCTTGCTACGCTCTTCTGTGGATTGTTCCTATTCTATACCGGAGAAGCGCCTAAGGGTTCTTCCGGAAAGATACTTTTTCATCTTACGGATCTATTCTTGCCCTTCGTAAAGGGACCCGTCCTGTCCTTGGGATTATTCGCGATCCCATTTTCAATTTTAGTAATATTAGGATCTTCTCATGGAGTCAATCTCACCGATGGTCTGGATGGCTTGGCGGGAGGAACTGCCGGGATAGTGGTCGCTACTCTGGCTTTGATCGCTTATGTTTCCGGCACTCCTGTTGCGGCAAACTATTTGAATATCCCTTATCTTCCTCATGCTCACGAATACAGTGTGTTCTTGGCCGCTTTGACCGGGGCATTGATCGGTTTTCTTTGGTTCAATAGCCATCCTGCTCAGATCTTCATGGGAGACACGGGCTCTCTTTTCTTAGGCGCAACCATCGGCTTGACCTGCGTTATGCTCAAGAAGGAGATCCTTCTCGTGATCTTGGGCGGTATCTTTGTTGCGGAATCCCTTTCCGTAATCTTGCAAGTGGGTTCTTTTAAGCTGACGCAAAAGAGGATCTTCCGAATGGCTCCTCTTCATCATCATTTCGAGTTGGCTGGGGTTCCGGAGACGAAAGTGGTGATCCGATTCTGGATTGCGGCAATCATTCTTGCCATCATCTCCTTATCCAGCTTGAAAATACAATGAGAGACATCGAGAGAAAGTTCAAAGAATTTTGGGAATCTCCCGATTCTCCTTTCGATCTTTTTCTCATCTGCTCCGTTTTCTTCCTTCTACTTTTCGGGATCTGTGTCATGTATTCCAGTTCCTCTATCACCGCATGGAGAGACTTTCAGGATTCGGAATACTTTCTGAAAAAGCAGGTTGCTTGGGCGGTCGTAGGGCTTGTAGTATTCCTATTCTTCGCAAATTTTCCGTACCAAAGATTGGAAAGATTCGCTCTCGCGGGAATGGTCATAAGCGTTATTCTGCTCGTACTCGTTTTTATTCCAGGCATTGGTAGATCGGTAGGAACCTATTATGGAAGGAATTTCCATAGATGGATCGGGATCGGTCCGTACCAATTGCAGCCTTCGGAGATCGCGAAACTTGCAGTAGTCGTTTATCTTTCTTCCTTGATCGTAAAATTGAAACTGAAGGAAAATCGGGATCCGAAGAAATTCATTCTTCCTGCGGTACTGCTTCTCGCGGTCTTGGTCTTGATCCTCGCTGAACCTGCATTCGGTACCACGATGGAGATCCTATTCGTGGTGATCGCATTCGTATTCCTATTCGGATTCCCGATCCGAAATCTTTTGCTTGTAGGACTCGTGTCCCTTCCTCTTGCCTATGTTCTTGTAAGCCAGGTCGGATATCGTAGAAAAAGAATGGAAGTCTGGTTGGATCCGTATCGGTTCCGTTACGATGAGGGGCACCAATTAGTGACTTCTTTCCGTGCCTTCTTGGATGGAGGTTGGTTCGGGAATAAGCTCGCCAGCGGATATGCGCATAGGTATCTAACGTATAGTCATACGGATTTTGTTCTGGCTACTTATGTGGAAGACTTTGGATTTATAGGGTTCTTGTTTTTCTTCTTCTTGGTTTTGACCCTTTTGACGAGGACCTATGTTCTGTTGAAACGAGTCCAGGATCCGTTCGGTTTTTATTTAGGAGCCGGGCTATTGTTCATTTTAGGAACTCAATTCATTATCAACAGTTATGTGGTAACCGGTCTATTGCCCATTACGGGCATCAGCTTGCCATTTATGAGCTACGGAGGATCTTCCCTTCTGGTGGTCTTGGCCTCTTTCGGAATTCTTGTCAATATAACGAGACGTGAAAACATAGGCTTATGAGATCCGTTTTAATCGCAGCAGGTGGAACCGGCGGGCATATATCCCCAGGGGTCGCTCTTGCGGAAAGCCTCGTGGAAAACAAAGAGGCTTTCGGAATCCAAAAGGTCTTTCTTCATTCACTGATCCGTAATAAAGATAATCCTGATCTAAAACAAGCTCCCTGCGAAGTTCTTTGGCATAATACTCCTTCTCTTTCCGGAAATTTCCTTTTATTACCTTTTCGATATATATTCCAACTCTTTCGGTCTTGGCTTCTCTTCCGAAAATTAGAAGTGGATGCGGTCATCGGAATGGGAGGATATTCCAGTGTGCCTGCCATTCTATATGCGGTCTTCTTTGGGAAGAAACTCTATCTTTGCGAGCAGAATTGTATTCCTGGAAAAGTGAATCGTATCTTCTTTAGATTTGCGGATAAGGTAGCTTTCAGTTTTCCTCCTAAGGATACCAAACTTTCCTGCCAATGGGAGATCTTGGGTAATCCTCTTAGATCCAAGACGGTTCCTAAGCTTGCACTTAAATTCAGCGAGAAATGGGATCCGAAAAAGAAAAAGCAATTTAACGTTTTAGTAATGGGCGGCTCTCAAGGCGCAAGGCAGATCAATAATATAGTCGTAAGCCTGATGAAGCACGAGGTTATCCAAGAGAGATTCCGGTTCAGGATGCTCACTGGTACTGCGTTATACGACGAGGTTTCTAAAAAGACCAAGTCGGCGGACCTGATCTCTTATTCGGATAATATGTCTGAGCATTATGAATGGGCCAATTTAGTAGTGGCTCGTTCCGGCTCCGGAGTCCTCTCCGAATGTGCGGCGTATGCTCTTCCTATGGTGCTGATCCCTTATCCGTTTGCAAAGGACGACCACCAGACTGCGAACGCAAAATATATGGAAGCAAACGGTGCCGCCGCTCTTCTTGAACAGAGAGACGAGGACGAAAGCAAATTGTATCAAATACTGGATAGATTCGCCGAAAATCCGGAACTATTGAACCAAATGTCTATTAGATCTTTAGAATGCTCGCATGTGGAAGCTTCGCTGGAAACGGCCAGATTCTTTTTCGAGAGCAAAGATTGATGTCCGAAGCTTCTTTAGAAAAAGCATTAGGATTTACTAAACCTTTTTTTCTGGGCATAGGCGGGTCGGGAATGTCCAGTCTCGCGCATATACTCTCCGACGCAGGCCTTTCTGTGACAGGATACGACGGAAAGAAGAGCCCGGTTACGGAAGCATTGGAAAAGAAAGGAGTCCGGATCTTTTCTTCCTTGGCGGAGATACCGGACGAAGATTACGACGCAGCTATCTATTCCTCCGCAATCCGTTTGGATTCCCATCCGATCGCTTCCCATTTTAAGAAGAAGGGGATACGATTCTACCATCGTTCGGAAGTACTTCATTCCTGTTTTCGACATTTGACTTGCATCGCAGTCGCAGGATCTCATGGAAAGACCACTACCACAGCAATGACCGCTCATATTCTTAACGATCTAGGGTATTCACCTTCTCTCATGGTGGGAGGAGATGTGGCCTTCTTGGGAGGGATCGGAGGAAGATTCTCTACGGGAAAATTCGGAGTGTTCGAATCGGATGAATCCGACGGCACCTTTCTAAATCATAAATCAGAGTTCCGGATCCTTACGAATATAGACGAGGATCATCTGGATTTCTATAAGACAAGAGAGAAGCTTCTGGCAGCTTTCGCGGAATTCATTTCTTCTACTCCTGAACAAATAGTATTAGATTTGGATAATGTAGGTATACAGGATTGCCTGGTCCAGATCCAAGATCACACTCGTATTCTTGGATTTGTACAAGTACAAGAGAAAGACTGGGACACTATGCAGATCGCGAAAGATCGCAAATATTCGGACCTGGCTAAGTTAGTATATTATAAAATAGAAAATAAACATCTCGTATTCCGGATGGATGGAGAGGAATTTACCCTGACATCCCGGTTCCCTGGCAAGCATTATCTTACGAATTCTTTGGCTGCGGTACTTGCCGCTTTTTCGGTGGGGGTTCCTATCGCTTCGGCCGCCAGATCGGTTTCCGATTATGCCGGAGTAAAACGAAGGCTGGAGTATATCGGGACTAAGAACGGGGTCCAGATCTATGACGATTACGGTCATCATCCTACGGAAGTGAAGGCGGTCCTTTCTTCCGTAAAAGAGCTTTCCCAGGGTTCCGGAAAGGCGGTGATCTTATTTCAGCCGCATCGATTTACTCGGACCCAGAATTTGTACAAGGATTTTGCGGAGAGTTTGGATCTGGGAGAAACCGTTCTACTTCTTCCGATCTATTCTGCCGGAGAGGATCCGATCTCGGGAGTTTCTTCGGAATTGATCGCAAACGAAATGAAGAAGAAGCCGAAATTGTTGTCCGGAAATTTGAGATCGGATCTATATTTGCTGAATGAGATCCTTTCTCCCGGAGATGTGTTTGTGAGTTTGGGTGCGGGGAATGTGAGAGAATGGGGACTTGGGTTTTTGAATTCCTGAACCCTGTTCAGAAATAAATTTCTTAATTCTATTGCCAATCCTTTTGAAAGAAGGATCTCGCTTTCAAAAAGTATTGGACGAAAGCGCAAAATGGGTCAAATTGACCGACAGATCCTTTCGATCATCCGATGAAGTTAGTTATCAATATCCCATGCTATAACGAAGAAAAGACTCTTCCGTTAGTACTCTCCGAAATTCCTAAAAAGATCCCAGGCATTAAGTCCATAGAAGTGCAGATCGTAGATGACGGTTCATCCGATAGGACATCCGAAATCGCTTTGGAATACGGATGCAAAGTCATCACCCACAAAAGAAATTTAGGCCTCGGACGAGCATTTAAGTCCGGAGTAGAGGCAGCTCTTTCTAGGGGAGCAGATATTTTCGTAAATACAGATGCGGACAATCAGTATCCTTCTTCTTATATCCCAGAGTTGATCCGAGAAGTGATGGAAGGCAAATCGGATATAGTCATCGGGAATCGAGTTCCTTGGAAGGTGGAATATTTTTCTCCTTTGAAGAAGGTGCTGCAATGGTTCGGGAATTTTGTGGTTCGCAATCTGATCGGCACGGATGTGCCGGATACAGTCTCAGGGTTTAGGGCGTATTCGAAAGAAAGTCTTTTGCGCTTAAACATTACCACCAAATTCTCTTATGTTTTGGATACGATCGTGCAAGCAGTGAAGATGGATCTTGCAGTTTCTTCTATTCCGATCCATACGAATCCGCCTACGAGAAAATCTAGATTGTTCAAGAATATCTTTCAACATATGTGGAAGTCGGGAACTTCTCTCATTCGTTTGTTAATTATTCACAGGCCTTTTCATTTCTTTGGGCTTTTGGCTACTCTTTCCTTTTTGCCGGCTTTTGCGATCGCCGCTCGGTTTTTATTCTTCTATTATATGGGAGAGGGGCAGGGACATGTGCAATCCTTGCTGTTCGCAGTCGTACTTGTTATACTTTCCGGATTGTTTATCATCTCCGGAATTCTAGCGTTCCTTACCGGAATGAACCGAAAGTTCTTGGAAGAAACACTGTATCTACAGAGAAAAAGAGAATATCTGAAGAAGAGCAATTAAAAGGAGATCGATTCGATGGGGTCTATCCGTAATTTTTTCGTTTCTTATTCTTATTGGATCATTCCTCTTTTATTTTTGGCCCATGTTGCGTCTTCCGTGCCTCTCGATAAAGGCTTTAATTCCGATTCGGGGTTGAAGTTATTACAGACGAGAGGGATCCTATCCGGCGGCGCCCGCAAACAAGAAGTATATTATCCCGGGCAAGATGTTGATCCGGATTACTCTTTCAATCTATTTAAGGATTTCTTAATAAAGAGTTCGGATGGTCGGATTTTTGGTCAGTATTCTTGGTTATTCGCCTGTATTTCCGCCCCTATCTTGGCACTTTTAGGGACTTCCGCCTTGGTCCCGTTTTGCATCTTGCTTTACTTGCTCTCCATATTTGCGTTTGAGCGGATCTATAAACCGAGTAAATTTACCGTATTCTTTGCATTGCTATGTACTCCTATTTTGCTTTATTCTTTGGAATACAGCGAAAATACGTTATTCCTGCTTTTTAGCGCTTTAGGTGTTTCCATCTACTTTCGAAATCCAGAACTGGATCTAAATTATTCGGAGATCTTTCTTTCCGGCTTTCTGATCGGACTACCTGTCTGGCTTCGTTTAGAACCGTTGATCTTCATCCCTATGTTCGGACTTTCCATTCTGCTTGTGAGAAGCAGGGAGCTTCTTTCTCCTTCTTTTTGGAAGGAGAATATAGTCTTGGCTTTAGGGATCTCCTTGGCTGTAGGTTCGTTCTTGCTTTATAATTCCATAATGTATCATAATTTCCTCGGGCCTAGGTTTGCCGTTAGCGGAAAGAATGTTTGGGACTTGGGGAACAAGCTCAAGCAGATGTTCGTTCTTTTCTTTTTCGGATACTGGAAACTGGGATATTTCGGCTATATGCCGTTACTTCTCTGGGTATTTATCTCTCAGCTCGGAAGATTTAATGCACTTAGCTTAAGGACCAAGTTATTAGTAACCTTGAACCTCATCTATATACCGTCCATTAGCTTTCTTGTGGGTACGGAGGCCTTCGTAAACTGGGGACCGAGATATTTGGCTCTGGCTCTCTTTCCTTCCTTGATGGTTTTGGACGATTGGTATTTGAGATCCTTTTCATCAGGTTTCTCTAAATTAAGATTATCTGTTCTAATCTTACTCACTTCCGTTTCCATATGGGCCACTTATAAGGGATTCCAGATGATCCGTGCATCCTATAAGCAGATCGGAGCCATCTCGAAAGAACTTTCCGATCTAAAGCCGGATTACTTGATCACTGGGAGTCAGTTGATCTCAGGACATTTCGGAAAATTGGTCATGGATAAGCCCTGCTTTTTGATCTCTTCCGATGGTGACGCAAAGGTTTTGGCGGATCGTATCTTTGCCAAGGAAAAGGGCAAAACGATCCTGTTCATAGTTTCCAAGCACGAAATGAAGGATGTAGAAGAAAAGCTGGAAAGCGGAGGATCCGATTCTCTCTTTTCCCTTTTGAAGAAGGCGACTCCTCACGTATTGGCCTATAGGAATCTTTCTGCCGAAGAAAACCAAAAGATCGTTCGGATCTTGAAAGATAGATCTGCAACCTCTGAAGAGAAAGAAGCCAGGGATTATTTCGCGTACCTATTTAGAACTTAGTTTTTTTTCCATGTTCTAAGTCCGTCAGGATCCCAATAGTTCCGAGAATTTTCGGACCAGTTCCTTGGGAGAATAGATCTCTCTAGTCGCCTTTGCGGAAGATTCGATCCATTTCTTCTTATCCGATTCGGATTGTTTTAGTATTTCTTCGATTTTCAGAGCCCATGCTTGGGATTGGTTCGGAGGAGCCTGGTAGCCGGTAACCCCGTCATGGACCGCATCGGAAAGCCCTTCCAAGTCGCTAGCAAGTAATCTGCATCCAACAGAAGAGGCTTCGATGGCAACTAGCCCGAAGCCCTCCTTGTCCTTTCCTCCAGGGATCTCTATGTTCGGCATCACCACTAGAGAACTTGTGCGTATATAATTCACGATCTGATCGCTCGGAACCGCACCCAGATAGACGGTTCTGGGTTGTGCGAACAATTCCTTTGCATATTCAGGATCCATAATATTTCCGGAGACGAAGAATAGAACATCTTGTTTTATGGAAGGAAGGACTTCTTTCGCGAACCAAAGAGATCCTTTTCTGGGGATCAAACGCCCGAAATAGAAGATCGGATATTTGCAGTCTTTGTATTTTTCAGGCGTGATGAATTCCTTAGGGACTTGAGAAGTAAAACCTTGGCTTGGAAGCGTTGGGACTACGATCGTAGTATTTTTGAATCCCTTCTCCACTGCGATCATCTGTGTGGATTTGGAGATAGCCACGATCTTAGAGAATACATTCTGGATGAGAGAGATGAAGCCGATGACGAATCCATAGATAAAGGGCAGAAATCCGGGACGATTTGCGTATACCAGATCCAATCCGTAGAACACCGAAATTCGCTTTGCTCTAGGATTCACCAAGGCGTGAGCGAGAGCCGCCGGAAAGATCAAAGTATCAGTAAAGACTGCCTTGGAAAATTTCCTGCCTCGAAACAGACAATACGCAGTTATCTTCAGGACGAATAGGCCTAGGGAAATCAGTGAAGGCGGTCTCCCGTTTTGCTTGCCCGGCAAGGCGAGCACAGTTATATCATATTTTTCTAATAGTCCAGAATAGAGTTCATAGGAATATGTTTCCATTCCTCCGACTGCGGGAGGCCATTTTCTGGATACGAATAATAAGTTTGGCTTGGACAATGGATTTCTACTAAGATTGGATTTGGAGCGATATTAGAAGTAATACTGAGAGAACCGGGGATTCCATCAAGATTTTAATCGAAAGCTCTCCCCGGATTCTCTCCCACATAATTCCAATGCCCCATCTTTCTATCCTGTCTCGGATCAGCTTTTCCATAGAGATGCAGAGTATATCTAGGATCGGACAGATATTTTGTCCAAGTAGGAGAGCCAGGCAGATAATCCTGTCCCAGTATATTCTTCATGGAGGAGGGCTTAGATTGGATCTTGTCCGGAAAAGGAAGGCCGGTTAATGTTCTCAATTGCAATTCGAATTGGGAAATATCGGCGGAGTCTTGGCTGAAATGACCAGAGTTATGAGGTCTAGGAGCGAATTCGTTTAAGACCACCTTCTCCCCTTTGATAAAGAATTCCAATCCGAAGACGCCTACATAATTGATCCCTTCCGCAAGTGTTTCCGCAGAACGTACCATTTCTTGGATCAACTTACTAGAGAAATTTCCGGGATGAACGCTAAGATCCAAAATATGGTTCTTATGAATATTCTCGGACGGAGAAAAATGGAGCATTCTTCCGTCTTGGTTCCTTGCTAAGATCACGGAAGCTTCTTTATCGAACTCGAACCATTCTTCTAGAATAAGATCCAAAGGCTCTTGACCAAGAGAGCCCACCCAGGCTCTGAACTCTTCTCTAGTCTTGAACTTTGTTTGCCCTTTGCCATCGTAACCGAAGGAAGAAGTCTTTAGCACAGCAGGGAACTTACACTTCTCCGCAGCATGGCTTGCTTCTGATTTGTCCGTGATCGGAAAGAAGGGTACAGTCGGAAGTCCAAGCGCAGCAAATTGATTCTTCTCTCGGATCCTATGTTGTGCGATCCGAATACAATCCGGGCTGGGAAAAACAGGAAGGTTATTTTCTTGGGAATACTTCGAAATAAAATGCAATTCCGCTCCGGGAACATTCTCGAATTCGAATGTAAGAGCCTGAATAGATTCCAAAAAACTGAATAAGGTGCTCTCGTCCTCATAAGGAGCGACGATCTCGTGGGCACCTGCAAGAGCAGCCGGACTATTTCTTTCGGGGGAATATACCGAAACCTTATAGCCCATACGAATGGCTTCTTGCGCGAACATTCTTCCGAGTTGCCCGGAGCCCATGACTCCCAGGCGGGAAGGCGGAAGTAGGACTTTCTTCATATGAGATCTTTGTTTTTGGACAAGGCTTCTTCTCTAATATCGTTTCTGTATTTTTCTAATTTTCGAGAAAGAGCTTCGTCGTTTAAGGAAAGAATTCTGGCCGCAAGTAATCCTGCATTTTTTGCGCCTGCAGTTCCGATGGCAAGAGTTCCCACTGGAACTCCTCCAGGCATTTGCACGATGGAGAGTAAGCTGTCCAATCCGGACAAGGCCTTGCTTTGTACCGGAACACCTAATACGGGTAACGTGGTTAAGGAAGCCACCATTCCTGGAAGATGTGCTGCGCCACCTGCACCTGCGATGATGACTTCGAAGCCTTTGGATCTTGCGGACTTGGCGAAGTCCACCATGAGTTCCGGGGATCTATGAGCGGAGACGATCTCTCTATGGCATTCGATCCCGAATTCTTTTAGGATGGTCACTGCTTCCTTCATGGTTTCCCAATCGGAACTGCTGCCCATAATCACGGCCACTTTGGTCTGCACGCTATCAAATTCCATTGAACCTGATCCGAGGGCAAGTCCGAAACGAAAAGCTCATTCAAGAATTTAGGGCTTCTACCGCTCTTTCTAATTTCATTCCTCTGGATGCCTTCGCTAGAAGAAAGGAACCTGCTGGTACTTCTTTGCGGATCGTTTCCACCAAGAGTTTTAATCCTTCTTCGTCTCCGGGAAAGGAGAAGGAAGGTAGATCCTGTTTGGCTTTCTTGCGAAAGGATTTGAGCGCATAGCCGGATTCTTTTCCGAACAAGAAGATCCCTTTGCAATTGGATAAGGAGGCTGCGAATTCTCCCACTTCTGTATGGAATCTTTGGGAATAATTCCCCACTTCTTTCATATCTCCCAGGACAGCATAGAATCCTTCTTCTCCGCTGATCTGAGAACATGCCTCTAAGGAAGAAAGCATGGATTCCCTGTTTGCATTGTACGTATCGTTTAGGATCTTATAGGTGCCGATCTGAAGATCCAATCTCTTGTCGGAGGATCTGAAATTTTGGATGCCTTCTTGGATCCAGTTTGTAGGAGTTCCTAATTCCTCTAAGGCGGCCACGCAGAGGGCCAAGTTCTCCAGGAGTTTGATCCCCGGTAGATTCCAATCCAAGGTCTTATCTAAGAAAGAGATTTTGAACCCGTTCCGATTCGTCTCCAGGATATCAATCCTTCTTTTTAAAGGAACAGACTTGAACTTGATCCCAAAGCGTAAGCTTCTTCGCTTTAGAAAATTCTTATATTCTCCTGTTTCCGGATAGAATAGGATCCCGGGCTTGGACATCCCTTCTAAGATCTCCGCCTTAGCTTTGGCTATTCCTTTTCGGGAGCCTAGCATTTCTATATGTGCGGTCCCTATCGTAGTGATGATCGCATAATTCGGTTTGGCCATCCGGGCAAGTCTTGCGATCTCGCCTTTATGGTTCATTCCCATCTCACATACAACGTATCTAGTCTTGGGACCTATACCGAATAGAGTGAATGGGACTCCTATCTCATTATTATAATTCTTTTCTGTTACTAGAAGGGCTTCTCCTAAAGGAGAGAGACAGGAAGAAAGGATTTCCTTGGTGGTAGTTTTTCCGCTGGAGCCTGTGACCGCGATAACGATCGGATTGAATCTGGATCTGTGAAATTCTCCCAACTTGCCTAGAGCTAAAAGTGTGTCCTTTACTTGGATCGCCTTCTTCTTTTCGGATGCGGAAAGAGTGTCTAGGATGGGATGATCCTTTTCGCATAAAAAGTAACTGGCTCCTTTTTCCAATGCGTCCCGGATGAAATCATGTCCGTCCCGATTTCCTTTCAGAGGAACGAATAATGAATTTTGCTCCGCCATAGAAGAAGCAGTAGTGATGCTTTGGATCTGTGCTTCCGTTTGGAAAGAAAACTCGGAGGGACTTTGGAGAACTCTTCGGACAGTTTCCGGATCGTACTGGAAGGGAGCTTTCATCCAACCCAGGTTCTTCCTCCCTAAAATACTGGCAGTCTATTTTTAAAAATTCCTCTTGCAGACTTCTATGATTCGGATCTTGTATGCGAGATGCGGAAGTCTTCTGTGGTTTTGATCGGACTCGGCAGGATCGCTTCTTCCTTGGAAAAAGATCCGTATCGAAACAAGCCCTGCACTCATGCAGGTGTTCTTTTCTCGGAGTGGGGAAGGAAGAACTTTCAGTTCTTAGGAGGGATCGAGCCGCATTCGGAAAAGCGCGTCTCCTTCTCCAAACAATGGAAATTATCCTCAGATCTTTTGCATACAGATTGGGAAGATTGGAAGAAGTCCAAACAAGTCCCAGATCTTGCGGTCATCGCTAGCCCTTCCGAATCCCATTATAGAAATGCGTTGGACTGCATAGAGTTCGGTATCCGGAACCTTCTCGTGGAGAAGCCGGTTTGTGAGACCTTCCCCCAAGCGAAGGACTTGGAAAAGATCGCAAGGAAGAAGGGTGTCCGAATTTGGGTAAACCATGAGAGAAGGTACCATCCTAAGTATGCTTGGGCCAAGTCCGTTCTGGAATCCGGAAAGTACGGGGCGGTCCGTACGATCCGCGCTTCGGTTCTGACCTCTGCCTTGGCTCCCGGAAGAGCCTACCAGGGGAGGACAGGTCCTTTATTCCATGACGGAACACATGCCGTGGATCTGATCTATTGGTTTTTGGGAAAGCCGGACAGAGTGCGTTCTTCTCTCACTCGTCGCAAAGGAATTCCGGTGGAAGATCGAGCAGTCGCCTTCTTGGAATATAAGTCCGGGCCGATCGTTTTCTTGGAAGCAGGAGGCGCCCGCAATTACTTTCAATTCGAGATGGATATCATGACGGAGAAGGCTAGGATCCTTCTTTCCAACGACGGGATGAGGCTGTTCGAATCCCGTCCTTCTCGCAAATACAAGGGATTTAATAGTTTGACGGAAGTCTCATTTCCCGAAAAATCATTCCTCGGATCAAATCCGTTCGAGAACCTATATTCGTCGATCCGCAAGGTACTTACCGGAAAGTCCGAAAGAATCACGGGAGATATCGGCGAGAATTTGAATATCATGGAACTCTTACATCGGATCAAGACCAAGGCCGAGATCCAAACGGTTTCCGAGATTTAAAAAGGCATGTCCAAAAGTTCTCCCAGCACCGGCAACCAACTTCCCAAGTATTCCGCAAGAGGAAGATATTATCGAGGCAGCTTCTTTCTTTGGAAGAAGATATTCGGTCTATTCTGGTATTATAAATTTGTAAGATTCTTCCTTTCTTCCAAGACGAGAGAAGAAAGAGAGAACGAGTTCTTTCGCAATCTAGGGCTGGAATGCAGGGACTTCTTCCTGAAAATGGGAGGTGTCTATGTGAAGCTTGGACAGTATCTAGCAAGCCTCTCCCATTTATTTCCGGAAAGCTTCACGGATCCACTGCAAGACTTACAAGACAGAGTGCCCGCTCATCCGTTCGTAGAGATCAAGGAAAGATTTAAGAAGGAATTCGGAAAAGAGATCGCAGAAGTATTTCCGGATATTTCGGAAGAACCTTTGGCCTCTGCTTCTATCGCTCAGGTACATTCCGCCACATACAAGGGAGAGAAGGTGGCGGTCAAGATCCTCTATCCAGGAATAGAGGAGGTGATCTCCAAGGATCTGAAAGCGGTCCGTAAATTCCTAAAGAGGATCAATCGTTATCTAGTTAGTTTCGATTTTAAAGTGGTCCATAAGGAAATCGCGAAGTTAGTCGGAAGAGAGACGGATCTTCGTTTGGAAGCGGAGTCCATGGACAGAATGGCCCGATATTTCGCAGAAGAGCCCGACTATGTATTCCCCAAAACCTTTCCGGAATGGAGTGGTAAAAGTGTTTTAACCGCTCAGTTCATAGAAGGGATCCGTATCACTCAGGCCGCGGCTCTTAAGAAAGGCCAAGCTAAGTCCCGTCCTGTGGACCTTCTCATCCGCGCCTATATATTAATGGTTTTTGAATATAGATTCTATCATGCAGATCCTCATCCAGGAAATATGATCTATACTCCCGACGAGAAACTTTGCTTTATAGATTTCGGGGCGGTAGGGGAGATCCCTCCGAGCCAATCCGTGGCCTTGAGAAAGATCGTCCTCTGTGCCATGGCTAAGGACTATCCTGCGGTACTAGAGGCTTTGGACGAACTAGGACTTATCTCTAAGAAGGCGGATAAGGACAAGTTAGAGGAAGTGATCCGTTATTCCTTAGAGAAACTCTCTCGCTTTCTTTCCGATACGGAGTCTTTCAAGAATATCAAGTTCGAGCAGATCCATACGCCGGAGGATTTGAAATTCTTAAAAGAGATCAATTCTAGTCTTCGCGGTCTCTTGAGAATGGTGCAACTTCCTACTTCTCTGATCCCTTTGGAAAGAGTGTTGGGTTTGCTTGTGGGAATTACTGCAACTTTGGATCCGTATCGGACCGTTTTAGACTACGGAGAAAAGCCGTTTAAGGGTCTTGTCTTCCAAGGGGAGAACCAATGGCAGAAGGTCCTCCTACAAGAAGGAGGCATCTGGGGCCAGGCGGTTTCCCTTCCGGGGGAATTATTACAGGCTGTTAAAAACTTAAATCGAGGCAAACAGGCTTATAAGCTCCCCGATCTGGAGAATCATACCAAGAGAATGTATGCTCTGGGTCATCAGATCATTTCTACGTCATTCATATTGTTTGGGATACATTATGGAACGGATCGATTGGATAAAGGGATCGAACCTCATGCAATGATAGGATTCGGTGTTTCCATTTTCTTTGGAATCCTCCTTGCTCTATCTGTTATCAAAAATAAATTCAGCTCTAAAAGGAATCGTCAGTGAAATATTTCGAAAAGAAATTCTTAGAGGTATACTCGCCCGTATTTATCGTTAGCGTCATTATCGGAACGATCATCGATCTTGTTACAAAATACATCGCCATATTATATTTGAGACCTCATAGTCCTATCGAAGTTCTCGGGGACTTCTTTCGTTTAACCCTGACGTTCAACACAGGATTCGTAATGGGATTCTTCCAAGGCTTTCCAAGGACTTCCCTGGCACTGACTGCGGTTGCAATCCTAGTATTGATCGCCTATCGTTGGAAGAACCCGGATCTGGGACATCCTGCAGGCTGGGCCTTAGTTATGGCAGGGGCATTCGGGAATTTCATCGATAAGTTTTTTGTAAAATTGATCGGGATCGGAGCGGAGTTCGGGTTCGTTCAGAATCCGTATGCAGGTAGATTTATCGGTGTAGTAGACTTTCTGGACTTCGATTGGCCGAACTGGTTGTTCATAGAAAGATGGCCCGCATTCAACTTCGCGGATTCTTGCGTAAGTGTCGGCTTAGTCATACTCATTCTAACAATGAAACTCGAAGAGGATAAGAAGTAGCCTTGAATCTCCTCCAACTCCCCATCTGGAAAAAGATCATTAAGAAGAAAGGGACCTCCAATCCGGAGATCATCCGTTTCTTAAGAGAGACCTCCGTTTTTGGAAAACTAAAACGCAGGACCTTGCATGAGATCGCGAGACTTGTACATGTCAGACAATACTCCGAGGGAGAAGAGATCTTCCGACAAGGGGAAGCAGGTGCCGGATTTTATATGATCTTTGACGGAAAGGTCGTGATCCGTTCGGTTCGCGAAGGAGTGGAGTTGGACCTGGCACATCTTGACGAGAATTCTTTCTTCGGAGAGCTTTCTCTTTTCTCGGAGGAAAGAAGGACTGCTACGGCAATCGCTCAGGAACCTTCCACCTTATTGGGATTCTTTCAGCCGGATTTAAAGGAGATCATAGAGACCAAGCCTAAGATCGGGATAGAGATCCTTCTTAGTCTTACCGGTGTGGTTGTAGAAAGGCTCCAGAAAACGAACCAATTATTAGAAAAAGCTTATTATAAGGGCCGACAAAAGAATGCCTGAATCGAATAAGCCGCTATCCACATACGTTATCCGCATTATCTTCTTCTTTTTAGTAGGAGCGGCCATCGTATTCTTCTCGATCGGTTTGCAATTGCTGGTCGTGCCGATAGCTCTTTCCTTGATCCTATTCTATATTTTCAACGGGGCTATCAATTATTTCGAGACCCTCGGGATTCCAAGGATCCTTTCCGTTGCCGTTGTGATCCTTTTGCTCTGTCTTCCTATTTATTGGATCGCTACGGAAGTTGCTCCTCCTATCGTTTCCACCTTACAACCGATCATCAAGGATTGGAAGCAAAGCATAGACGATGCCAAGTTCAAATATCTGATCGTAGGTCTGCAGCTTAAGTTTAACGATTATCCGGCGAGTTGGGAAGAGACCATTCATCCGGAAGAATTGGTAAAGAGCGTGGCTGAAATGATCCACAGTCAGGTAAATGGCCTCGTCTCTGCGGTCCCTACCTTTCTCGGGTATTTGGTGGTCACTCCGCTTTTTACATTCTTATTCCTTTTGAACGGGAATGGTGTGTACAAGAATCTGGTGAGTCTCGTTCCGAATCGATACTTTGAGATGACCCTTATGGTGACCGCAAAGATCAACGAACAGATCACGAATTATCTCAGGAGTTTGGTGATCCAAAGTTTGATCATTACTGGGGTTTCTATGGTGGGCTTCTATGTGATCGGCTTAAAGTTCTTTTATATATTTGCTCTCTTTGTCGGGATCGCGAACTCCATTCCTTATTTGGGACCGATCATCGGAATGGTTCCGCCACTCTTCATGACATTGACCCAAGGCATCAATATTTTCACTCCGAATGGGATCAACGATGGAATGGGAATGTATGAGTTGATGATGGCAATCTTTGTGGTGATCCTGATCGCTCAGGCAGTGGACAACTTCTTCGTTCAGCCTGTGATCATTTCAGACGCGGTATCTCTGCATCCTGTAATCGTAGTAGGGGCAGTCACTGTCGGAGGAAGCCTACTCGGAATTGCAGGAATGCTAGTTGCGGTTCCTGCTGCTGCCATTCTTAAGGTTACGATTGCTTCACTTTATCGATCCATGAAGGACCATAGACTTTTATAATTCATATAAGAGTTAAGTGACTCACTATTTGAGTTTAGTAACAATCGTGAAAAACTAATTATGGGTCCAAATATAAGGTAGGCTAGAAGTAGATCTGGTACAACCTCCTTTAGAGCCCATTTCAGAATGAATTTTTAAAGGCGCAGATTCCCAGGGAACAACTGAGACAAAATACGGAGACCAACTTTTTTTCTGAGACGGATCCGTTTTTATACCCAAACAAAGATAAATGGTATTTCCCACTTTAGCATTGACCGTAAGAAATTTTACATCTCCAGAAAGATCGTGAAAATCAAAATGGCCGTTGGAAGTCAAAGGATACGGCTGCACTTCTAATTTATAAGTGCCTTGCGGGATCAAAAAATCATTAGAAAGATCCTCCGGCATTTTTTTCCCGTTGATCGATAGGATTTTCATTTCAAATCTTCTCACAAAAACCGTTTCGGACTGGGGAATTTTTTTATCGTAAAGTACGGAGTCTATGCGATTGAACCCGCAACTTTCAAAAATCAAGAATAGGCCGATCAGACTAGAAAATAAATAGTAAGTCATAAGTGCAAATTCCTGAATGGTTTATTCCGCTCCCACTCCTAAATACACCCTGACTTTCTCGGATTCGTATCTTTCTTTCGCGTTCATATCCGGGAATAGTTTAGAAAAAACGAATGCTACTATGAAAGAAAGGGTCATGGAAACGATGGCCGGATTCTTGAGAGGAAAGATCGCCTCCTTGAATTTAAACACATCTACCCAAACCGTAGGACTCAGGATGATGAATGCAGTGGCTGAGATGGATCCCACAAGAATGGACCAAACCCCTCCTGCAGTGCTGAATCCTCTCCACAGGATGGATAAGAATAAAGCCGGGAAGTTCCCACTAGCTGCGATCGCAAATGCCAGACCCACCATAAAGGCGACGTTTTGGTCCTTGAACAAGATCCCGAGTAGAATGCTGACTAGACTGAATACGATCGTAGCCTTTCTCGCAACGGAGACCTGTCTTTCTTCGCTCGCTCTTCCTTCTGTAAATACGTTGAAGTAAAGGTCGTGAGAGATCGTAGAGGCAGCAGCTAGTGTAAGTCCTGCGACCACTGCTAAGATCGTAGCGAATGCGACCGCAGCTATAAATCCTAGAAAAGGCGTTCCTCCTAGTAATTCCGCGAGAAGTGCGGCCGCCATATTCCCTCCCTTGTCGATGCCTGCGATCTGCTCCCTTCCGATAAGTACCGCGGCCGTAAAACCGACGATAGGGATGATGATATAGAAGTAGCCTATGAATGTAGTAGCATAGGCTACTGATTTCCTGGCTTCCTTTGCATCGGGAACAGTATAGAACCTCATCAGAATATGAGGTAAACCTAATAGACCAAACATCAGGGCAAGTCCCAGCGAAACCGCATCGACAGGATTAGCGAACAAGCCTCCTGGTTCTAGAGCGGTCCTCCCGAACTTACTCTCTACGGCTCCATAAAGATTTTCTAAACTAAATCCGAATACCGAGAGAGATAGGATCACGAGTATGGTGACTCCAAAAAGAAGAAGGCAGGCCTTTATGATCTGAACCCAGGTGGTTGCGATCATTCCCCCGAACAAAACATAAAGAAGCATGACCCCGCCCACGATCACGACTGCCAACTCATATGGAAGTCCGAACATCAGATTGATGAGCTTTCCGGAACCGACGATCTGAGCTATGGAATAGGTGATCGTAACCAAGATCCCTCCTATGGAAGCCACAATACGGATCGGTTTTTGCTTTAAACGAAATGCCAACACATCCGCAAATGTATACTTTCCCAGATTTCGAAGAGGCTCTGCGAGGAGGAACATAAGAGCTGGCCAGCCTACAAGCCAACCCACCGCATAAATGATCCCATCGTATCCTTTCAAGGCCACCATTCCTGAGATTCCCAAGAAAGAAGCGGCGGACATGAAGTCTCCGGAAAGAGCGAGTCCGTTCTGAAAACCTGTGATGGACCTTCCCGCTGCATAGAATTCACTGGAGCTCTTGGTTTTTTTAGCTGCCCAGTAAGTGATCCCCAAAGTGAGGAGCACGAATATCAGGAAGAAAGCGACTGAAATGAAATTCGGTTGTCCTAAGGAGGATTCCATTATCTTCCTCCCTCTAATTTGGATTTAAGTGCATCTACTTCTTTGTCGTAGACTCGGTTTGCCCAGAGCACATAAATAAAGGTCAAGGCCCAGGAGATAACGATCACTCCTGCTCCGGCGACCAATCCGAAGTTGGCGAACTGGCCGATCCTTTCGACGATCCATTCCTTTTTCAAAGCTATGATCAGTATGAAGCCGTAGTAATTGGCAAAGAGTAAAAATAATAAAAGAAAACTGACAATCCATCTGGCCCGAACTAGTTTTTTAAATTCGGGAGATTCGATCAATTCGTGGGCTTTGGATTTCATTCCTATTCTCCTCCAAGAATGCAATCCTGGAGAATAGGAAGTTAAAGCAATCGTTGCAAGGAAAAAAAGATCTTTCTTAGAATTCTAAAATAGACCGTTGATCCCGTTGATGTTGACGGTCTTAATGATCTCTTTTTCCTGCTCTGTCTCTGCCACTTTCCATGTGACACCGGTAGGAGTAGAAAGAAGGCTTCGACCAATCCTCTTTTTGCCGAATGGCGTTCCGTAACCGGAGGATCGAACAAGAAAGATCCCATATTTCAAGGAAAGATCCGCATAGTCTTTCAGATCTTGGGAATAGTTCGAACCGTTTTCGGAGACTGCATCCAAATGAAAGGCAAGATTGACCCGATCCGATTTGAGTCTGTCTAACCTTGCCTCGTCTTTGATCTCCTTTCCGGCAAATATACCGAAGCGAAATCCGCCTAGGATCAACGAATCTTCTCCGTTGCCTGGAACTGCGGGAGAATCTTCTGAAGAAAGTGATTTTACATCATACCAATCTACGAGCACAACGTTTTGCACAATCGGAACGGAAAGGCGCAGGTTTCCTTCTTCGTCCCTTCTGAACATGGCTCCACCTAAGATGGCGCCTTTGTAGACTTCCGAGACTGCGAAGATCTCATCCAAGAAGGACTTGGATCTAGAAGAGAGAGATTCTGGAGAACCGTTCCCCCCTCCCGGAAAATACAAGGGTAGAATTAAAAAATCGGATTTCTCTTTGGATAGTTTCGATCTTTGTTCCGGAGAGACGGGTTGGGAAAGATCCTTTTGGAAAAGGGTAATTTTTACAGAGGACACTCTTTACCTGCGAATGTGATTTAATCTGAAAGTATGGACGGGTCCACACCGAAATTATCGTCTGTTTCGCCTTCAGGATTCGGTTCCAGGATTTCTCCTTCCGGAACATTACTCTGCACTTTAATGCCGAATTCCTTCTCCATCTCTTCGGGAGAAAGTTCCGGCACTCCGCCGAATAGATCTCCGTTCTCGAGACGTTCTGCGAGGGCAAGAGCGAAACAATAAGATTCCATAATACATTGCTTGATCGGTTTCTTATTCAACCTCTTTTTGGCTTCTACAAGATCGAAAGTCATCAAAGTGTCCATATTCGTGACGATCTCTCTTTTGCCCTTCATATCTGCGATAAGTTTGGAAAGAAGCTCCGCGCCTTTCTGAAGGAAATCTTTTGCCGTCACTCTTACGTTACGCGACTGTTGGCTTCTTTTCGTCTCCAGGGCGGAGGTCTTTTTGGAAGCCTCTATATAATTTGCTCCCGGATTTTTAAGATGGCTTTCCAATTCCTTGTAATACTGGTCATAGATACGGAATTGCTCGTGGATCGCTCGAGTGGTCTCGTAGAGATCGATCATCTTTTCCCGATAATCCATTTTGGAACCGGCAACAATGGTCGGCTTCAGGTCGATCTTCTTGGTGGTCATCACGAAGGAGTATTCTTCGTCAAATTCCCTAAAGAATAGCCAGGTCAGAAGCGCCTTGTCACCGGAAGGGATGAGTTCATGCTCTCCCTTTGCGTCATGACGTTTTCTTAATTGATCCAAAGGAATGGATCTCATAAGTTTTAAGCCGTATTTCAGCTCCTTGCTTAAACCCTCTTCCGGATCGATCGGTTTTTCTTCCGGAGCTTCTTCCGTTTCTTCTTCGTCTACATGGGCTCCGCCGGAGATTTCGTCTAACTCTTCTCCCTGTTTTCTTTGGCCAAGCTTTTCTTCCGGAAGAATGCCCAAAACGGTTTCCATATAGGTGCTGAGAAGGGGAATATTCCTATCCTCGCTTCTGAGTATGGCAAGATAGAGCTTATCGAAAATGTTTCCGTAAAGAACGTCAAATTCCTGCATGGCACGTTTGCGTTTCGTATTATAAACGGAAGAAGGTTTGCCTTCCAGTTTTTCCAGAGCCTGGTAGCCTAAGCTAACCGCTTTCACATAGGATCCTTGGAAAGGATACATATAATAAAGTTTTTTGAATAGAGAATAGAGAGGTTGTCTCACTCTGCTGATGGAAACAGGCATATCGGGAGCAGCGTTATGCGTCTCTAGGAGCTGGTTCAATTCCACGTTATCGTAAATCTTGTGCATACGTCCCAGAAGTTCGATATAGAGAGGGTTTTGAGCGTCCAATTCCTTTGCGATCTTGGCAGCATAGGCAGGATTTCCTAAAAGGTCGTTCCCGACGAAGTTCATTTCCAGGATAGCTTTCTTTCCTGCGATATTCATCTCGGATAGAAAGCTAGGCAATAGGTCGCTGGAAGAAAAAGACGTTACTCTAGACACCCAACACTTGAAGCGGACCGCCATGCGGTTGAAGAAATTTCCCATTTCCGCTTCCATCGCTTTTCTGTCCAAGAGAGGATTCGGTTTTGGTGGAGCTTGTTTTACTGCAGGCCTTGCCGATTTTCCGGAAGAAGATTGTCTTGGATCCTTTCCGCCTGCCTGACTTCTCTGTCCTTGACGGATCTGAGGTTGCTCCCTCTGTTTGCGAATTGCTTCGTCCCTTTTTTTATCCTTATCGGAGACTACCTTGCCTCCTGCGGATTGGAACTTGTCGAACATCTCTCGACGGGCTTTGTCGTCTAGGTTATTGACCCCAATGCTCTTTTTGGTTTTATCGAATTCGGACATGGATTGGATACCTGGAAAACGGCTCTAATAGTATCCTGCCTTTCCGCCGAAATAAATCAACAAAGATACTTATTTCTTGACATACTCCCAAATCCTGGGCCTGTTATTTTCCCATGATTCTGAAAAGTCTCTCCCGAGAAAATCACCTCGTACTCTCGGTACAGGAAGATATCTTAATGGATAATTCCAGGGACTTTTACCTAGAATTTGAGGAAAGCATCAAGGGAGGTTATCCTTCGGTGGTGAGCTTCCATCTTGGCCTCGTAAAATTCATAGATTCGTCCGGGATCGGAATTATTATTAAAGTAAGAAATCAGATCAGGGACCATCGTGGCACAGTAAACATATTCGGCTTAAATAAGTCTTTGCATTCCGTTTTTAGGCTTTCCGGGCTGGATAGAATTGTAAATCTGTACACGATCGAAGAATTTCTGGAGAAATATCCCGACTTTAGGGAATTTCTGACCTCGGAATGAACCGGAAGCTCTTCGAAAAAGTTCCAACAAACAGAAGACTCTAACCGGCAGCCCTGTAATGAATTTTTCACTCCCAAGCAAGATCTCCGAATATTCGGGAAAAATACTCCACGTTTTCTTAATTCTTCTAACGTATGTTAGTTTTTCAGGATGTTCTCCTTATTATTTCCGAGATAAGGTCTTTCGTTCGGAGAGTATGGGGTTCTTTACGATCGATATTTCCGATCTTCCCGATTTCGAATCCATTACAAAAGTGAAATCTTTGGACCATCCTATAACGATCGATTCGGCTAGGATCAAGGATTATTTCGGGAATTTGAGATACTCCAGACGATCTACTATTGGATATTTTGCGGACTATGTTTTTTCGGATCATGAATTGGATCTCTTGGCTCGGGACCTTCCGTTTGCATTGAAGAGTCTTCCCAAGGACAAGTTGCTTTTGATCGTAAGTAAATACGATGATACTCAGTCTGTTATTTCTTTTGACGAGTTGACTAGCTGCATTCTCTGGGCCGCGGACGGAAGATTGAATATACTGTTCGGGCGCATCAAAAGGGAATTGGTGGATAAGGATGTGGGTCTGGACTTCAATCGTTGGACCAAAGTAGACCAGATCAAGCTTGCTCATACTTCTGACGGAACGGAGATTGCGGATGGAGAGACGGTAGACTTCGGAGCGGTGGACGGTATCCCGTTGCGCAGATGGGTCCTATTCGATCAAAAGAATCCTGGCAAATACAAGTTTCTCCCTCGCAAACAATACCAGCCTCTCAAACTTACAGACGAGAACGATCGTCCTTAAGATGCCTCGTTAAGGCCCGATTCCTATGTGAGGCCGGTTTGCCCGATTCCCTCTAAATGGAAAGTTGGTGGAACTTTATACGATCTTATAGTCGAAAGTCTAATAGAAACGAAGCACAGGGCTTTTTCGCTATTTTATTTTGTGATCGGACTATTCGATGAGATATAACGCATTAGACTTTAAGTACGACAATAACGTATTTTGGTGCTATTATTTTAGCACTTCATTTCCGAATGCATATAATAAATCTCTTAACTTAACCATCGGCGAAATTATTGGAGCGATTTATGGAATCGACTTGGATTCTAAAATGGATTGGATCAACAATTTTACCGGTTATCATGAAGGAGTTATCGAAGAACACGATGGGTATTTGGACGATCCTAATTTCGTTGAAATGCGAATTAAAAAATCGATAAACCTTAAGATCGAATTTCATCCAGGAGATACGTTGTATTTTATTAACAATTTTGAGATTGGTAGCACCGGTCCTCATTGGATGTTGTACGGCTTGACCTGGAACGAGCTTGTTGGATTGACCGAGGGTGCAATCGACGAGGGTATATTGTTTTGGCTACTATTGCCAATGGTTGGTCTTTCAAGTGAAGACGATTCTGCCGAAGTTAAGAAAGTCTTACAGGAAAAGATTAGGATGTTTCCTGCAATAGCATCAAATGCAGAAGTTTTTAATCTTATAGATACTATTATGATAGGTTTGCAAATTGAGAATGCGTTTTCGGAAATTGATGGGGTCGGCGTCGTCTGCAATCACGCAAATAGCTTTCGAAATTTAAGGAACGATAATAGATTAAATATAATTCAATTTAACAAACTATTATCCACCGCCGAAATATAGAAGTCGTATCCGGAAATTGCTTAGACCGCTTCCGCGCAGCGTTTGCAAAGACCGTTCTTCCTTTCTTCCGCAGGATGTCTCCAACAGCGAGGGCATTCTTCGTCTTTAGGTTTTACAACCCGAACAAAGAATTTCTCGTCGGAATATTCGGAGAGAAGTTCCCGATCCGATTTATCGAATCCTACTTGAGAAACAGTAAAGACTAACTCTAAAGAATCCAGTGAGAAGTCTTTCTTGAGCCCATTCTCCGACTTAGGAGAAAGCTCGACCGCCGCTTCTAAGGATTTTCCTAGTTTGCCGGCCTGTCTTGCAAGCTCCAGGCTCTTATGTACGGTTTCTCGCGCAGCGAGTGCTTCTTCGAATTTGGTTTCTAGATCCTTATTTCTATAAGTAGAAAGATCGGGGAATTCTTCCAAGAAGACGGATTCGTTTTTACCGTTCTCTTTCCAGACTTCTTCCGAAGTGAAGCTTAGGATAGGAGCGGAATAAATACAAAGCGTTTCCAGGATCTTCTGCAGGGCAGTGGAAGAAGATCTTCTTGTCTTGGAATCCCTGCGATCACAGTACATTCTGTCCCGGATCATTTCAAAATAATCCTGAGAAAGGGTTACAGTACAGAATAGTAGAAGTTTCTGATATACTTGGTGAAACTGATAGTTCTCATAATGAGTCTTTAATTCCTCGGCAAGATGCGCGAGCCTGGACAGATAGTATTTGTCCACTTCTTCCAATTCGGAAATAGCAACGTTCTGTTCGGGAGTATGGCCGGAAAGATTTCCTAAAAGATAACGGAATGTGTTCCTGATCTTGCGATAATTGTCCGCGATGATCTTCATTCCTTCTTTTCCTACACGAACATCGTCTCGGAAATCCTGGGAGCTTACCCAGAGTCTAAGGATATCCGCACCATACACATTGATGATATCAGTGGTCGGATCGATGCCGTTGCCTAGAGATTTGGACATGGCTCTTCCTTGCTCGTCCAAAACGTAGCCGTGGGTCAAAACAGCTTTATATGGAGGAAGGGAACGCAGAGCCATCGAGGGCCAGAGGCTGGATTGGAACCAACCCCTATGCTGATCGGAACCTTCTAAGTAAAGATCTGCAGGTGGCTCGGAAGCTCTTTCTTGTAAGACAGCAAAATTCGAAACGCCTGAGTCGAACCAAACATCCAAAATATCCCTTCCCTTTCTAAAAGAAGAAGATCCGCATTTGGAACAAGTAGTTTCCGGAGGAAGTAGGGACTCAGCAGGTTCGCTGTACCAGATCTCGATCCCTTTTTCTCTCACTAGATCGGTGAAGAACTTTACGGATTTTGCATCTAGATGGGTCTCGCTGCAGGACTCGCAAGAAAATGCGGGAATAGGAACTCCCCAGTTCCTTTGACGAGAAAGACACCAGTCCGGTCTAGTCTCCACCATGGAACGGATCCTGGAAATCCCCCAGTTCGGGATCCAGCTTACCTTGTCGATTGCCTCTAGGGACTTCTCTCTTAGACCCTGGTAATCAATTTGAAAAAACCATTGCGGGGTCGCACGGAAGATAAGAGGCTTCTTGCTTCTCCAGCTATGAGGATAGCTATGTTCGAATTCAGAATGGTGGACTAAGAGATCTTTCTCTTTTAGTAGCTCGATGATCTTCGGATTTGCGTCCCAGACCTTGATCCCTTTCATCATAGGGAATTCGTCGGTATATCTACCATAATCGTCCACAGGAGAATATGGTTCTAGTCCTGCAGCGAGTCCTACCTTATAGTCGTCCTGTCCATGGCCGGGTGCAGTATGGACCGAGCCAGTTCCTGCGTCCAGGGTCACATGCTCCCCGAATAGAGGAATAGAATCCCGATCCAAGAATGGATGACGGAAAACCAGTTTGGAGATGTCGCTTGTAGAAACGGATTCCGCCTTGGTCAATTGGATCCCTGCCGCTTTTTCTACTGCCTCTTTCAATCCGTCTGCGATCAGTAAAAGATCTCCGTTAGACGCCTTGTAATAGGAATATGAGAATTTAGGATTAAAGCTGATCGCCAAATTCGCAGGAAGAGTCCAAGGAGTGGTCGTCCAGATCAGACAGTATTTGCCTTCCTGTCCTTTGACCGGGAATTTCACATAGATGGAAGGGGATTTATGGGGATAATATTCTATCTCTGCTTCTGCGTGAGCGGTCGCGAGTTCGATACACCAGTAAACCGGTTTCTTTCCTCTGTATACATAACCTTTTTCGAATAGACTTCCGAAGACTTCTACGATCTTGGCCTCGAAATCCGGGCTCATAGTCTTGTAGATCCTTCCTTCTTCCCAGAAGCAAAGGAAGCGGGAAAGGTCTCCGCTCTGTTTTTGTACGTATTGCTCCGCGTATTCTCTGCAAAGTTTTCTTAATTCTTCAGGGCCGGTTTCTCTGGCCTTCTTTCCCAAATTCTTGAGAACTTGTACTTCGATAGGAAGACCGTGGCAGTCCCAGCCTGGGATCATATCCGTATAATATCCGGCGAAGAATTTAGATTTCACCACAAGATCCTTTAGGATCTTGTTGAGTGCGTGGCCTGTATGAAAATTACCGTTGGCATAAGGAGGCCCGTCATGAAGAAGAAATTCAGGACGACCTTTTCTCTTCTCCTTCATCTTGCGAAGGATCTTTTCCGAATGCCAAGTCTTGATCTGTTCCGGTTCTCTGGTGGAGAGGCCGGCCTTCATCGGAAAATCGGTTTGAGGGAGGATGACTGTATTCGAGTACGGGTTCTTCTTATCTTCTTCTTTCATATCTGATTAAAATTCTAACTTCACTTGGGGCAGGACTTGTCTTGCCGCCTCTACTTGAGAGGGTTTCAATCCTGTTTCCTTGAGGATGATCATTCTGAGTTTGGGATGATTTGCCAGAGAGCTTAGGTTCTTAGGCATGGATACGATCTTGCGATTACGAGCCAAATCCAAGACTTCCAAGTTTTTGATCTGGAGAACGGTTTCTACATCCGCTTCATTCCAGGAGATCTTATTCGAATCCAAATAGACAGCTTCCACTTGAGTGCCAGTCAATTGAAGGGGAATGCTCTCGAAGTCGTTATTCCCCGCAAAGAAAAATTTCAATTTAGGGAGCTTCTGAAAGGAAGCGGGAAGCTTATCGATATCGTTCCCATAAATATTCAAATATTCTAAATTACTCCAATCTCCGGTATTTTCCGGAAGAGAGGTGAGCTCGTTCATCCTCAGGTCCAGCCATTTAAGATTGGGGAAGGTGAAAAGCACCGGAGGAACCTGGCCCATCTGCCCGAGACCAAGATCCAACTTGTCTATGATAGTAGGATTCTCTGCGGCAGTCGCTAGGATCTCTTGTGGAGATCTTCTGCAGTCAGCAGAAAAAACATAGAGAAGGATAAGAAGAGGAAATAACTGCTTTTTACTGAACATTATTTGAAAACTTCCCTGAGTCCGGATTCGTAAGGCTCTCTCAATTGAGATTCGCTCAATCGGATCCCGTATTCTTGGATGGAGAGTTCCGGAGTTTCTTCTACGCTTCCGATAGAATGGAATTCTAATCCTTTGGATTGAACGAAATTGCGAATGCCTTCTTCATACTTAGACTCATAGCCGATGAGTACACTGGCGGAGCTTTCTCCAAAAAGAGTTAGGTCCTTTCTGGATTGGCGGATCGCCTCCAGGCTGGCCTTGATCCCGAAACCGGAAAGAAGTACTAATTTTGCCAGGGCAAGAGCGATCCCACCTAAGGACAGATCTTTCGCGAAGGAAAGTTCTCCTTTCTTTCTGAGAGCGACCAATGTTTCTAAAAGGGATTTTTCGTCGGAGAGTTCCAACGGAGGGATCTCTCCTTGTACTGTTCCTAAAAAGATCTTTTGGAACTCGCTCCCTCCCAGACTAGGACGGAACTTTCCGATCAGTGCGACTTTCAGTCCCGCTTTCTTAGGAGCAGCCCAGACTACTTCGTTTTTATTCTCCAAGATCCCCACCATTCCTATCGTAGGAGTAGGAAAGATCGGTCCCTCAGGAGATTCGTTATAGAAGGAAACATTTCCTCCGGTTACCGGAAGTCCCAGATACCTGCAAGCGTCTCCCATCCCTCTAACACATTCGGAAAACATATAATAGTTTTCCGGAATATACGGATTCGCAAAGTTCAGGTTATTTGTGACGCCTAAAGGTTCCGCTCCTGTGACTGCCACATTCCTGGCCGCCTCGCATACCGCATATGCTGCGCCTTTATACGGATCCAAATAAGTAAATCTGGAATTGCAATCGGTTGCGGTAGCCAAAGCCATGTTCGTATTCGGGATGGCGGATAGGCCTCCGTCGGCTCCCGGCCCTATGAGCTTAACCAAGCCTACTTCGGTATCATATTGCTCTATGATCGGCTTACGAGAGGAAATATTCCAAGAACTCAATAGTTTGAGAAGGGTAGGCCCTAGTTTTCCTTCTTCCAGATCGGAAGAAGAGTCTGAATTCCAATTTGCTACCTTGTCCAGATATTCGGGACGTTTGGTGTCTCGAACATAACGAGGAGCTCCTCCTCCAAGAACGAGGCACTCTGCAGGGATCTTTGCTTTCAAGTTCCCATCTTTATAAACTTCTAGGAGACCGGTGTCTGTGACCTCTCCGATCTGGACCGCGTTTAGATTCCATTTTTTGAATATAGAAACGAGCTCTTCTTCTTTTCCTTTTTGGGGAATGACTAGCATTCTTTCTTGGCTTTCGGAGAGCATCGCTTCATAAGCGTTCATTCCGGTCTCGCGGAAGGGAACAAGGTCTAGATCGATCTTCATCCCAGTCTTTCCTTTCGCGCTCATCTCGGAAGTAGCACAGGAAATTCCTGCCGCTCCCATGTCTTGGATCCCGACCAAGAGTTTCTTTTGGATGGCTTCCAAAGAAGCTTCCATCAGTAATTTTTCCATGAAAGGGTCGCCAACTTGTACGGCAGAACGTTTGGATTCGGATTCTTTCGTGAGATCCTTGGACGCAAAGGAAGCTCCGTGTATTCCGTCTCTTCCTGTGGTGGATCCTACGATAAAGACTGCGTTACCGATCTTTCCTCCGGTAGTCGCGCTTGCCATCTGGTCATGCTGCACGATCCCTACAGTCATTGCATTCACTAGGGGATTCTTAGAGAAGCATTCGTCTATGAATAGTTCTCCGCCCGAGACTGCGATCCCTAAGGAATTGCCATAGTCCCCGATCCCTTTTACTGCTCTGGATAATAAGTATTTATTGCGAGGCTCATCCGGGTTCCCGAAACGAAGAGAGTTCAAGGAGACGATCGGTCTTGCTCCCATGGTAAAGATATCTCTCATGATCCCGCCCACTCCGGTTGCGGCACCTTGGTACGGTTCCACTGCGGTTGGATGGTTATGGCTTTCTATCTTGAATACTACTGCGAGGCCTTGGCCGATATCCATGGCCCCTGCGTTCTCTTCGCCTGCTTGGGCGAGTAGTTTGTCCGATTTTGTAGGAAGTGTTTTTAACTGAAGAATAGAATTCTTGTACGAGCAATGTTCCGACCACATTGCGGAGAAGATCCCGAGTTCGGTAGAGTTCGGAACCCGGCCTAGAATTTCCTGGATCTTGGTAAATTCTTCTGACGTAAGTCCGTGTTCGAGTGCATCTTGGAGGGAAACGGATTCTTTTTCCATTACGGGACCAGTTTTTCCTGCTTAGGCCCCCCTGAAAACTATTTTAGGGAGAAGAGAGCGCTTCTGATCAGGGATTCGCCAGGCTTGATCGACTAGAAAATATGTATTTTCAGATGGATCAGCCTGGCAATGGTTCAACCGAATAACTTGTAAATGGCCATATAGAAAGGAACTGCTCCGAAAATGGCTGCCAGAACCCATTTGGTCTGGCTATGGATTTCCTTTCTGACTTTTCCCACTTCCTCTAATATCCGTCGTTCGAATTTTTCGAACAGCAATTCTGTCATAGTCTTGTTTTCAAACCTCGTCATTTTTTGAACGTATTCTTCGAGATTCTCCGTAGCCTCCTGGCCGAGTGTGGCTCTGAGTTTTTTGGATGGTCTCGGTAATATTTCTAATCCCATTCTGATCCTCCTTTCCAATTGTTTTCAAGTAATTCTGGTATTGTTTTCTGTGAAGTGCTCGAATTTTTTTGTCTATTTTTCTATTTTAGAAAAATATTTTATTCTAAAGTGAATTGGAATTTCGCGGAATATTTATTCCAAAAATTTTTCGTAGAGAAATTGTGTTTTCTTGGAATCGCTCTTTTGTTGAGAGAGTTCAGAGCGGATAGGATCGGATTTTCGGGAAAGAATGAACGAGCAGAGGATATCTATCTATAGGAAGAAGTCCATTTCGATCTTGAAATGGATCCTCTTCCTGATTATATTCAAATATTGTAATAGTTTCTTCTATAATACAGAAGAGGTCTTTTGGAATCGTCCGAGCTTGCATACATTACCCTTCCGATCACAATGGTATGGTCTCCTCCGTCTACTTGCTTTTCCAATTGGCATTCTATTCTGGATAGATTCCCTTTTAGAAAAGGAACACCATTATGCCCTAGATCGCAGCTTAACTTTTGGATCAGCTCATGTTTGTCTATTTTTCCGGAAGCAAATTGGTTCGAGAGGTCCTGTTGTTCGCCAGAGAGAATATTGATCGTGAATTGTCCCGAGGCGAGAAGTGGATCGTGACTAGAAATATTTTTTTGAAGATTGAATACTACCAGAGGAGGATCCAGGGAAAGAGAGCTAAAGCTACTCACAGTCAGACCACCGGATCTGCTGGTATCGGAATAAGTCACAACGGTAACACCGGAAGCAAAATGAGAGAGTGCGTTCTTAAATTCGTCTGGGCTCAAAGACATAAGAAGTAGATAGATTCCAGGACAGGATTTGTAAAGAGGAATTGGAGGAATTTTCCGGATTTTACAAATCCTTCTTAAAGTTTACTTTAAGCTTTGGAGATATCCGCCCAGGGTTTTTCCTTCTCCAATTGTCCTGCCAGACGGAATAGAATGTCCTCTCTGCTTCTCTTTGCGGTGAACATCATCCCGATCGGTAGGCCTAGTTTCGTTCTGGAAAGAGGAACAGACATGGACGGTTGTCCGGTTAGATTTGCCAGTTGGGTGAAAGGAGTTCTGGCCAGATTTTTTTCTACGATCTGGTCCACCATTCCTGTCGCCAAGAGTAGTTTTCCCGCGCCTATTCTGCCGATGATCTGCATTGCAATTTCTTCATATAGTTTGGGAGCGAGCTCGCCTATTTTCGCAGGAGGCTCCGCAGTCGTAGGCGTTAAGTAGAGATCATAAGATCCTAGAAAATCCTCAGCGATGTAAGCGGCTTCGTCCCAATACCGGATCGCGGATACGAATTCGCCTGCGCTTATAGCTCTTCCGAGAAGTCCTAAGATCCATGTCGTAGATTCTAGATCGCTCATCTTCACTTTTCTTCCTAGCACTTTCTCTAAGCGAGGGATCTCGGAGGCAACTTCCCCGAAATACATAGTTACATAGGACTTGGCTAGTCTCTTTCCGTCTATGTTCGGAGAGGCTTCTTCTAATTTATGCCCGAGAGATTTCAAAAGCTTCACTGTGTCGTGTAACGCGTCGATGTGATCCTGGTTTACCGGAGTCCCGATCGGCGAAGTAAACGAATAAGCGATCTTTAATTTTCCGGGGGATTTCTTTGTTTCCGAAAGATAGGTGCCTTTTTGTTTTTCCAAATGGAAAGCTTCGGAGATGCTTGTGCCGGAGACTAGATCAAAGATCGCAGCACTATCCCGGACAGTTTTTGTAAGAACATGATCCACATACGCACCTTGCCAAACTCTTCCGAGAGGATGGACTGGAACAATACCGCGACTCGGTTTTAATCCGAATAATCCGCAGTACGCTGCTGGAATTCGGATGGATCCTCCTCCGTCGGAAGCGGTTGCGATGGTGCTCATTCCCGAAGCGACTGCAGCCGCAGAACCCCCGCTGGATCCTCCCGGAGTTCTTTCCGGATCCCAAGGATTTCGAGTCGGACCATATACCTTTGGCTCGGTAATTCCCATCAAAGCAAATTCCGGAACATTCGTGGTACCTATGAAAAGAAATCCCGCCTTTCTCAATCTGGAAACGAATTCACTATCTTTTGCGGCCACGTAATTGAGTAAGGCTTTGGAACCGGAGGTGATCTTCTGTCCTTCTACCTCGTGTAACAAATTCTTAAGTAAAAGAGGGACCCCATAGAACGGACCTTTGGGGATCTTGTTAGCACGTAATTGTTCTCTTGCTTGGTCCAAGGTTTTTAGAATAACTGCGTTCAGATCGGGATTGAACCTATTGATCTTCGCTTCAGAAAAATCTAATAATTCCCTGGGCTGGACCTTCTTCTTTCGTACTAGTTCGGAGAGGCCGATCGTATCATAGGAATCGAATGAATGTTTTAAAGGGGTCATAATTACCGCCGGAGTTGAGTCTGATAGAGTTTAGGACAGGGTCGAAGGCCTTATGTTTCAGCCGAATTCCCGTATAATGGGAACTATTCTCTGTTTGAATGACTCTAAGGGACAGAGGCATAAACCTGGAGCCGCCTGGGTCAAGGATAATCCCTTGGCTGGGGGAATTTTCATTTATAGAATCCAGGGTAAAATCAATATGGGCCTTATTGGTGCGTTCGGATGAATTCCTATATACAAAAAAACAAACTCGGCTGGAAAGCCGGGCTGGCTCTGATTTTCAGTTTGAGCCTTTCCGTTCTTTCTGCCACCACTGAGATAGATCGTCAGTTCCTATCCTCCGTTAAGGAAGGCGACTTAAAGAAAGTAGAAACACTACTCACTCAAGGGGCAGGCATCGACGCCAAAGACGACGATGGTCGTACTGCTCTTATGCTCGCCGAAGGGGAGGATGTAGTAGAATTTTTGATCAAGCACGGAGCGAATATTAACGCGCAAGATGCGGATGGAAATTCGGTATTATTCTACAGATTGATCCCGATCTTAAAGGTCAAGATCCCGGACATGGACGATCTGGCCGAGGCAAAACGTTTGATCGAGTCCGGAGCTCTTGTAGAGTACATGGCAAGAAAGGGAGAGGATGCTCATCCGGTTTCTCTTTTGAACATGGCCATCCGGCACCAAAGTCTTTCACTGGTAAAATTTTTGGTAGAGAATGGAGCCAATCCGAATCACGATCCTGGTGGGATCGAAGAATATCCTCTTTTTCTCGCAGTGGGCGGGGCCTCTTCTCCTCCTAGTCTTCCGATCACAGAATTTTTGTTAGCGAACGGTTCCAAGGCAGTATTTACAAGTCGCCTCAAGGATGTTGCCACTCCCGTCGGGATAAAGCAAGTGGGCGCAAGAAACGCACTTCATTTCGCGACTGAAACTGCTCAAATGGACCTAAAGATCTTAGATGTTCTCGTAAAAGCAGGCACGAATATCAACCATAGAGATGCCGAAGGAAGAACTCCTCTCATGGAAGCTGCTCAGAGAAAGAATACTTCCGTTGCCTTGAAGCTTCTTCAACTAGGAGCGGATACTTCTTTAACGGATAATCAGGGTAAGACGGCCTTAGATCTGGCAAAAGAATTTCATCTTGATGAATTAGAGCGAGTTTTGACAGAAAAACTTTCCGCTAAACCTCAGTGACTTAAAGCTTTAGTATACAGTTATTGTATACTAACCTAATTTTCCATTATCTCGACTTTTTTCTTATTTCCTTTAACAGTTGTAAGGTTGTCACGGAGATAGGTCGTCATATTAACGCTATATAGGCGAAAATAGCGTTAATGCGGTTTTCATTTCCGGATAGATTAAAATTTCCTTCCGAAGATTCGGGTTTAAAATCTAAAGGCAAAGCTTTAGGTCAATTCTTCACGCCCAAATCTCTGGTGAGACCTATGCTAGATTGGGTTTCCGAGAGGGAAGGATTCTTTGACAAATGCAATATCAAAGTCTTGGATCCCGGCACGGGCAAGGGGATCTTCTTTGAGGAATTTCATCGCCTATTTCCTGACTTGCGTTCGCAATTCTTCGGGTGGGAGATCGATCCCGAACTCTACGAAGAATGTTCAAAAAATCTACAAGCCTCCGGGATCTCTTCAGAGGATCTCTTTCTGCATAGAGAGGATTTTCTGCAAGCAGAACCGAAAGAACTTTTTGACGCGATCTTGTGCAATCCTCCGTATCTTCGTTTAAGTCATTCTAAATTAGGAAAGAAATTTATAGAAGGATTCGAAGAGCAGATCCAAGCAGAGATTCCTGGGACCGCAAATCTGTATGTATTCTTTTTACTTCGTATACTAAAACTCTTAAGTCCTGGCGGAAGAGCTTCTGTGTTAGTTCCGTTCGAATTCTTAAATGCAGGGTATGGCGTTCCGATCAAAAAAGCCATCACCGATTCTGGACTATTGCGTCGTATACTGATCCTAGATTCTTCCTGGTCTTTATTCTCTGGCGCAGTAACTTCTTCTTGTATACTGTTTCTTGAAAATTCGGTCCAACAGGAAGAAGGATTTCTTTGGTCAAGGACGGACGCTTCCTTTAAGGACAGAGAAAGTATCCGTCTAATAGATCTGAAGTGGAAGAAAATCCGACTCGGTGCCGAAACCAAATGGACGAGACTTCTGCAAGAAAGTACAGACGAACCTGAAAATATAAAAAATGATGATAAAAATTCACCTAACAATAATTATGTGACTATGTCTAAAGGAGAGCGTCCCGGTTGGGTCCCCATCAAAGAGTTTGGAAGTTTCAGAAGGGGAATCGCGACTGGGGACAATCGTTACTTCCTTCTTTCTGAAAAGGACGTAGCTAATCTTTCCATCCCTCATTCTTTTCTCAGATCTTCCATTCCTAAGGCTCAGTATGCACTTTCTCCATTTTTCACGGGTGACGATTGGGACATTCTGAAATCCCAGGGAGCGAAAGTTTGGCTTCTGGATGCTAAGGAAGTACCTAAGGGAGAGCAATCGAGAGGGATCAATCTCTATCTGGAAGAAGGAGTTAAGAGAGGAGTTCCTACTCGTTTCCTTCCTTCTAAAAGAAAGCCATGGCACTCTCAGGAAAATCGACGACCCTGCAAGATCTTGGCTACTTCCTTTCATAGACAAGAGGTCAGATTCGTATTCAATCAAAGTCCCGCAGTGCACCTTACATGTTTTCACGGATTTTCCTCTAAACCGGAGTATTCCCATTTTGAGGAATTCCTATTTGCCTATCTGATCACTCCTCATGTCAGAAAGGAATTGGAGTCCAGAACTAGAGAATATGCGCAAGGACTCAGAAAGGTGGAACCCGGAGATCTGAATTCCTTGATCGTACCTGATTTCAGAAAACTAAAAGAGTCCGAAAAAGATAAGATAGAGAAATTACTACAGAACTATAGAACGATGATCCGACCTTGGACTCCAGGTAGAAGGCAAAAAGGGGAAAAGAGGATTAAAAATCCCGAAGAAGAGGCCACTCTAAAAAAGATAGAGCAGGAATTCTTCCTCGGGATCTGAGTAGAGTTACTTTAAGTTTTTATAAAGTTTATCCAAGAGTCGGACTAGGTCCTTCTTTTCCGGTTCGGAAAATCCCTTGTATAGACCCGCTAATAAAGATCTGGAAATACCTAACATCACCGGGCGTATGGAGTAAGCCTTGCGGGTGAGCTGAAGGTTTACGATCCTTTGGTCTTGTCCGTCTTTCACTCTTTCCACATAACCTAGGTCCTGAAGCTTGTCCACTAAGGCCGTCAAAGTGGATTTGTCGCGATCTATCATTCTCGCGATCTCCTGCATAGGGACCTTTTTGGACATTGCCAGAGCAAAAAGAATATCTGCATGGGTAGTGGTGAGCTGGCCCAGGCCCTTATCTTTTAACTCGGAGTTCAGTCTTCTGTGAAATTCATCTCTAATTCTGGAAATAAGATATATAATTGTACGAGGATTCATTGTTACCCACTTTCACTTGCCGATTAAGCGAATTGGTACAAATAGATAACTTCTCCTACTGCCGCAGCCTTAGGAGCACCCACTACCTCGAAACTCAATTTTAGGGTCATTCTTGCGGTACCCTTTAGATCCTTGAGTTCAACCAACTCCGCTTTTAATTGGAGTTTCGAGCCTACCTTGACAGGATCCAAGAAACGGAGCTTTTCCATTCCATAATTGATCCCCATCTTGATATTCTTTAGTTCCAAGATCTGACTGAGCAGATAAGGAGCCATAGAGAGTGTCAAATATCCGTGGGCAATTGTAGTCCCGAAAGGGGATTCCTTGGCTGCTCTGGCAGGATCGGTGTGGATCCATTGATGATCCAAAGTGGCATCTGCAAATTTATCGATCTGGGCCTGAGTGATCTCGTGAGGTTCGGAAACTCCCAACACTTTCCCTTCATAGGCTTGTAGTTCTGCAAAACTGGAGATAACTAGTTTAGGCATTATGATTCTTCCCTTCCGGATGGGCCGGATTTCTGTATGGTTTTAGAGTAACCGGTTAAATAGTTTTGTCACCAACTTTTTGGCAAAAAGTAGAACGACTGTTCTGTTTACCGGTAAAATTAATTCGATTTCGGATACTTCTTAAATCATATCCTGACTTTTTCGCTTTTATATTAATTAGTAATACATACGAACAATCCACAACTTGCTCGTTTTATTTTACGAAAATATAAAGTCCTTAGTTTGTTTTTCCTGAAAAGTAAAAAAAGAAAAGAGGAAGTGAATGGTACTTTATGAAAAGGTAACATACGTTATACACACAAGCGAACGATATCGCAAGAGTTTAGAACGTTCGTTCTGTTTTTAGTATATGTTCATTCCCTTTTTTAAAAACGTTGTTGAAAGGCATTCTCAGTTTGAAGAGCGAAGCGGCTTTTTGCTTCTTCTGGTTTCCGAATTTCGAAAAAGAGAAAAGTTTCTAGATCCGGGAAAAAATCCAAAATCAAAAATAATAGAATCCGGTCTTCCTCTCGCGTAAAAGGGCAGCGTTTGGGATTTTAGATTGACATAGTCGCCTGTGCGGGTTTCGATAGAAGTCAGATATGGGAAGTTCGCCAGAGCATCTAGGCCCCCTTCTGATCCAATTCCTACTGGGAGTAGGTTTCTCCGCTCTCATACTCGGTCTTGCCTTTCTCCTAAATCCTAAAAAAAGATCCAAACCCCATGATACCTTCGAATGCGGAGTGCCGTATTACGGGGATGCCAAGGGACTTTTTAATATAAAGTTCTACTTGGTTGCGGTGCTTTTCATACTTTTCGATATCGAAGCCATTTTTCTTTTCCCATACGCAGTGAATTTGAGATCATTTAAGGAAGCGGGACTCGGGAGTTTCCTTCTGATCGAGATGTTCGTATTCTTATTCACCCTGATCGTGGGATTATATTATATTCGGAAGAAAGGAGCTTTGGAATGGGATTGAACGAGCAACTCAGCCAGCCGGGGACCTCCTACGGAGATTCCTTTCAAATTGCGAGTGTAGACTCTGTCATCAACTGGGGCAGGAGTTTTTCTCTCTGGCCTTATCCGTTTGCGACCGCATGTTGCGGAATAGAATACATGAGTACTTCTTGTGCGGACTATGATATCGCAAGATTCGGAGCGGAGAGACCTTCTTTTTCTCCCAGACAGGCGGACATGATCCTGGTTTTAGGGACCATCACTTACAAGATGGCGCCCGTTCTGAGAGAGATCTACGATCAGCTCTCGGAGCCTAAATTTGTGATCAGCTACGGAGCTTGCGCTTCTTCCGGGGGAATGTTCCACGCATACTCCGTTTTGCAGGGGATCGACAGGATCCTTCCTGTGGATCTATATGTTCCAGGTTGTCCTCCAAGGCCGGAAGCGCTATTAGATGCTGTAGTCAAACTGCAAGAAAAAGTAAAAACGCAAGGCTTGGAAGCCAGAAGGCAAGAAGTCATGGATAAGATCCGGGAAATGAACGAAAGAAACAAACCCCTGGTCGTCAGATGAAAGAAACAGTCCAGAGTTTCCTAAAAGACAAGTTTCCTCATTTTATCTCCAAGGAAGAAGAGCTCCATTCCAATCTTCCTATTTTCTTCCTGAAACCGGAGGGGATCGTTCCGGTCCTCTCCGCTTTGAAAACGGCTCCCGATATCGAACTGAATTATCTGAACGATCTTACCGCTATCGATTGGTTGGGCAAGAAGTCTCCTCGCTTCGAGGTATGTTATCTTCTCCGCTCCGGAAACAAATCCTCCACAAGAGTACAATTCAGAGTAGGGTTGGAGGATGGAGAGGAAGTTCCGAGCATACTCGGTATTTTTAAAGGTGCAAACTGGCCGGAAAGGGAAGTATACGATCTTTTCGGGATCCGTTTCACGGGTCATCCTCGAATGGATCGACTCATTATGCCGGATAATTTCCAAGGGCATCCATTACGAAAAGATTATCCTTTAGAAGGTTTCGGCCAGGATTATCTGGTAGAGGACCTTCTCACCATCCATTTGAAAGAGGATATGGAGGACCAATTATGACGGCTATGTACGAAAAAACGGCCGAGCATTTCAGCCTCAAGCAGAGAAAATTGCCGGAAGGCCATCTGCTTGTGAACCTGGGTCCCTCTCACCCTTCTACCCATGGGATCCTGCAGAATGTGATCCAGCTGGATGGAGAGAGAGTCGTAGATGCAGAGTCTGTGATCGGTTATGTGCATCGCAGCTTTGAGAAATTAGGCGAACGTTATACTTATAATCAGTTCCTGGTCTGTACCGACAGGATGAATTACGTATCCACTCCTTTGAACAATATAGGTTGGATCCTTGCAGTAGAGAAGATGCTTGGCATTGAAGTCCCGGACAAGGTGACCTATGTGAGAATGATCGTGTCCGAACTTTCTCGTACCATGGATCATATTATTTGTAACGGGATTCTGGGTGTGGATCTTGGCGCATTCTCCGGGATGTTGCACTTATTCCATCATAGAGAGAATATCTACCAAGTTCTGGAAAAGCTCACGGGCGCCAGGTTGACCACTACCTTTTGCCGTGTAGGCGGTTTGGAAAAAGATATTTATCCGGAATTCGAGAAGGATGTGAAGACCATTATCAAAGGACTTCGTCCTGCGATCGAGGAGTTCCAGGATCTTCTCGTAAACAATCGGATCTTCATGGATCGCACTGATGGGATCGGCGGTATCTCTGCGGAAGATGCGATCGCTTACGGTTATTCCGGTCCGAACCTGAGGGCCGCTGGAGTTCCTTGGGATATTCGCAAGGACGATCCGTATATGTTCTACGACAAGGTGGACTTCGATGTTCCTGTGGGCGAGGACGGTTCCGTTCTTCACAGGACTCTAGTTCGTATGGAAGAGATGAGACAGTCTCTACGGATCGTAGAGCAGTTGATCAACGGACTTCCAACAGGCGCTCATCATGCGGACATCCCTCATATCTATCTGCCTGAGAAATCAAAAGTGTATCATAATATGGAAGAGTTGATCTACCATTTCAAATTGATCATGCACGGGATCAAGGTCCCTCCTGGCGAGTACTATATGGCTACCGAGGCTGCCAATGGAGAGCTTGGTTTCTACATCGTTTCCGAAGGAGAAAAGTCTCCTTGGAGAGTGCATGTGCGCAGGCCTTGTTTCTGGTTTTATCAGTCCTTTCCTGAATTAGTAAAGGGTTCTCTTCTCGCGGATACGGTCGCTACCATGAGCTCCATGAATGTGATCGCAGGGGAGCTGGATTGCTGATGTCGTATCGTTTTTCTCCCGAATCCGAATCTCGTTTAAACAAACTCCTAGAAATGTTCCCTGATAAGAGAAGTGTCATTCTTCCCGGACTGTACCTTCTCCAAAGAGAATTGGGATACGTGGACAGAGAAGGAATGGAGGCTCTGGCTGAAAAGATAGGCTCTCCTATTTCTCTCGCACAAGTATACGGGGTAGCCACCTTCTATACTCTCTATAATAAGAAGCCGGTGGGCAAGTTCCATATCCAGATCTGCGGCACTTCTAGTTGCTATATGAGAGGGAATGATAAGATCGAAAAGCATCTCTGCTCTAAGCTCGGGATAGAACTGGGTGAGACTACTCCGGATAAAAAATTCACTTTGGAAGAAGTGGAATGCTTGGGAGCCTGCGGATACGCTCCCATGGTACAGATCAACGACGCATATTATGAAAATCTAACGTTTGAAAAGATGGATCAAATCCTGAAGGATCTGAATTAGGAGGAATACGATGGCCGAAATGAAAATCCTCACCAAATATATAGACGATCCTCGCTCGAACGAATTGGAATTCTATGAATCCGTTCACGGATACGACGGGATGAAGAAAGCCTTGCAAATGGCTCCCGAAGAGATCGTGGATGTGGTCAAGAAATCCGGGCTCAGAGGCAGGGGAGGCGCAGGCTTTCCTACCGGTCTGAAATGGTCCTTTATTCCGAAGGATATCCCTAAACCGAAATATCTCATCTGCAATGCGGACGAGGGAGAGCCTGGTACATTCAAAGATCGTAAACTGATCGAGAACCTTCCCCACCAGATCATTGAGGGAATGGTCATCGGCGCCAAGGCGATCGGTGCGAACAAAGGCTTCTTTTACATTCGTGGAGAATTCAATAAGGGAATCGATTCCATGCAGAAGGCAATCGACGAGGCCTATGCAAAAGGATATCTGGGAAAGAATATCCTGGGTAGCGGATTCGACTTTGATCTGGTCTTATATGCCGGAGCAGGCGCTTATATCTGCGGAGAAGAAACAGCACTCATCAATTCTTTGGAAGGCCGTAGGGGCCATCCAAGATTAAAGCCTCCTTTTCCTGCGGTTTCCGGTCTCTACCGTTGTCCTACCGTGGTGAATAACGTGGAAACTTTTTCTACAGTTCCTCATATCATCGATAAGGGGGCAGATTGGTATTCCAAGATCGGAACGGAGAAATCCCCTGGAACCCGTCTGTTCTCCGTTTCTGGCCATGTGAAACGTCCAGGAGTGTACGAGATCCCTCTGGGAACTCCTCTCATGGATCTGATCAACGATCTTTGCGGTGGAATGTTGGATGATATGCCTTTGAAGGCTGTTATCCCTGGCGGTTCTTCTGTTCCTATCCTAACTGCAGAAGAATGTAAAACTGCGAATATGGACTTCGAATCCATGGCGGCTCATAAGACCATGCTTGGCTCCGGTGCGGTGATCGTGATCGGAGAAGGAACGGATCTTGTAGAGACCACCTATCGTTTTGCTAGATTCTATGCTCACGAGTCCTGCGGACAATGCACTCCTTGCAGAGAAGGGACTCATTGGGTACGAGACCTTCTTCATAAGATCAGAGAGGGAGAAGGTACTAGCGCTGATCTAGAGCTGATCCTTTCCTTATCCAGGAATATGGAAGGAGGGACTACGATCTGTCCTCTTTCGGACGCTTGCGTGGGCGCGGTCCGTCCTACGATCCTGAAGTTCAAGCATGAGTTCGAGGCAAGATTGAAAGACAAGGCCGCTCAGCCTGCGGCAACCGGGGTTTAAAGAATGGATTGGCATTTGGTTCTACTCTGGCTTCTCAAGAGTGTTCTATTCTTCTTCGTTTTTATCACTGCTTGCGCCTACTATACATTAGCAGAACGTAAAGTAGCCGGTTATATCCAGGATAGAAAAGGCCCGAACCGTGCGGGTCCTTTCGGTTTGTTGCAGCCTCTTGCAGACGGGATCAAATTCCTTACAAAGGAAGAGATCTTTCCTAAGAATGTGAATAAGATCATGTATTTGATCGCTCCCGGGATCTCCATGACCTGTGCGATCATGGCCTGGGCAGTGGTTCCTTTAGGAGGTTCCATCGTTTTACCGGAATGGCTTTCGAAAGAGATCGGTTTTTCTACTTTGGATCTTCAGATCGCAAATCCGGATACTGGGATCCTGTTCCTATTTGCGATCTCTAGTCTTTCCGTATATGGGATCATTCTTGCGGGTTGGTCCAGTAATAATAAATATTCTTTGATCGGTGGGATCCGCTCTACGGCTCAGATGATCAGCTATGAGCTTCCTTTGGGAATGTCCGTTGCGGCTATCGTGATCCTGACAGGTTCTTTGAAGCTCACGGATATCAACGATGCACAGATCGGACTTTGGAATATATTCAAACTTCCGGGGTTTATCGCATTCTGTGTGTTTGTAGTCGCCATGTTCGCAGAGACGAATCGCTTGCCTTTCGACTTAGCGGAAGCAGAATCCGAGTTGGTTGTAGGATTTCACACGGAATACGGAGCCTTTAAATTCGCACTCTTCTTCATTGCGGAATACATGAATATGATCACTATGAGTTGTGTGGTGACCCTGCTATTTTTCGGAGGATATCATCTTCCTTTCGGTTGGTTGGCAGGCTCCGCATGGCAGGCTTGGGCCGGTCTCGGACTGTTTATGGTAAAGGTTCTTTTCTTCGCATTCTTATTCATGTGGGTAAGATGGACTCTGCCTAGATTCCGCTACGACCAATTGATGACCATCGGTTGGAAGAAAATGATCCCTTGGGCGGTTGCCAATATCGTGATCGCGAGCCTATACGTAGGATTGGATGGTTTCTGGAAATGGTAGGAGTATTCGATAATCCTCAGCTTCTTCTCTTCTTTATTTTTGGAGGAGTGCTGATCGCAGGCGCTCTGGGAGTAGTATTCCATCCGAATCCGATCAGCTCCGCTATCCTTCTTGTGCTTACTTTTTTTGCGTTAGCCGGGATCTATGCCGTGATCGGTTCCATTTTTGTGGCTACCATGCAAGTGCTCGTATATGCGGGTGCTATTATGGTGCTCGTTGTATTCGTTCTAATGCTTCTTTCCTTGCATGAAGAAGGGATCACTAAGCTTTGGAACCATCCTTTCAAGAAAGTGTTGGTCTTAGTGGTGGTGGTTCTTTTAGGAGTGGTGTTGGTTAACGCGGTAAGAGAAGGAATTCCGAACACGGATCTTTCTCCTAAAGGTTATTCCAGTTCGGGTACCTATGAGTATCCTCTTACTCAAGCGGGTGAGGAAGGCAAGAAACCTGTATTTGCGGAAGGGAATACTGCGGTTGTGGGAACTTCTATGTTCTTGGACTATCTTCTTCCCTTTGAGATCGTATCCATCCTATTGCTCGCGGCCGTACTCGGCGCAGTTATATTAGGAAAGAAGAATTTAGGTAAAAAATCCGGAGAAGGAGACGTATGAATCCTGGAGTTCTAAAACCGATGATCGCCGGTATTCCCGTCGAATACTTGCTCATTCTCGCTTGCATTGTCTTCTCGATCGGAGTGGCCGGAGTTCTTTTTAGAAGAAGCGCGGTAGTGATCTTTATGTGCATAGAGCTCATGTTGAATTCCGTGAATCTGGTCTTTGTGGTCTTTTCCAAGTCCTTGCAACAAGTGCAAGGAGAAGTGGCCGTATTCTTCGTAATGGCGATCGCCGCCGCAGAAGCTGCGATCGGTTTAGCACTGGTAGTCGCGATTCATAGAAAGAAGAAGACCAGTTTCGTGGACGAAATGAACTTAATGAAATGGTAATCTAGATGAGCTGGGAAATTCTCATACCTCTTCTTGTTCTTCTCCCTCTTGCGGGCTCTATCCTGAATGCTGTCTTTGGCAGGTTCTTGAAAGGTTTCGCCGGCATTCTGGGAACTCTTTTCTCCTTCGCTTCTTTCGGGGCGGGAGTGATCGCATACTTACAATATCATCCTTTCGAGAACCAAGTCCCTCAGATCGTTAACTTCTTCCCTTGGTTGGAAGTGGGCGGCTTCAAGGTGGATGTTGCCTACCAAGTGGACCAGCTTTCTCTTTTTATGACCCTGATCATCACTGGGATAGGAAGCCTGATCCATCTTTATTCCATAGGTTACATGAAAGGAAACCCGGGGATCGCTAGGTTCTTTTCCTACTTAAATCTTTTCTTATTTGCCATGTTGCATCTGGTTCTCGCGGAGAATCTAGTCGTGCTATTCTTCGGTTGGGAAGGAGTGGGGCTCTGTTCTTATTTATTGATCGGTTTCGATACTCATAAGGAAAATGCGGCGAACGCAAGTATCAAGGCATTCATTACGAACAGGATCGCGGACTTAGCGATGATCGCTGGGATCGCTCTTACGTATTGGCTGGCTGGATCGGTTTCCTTTACAAAGATTGCGGAGAATCTGCCTCAGGTGAAATTCTTCCAACAGGCGCTTCCGATCGTTGCGATCTGTTTCTTTGTGGGAGCCATGGGCAAGTCGGCTCAATTTCCCTTCCATGTTTGGCTACCGGATGCGATGGCAGGTCCTACTCCTGTTTCCGCTCTGATCCATGCAGCTACCATGGTGACTGCAGGTCTATTTTTGATCGCTAGATTGAATTATATCTTCGTGTTAGTTCCTCAGGTCGGTTTTTGGATCGTATGTATCGGGACATTTACCGCATTCTTTGCCGCGACCATCGGTGTATATCAGAACGATATCAAGAAAGTCCTGGCATACTCTACCGTTTCTCAGCTCGGTTATATGTTTGTGGCTATGGGAGCGGGGGCTTATGTGGCTGGGCTCTTCCACCTTCTGACCCACGCTTTCTTTAAGGCGCTTTTATTCTTGGGTTCCGGTTCTGTGATCCATTCCCTCCATGACGAGCAGGATCTGAGGAGAATGGGCGGACTCAAGTCCCAGATGAAGATCACTTGGTGGACCTTTCTTTTGGGAACCTTGGCGATTGCGGGTGCTCCTCCTTTTAGTGGCTTCTTCTCCAAGGATCTTATATTAGAAAAAGCTTATTTCTTTCATCCCGTTTTCTTTGCGATGGGAATTGTAACCGCATTCTTAACTACATTCTATATGTTCCGTCTGACTCTCTTGGCATTTACCGGAAAATCCAGAGTGGCTCCGAGCACACATCCACATGAAAGTCCTTGGACCATGACAGTTCCGTTAGTTATTCTTGCATTGGGTGCAGCTTTTTCCGGATACCTGCTTGTTCCGGAATCTCTGGGTGGAGGAGTGGATGTATTAGAAAGATATTTCGCTCCTGTATTCGCACAAGGAGTTAGTTATTCCTCTAAACTGAAGAATGCTTCGATTGCCGTTCATCATCTTGCGCCGGGAGAGGAGATCATCCTTGCTCTTTGTTCTTTAGGAGCGATCGCTTTAGGATTTGGGATCTACTGGGTCTTCTTCGCGAAGAAAGAAAAGCTTCCTCAGGACGAGTCGTCTTATACGGGATGGAGAGCTCTTCCTGCGAATAAGTATTATATAGACGAGTTCTTTCAAAATGTTTTCATCGGTCCTCTTTCTTGGGTCTCCGAATTCTTATCCGAAGTGGTAGAAAAGCGTTGGATCGATACAGTTCTTGTCGGAGCTGGAAAAGTTTCCGGAGGAGTGGCTTCTATCCTGCGTAGGATCCAGACCGGGACCGTGGTTGATTACGCTTTTCTGATCGTTCTCGGAACGGTCCTCATCCTTTCTGCATTTCTATGGAGGGGAATCTAAGTGCCTCAGTATTATTTGAGCGTTCTACTCTTTCTGCCCGTGATCGGGATCCCATTCTTATTCTTCTCTAAGAACGAAAAGTGGATCCGTAGCGTTGCCTCCGTATTCACCTTTGGTGTTTTCGGAATGACGATCCCTCTCTTCTTGGATTTCAATCGAGGCAGTAGCGGTTTTCAATTCTCCCATCATATCTGGAATTTCCTGGATTTCGAATCGGGAGGTCTGGATTACTATGTGGCCGTCGACGGGTTCTCCCTATTGCTCGTCGCTATGTCTGCGTTGCTCTTCTTCTTCTCGGCTTTATCAGCTTTTTCGAATGTAAAGCATAGAGTGCGGGAATTTTTCATCCTTCTTCTTCTCGTAGAAACGGGAGTGCTCGGAGTATTTCTCTCCGTAAACTTGGTACAGTTCTATGTATTTTGGGAATGGATGGTGCTTCCTTTCACTATCATGGTAGGAATTTGGGGAGAAGCGGGAAGGATCAAGGCTGCGATGAAGTATCTGATCTTCTCCTTTACCGGTTCCGTCTTCATGCTGGCTTGTATCTTGGTATTATACAATTATACGCATACTTTAGATCTGGAAAAACTCGCTGTCGCTTCCTTGAATGATATCCCTTCCGATCTTAGGTTTTGGTTGTTCATGGGATTCAGTTTTGCGTTCGCGATCAAGGTCCCTCTCTTTCCTTTGCATACTTGGATGCCGGACGTTCACGAGGAAGCTCCTACTGTGGGTTCCGTGGACTTAGCGGGAATCTTGTTGAAGATCGGATTATTTGCGTACGTAAGAGTTGCCATTCCTTTATTCCCTCAAGTGTTCTTGGAATATAGGAATTTCTTTGCAGCCTTGGCCGTAGCGGGGATCATATACGGAGCGGTAGTCGCTCTTACTCAGAAGAATAGCAAACGTCTAGTAGCATTCTCTTCCCTTTCTCACATGGGCTTCTGTATCTTGGGGATCCTTTCTCTCACAGAAGAAGGTGTGGCCGGGGGAATGATGCAGATGGTGAACCACGGATTTACTTCCGGTCTGCTTTTCTTTATATTAGGGTTCTTGCATGAACGTACCGGAACGAACGAGCTAAACAAGTATTCCGGTCTCGCAAAATCCGCTCCTCTGCTGGCTGCGTTTATCGGTATAGCCGCCTTTGCGAGTGCAGGCCTTCCTGGTACCAATGGATTTGTGGGAGAGTTCTTGATCCTGATCGGAACCTTCAAATACAATCTATTGTTCGGTGTATTAGCCGGTACCGCAGTCATATTCGCAGCAGGATACATGCTGTACTTTGCTAAGATCCTGGTATTCGGAGAACCGAATCCGCTTTCTGCAGGCCTGAGTCCTCTCGGCTTTAGGGAGAAATTTATCCTGTTTGCAACTACAGGAATTATCATAGTAACAGGCGTGTATCCGAAGCCGCTATTGGAGTACCTAACCCCGAGTGCGAGAGTAATATTAAACAGTACCTCTCAACAAGTGCTTCGAGAAAGAGCCTTCGCAGAACAAGAAGGTTCTCTCAGGCCCACTCAAAAGAAATATACGAATTATCAGACCTTGGGTGCGAATGTGATCAGTTATGAGGAAAGACTCCCTTCCGGTAGATCGGGCGGGATCCCTGGCAAGAAAACCGTGGCGCAAGAGGCCGAAGAATGAGTTTAATCCCGAGTCCGAACGATCTATTGGCGATCCTCCCGATATTGATTCTATCAGGAGGAGGTATTCTACTCTTAGGAATGCAATTCATCTTCCAGAGATCGGAGTTTCGGATCATTCGATTCACTTCCGGCCTGATCCTGGTGTTCGCGTTCGCTTCCTTGCTTGCGAGTCACTTTTATCTACCGGGTCTCGGGAATTATTTCGGTGGTCATTACGAGATCGCTAACCTAGGTTTCTGGTTCTCTTGTCTGTATTTGATCATGGCATTCGGGACCATTCTTGCCTCGCCAAGAGTATTAGAACAACATAATATGGAATTCCCGGAATTCTATCCTCTTCTTCTTTTCTCCGTTGTGGGGATGTTCCTCATGACTTCCGGAACGGACACAGTCACCATCTTTGTGGGATTGGAGCTGATGAGTGTTTCTCTCTATGTTCTCGTGGGAATGGCTAGAAGCGATGTGTTCTCTTTAGAAGCGAGCTTAAAGTATTTTCTGTTAGGAAGTTTCTCTACCGGATTCTTTTTGCTCGGAATGGCATTCTTGTTCGGAGGATCAGGGACCACTCATCTCCAGGAATCCCTGAAACCTCTTACCATTGCAGGCTTCGAGTCCAATTTCACTAAGATCGGGCTATTGCTATTATTAACTGGAATTGCATTCAAGATCGCTTTGTTCCCGTATCATTCTTGGACTCCGGATGCGTATGAAGGTGCGCTGACTCCGGTCACCGGTTTTATGGCTACCGCTTCCAAGTCTGCTTCTATGGGGCTACTCATGGTTGTGTTCTCTAAACTTCCCAGTCCGGTTGCTGACGGTGAATGGGCTTGGGTCATGGGGATCTTGGCCTTCTTATCCATGACGTACGGAAATTTCGTGGCTCTGCAACAGTCCAGTCTGAAGAGAGTGCTCGCTTATTCTTCTATCGCTCATGCAGGCTATGTGGTTGCAGGGATTTCGTTGGGTTGTGAGAAGGAAGCGATCTTTTATTTGATCGTTTATTCTTTCATGAGTCTAGGAGCCTTCGCTCTTCTTTCTTTCTTGGAAGAAGGGAACAAGCATGTCACCTACGAATCCATTGCGGGTCTCGCAAAGACCAGACCTTGGACAAGTTTAGCTCTCTTTCTTTTCTTCTTATCGCTTGCTGGGATTCCTCCGTTGGGCGGCTTTTGGGCGAAGTTATTCTTGTTCCAGAGGATCGCGGATAACGGGAATGCGATCGGAAGACTTTTGTTGATCGGAGGGATCGCAAATTCTGCGCTGGCTTTGTATTACTATGTGAAGGTAGGGATCTCCGCTTATATGAGTTCCACGGACGGGGAGATCGCTCAGGTGGCTCCGCCTAAGACGAGCTATGGGGTGGTGTTCGTATCCGCATTTTGCTTGGCAGCGGTTCTCTTTGGTTGGTATTTCCTGCAACCGAAGGATCTCACAGAGCTTCGGTTTTCCAAGTCGGCAGAGCTTCATAAATAAGAAATGAGTTCGATCAAAAAGATTTCTTCTTTCTTAAAAGACTACTTCACTCCTATTCCTAAGTTCGAAGGAGAGAATGCTCCCTTCCAAGAAGCGATCTATCGTTATTCCAGGAATCGTTCCGAAAAGAACCTAGATACGCTTTCTACGGAATTGACTAAGGCCTACTTCCTGATCCCTTATACGGACCAAAAGGCAATGGCAAAGAAGAAAGCCAAGCCTAAGAAGAAGGTTGCAGCCAAGAAAAAGAAGAAGAAGACCGTTAAGAACGAACCGGAGCCGATCGTTTTACTATACATCAGTGACGAGAAGGGAAGGGTGTATCTTCCTGCGTTCTCTCATCCTTCCGAATCCATGTTATATTTCGGGAAGGAGACACAACTCGCTCCGATCACCGCCAAGGAATTATGGTCGGTCGGTTTGCAGAATGAGGGGGTTTCCGGGGTGGTAATCGACCCAGGCTCCACATTATGGATCTTGTCTAGGGATCACCTGGAAGTCCTCCGAAAAGAAAAATAAGAGTTATATAAAGAAAAAATAATTTTCTTCCGACCGGATCCGGTTTATTATTTTTATATAAAACAAATAGATCCTGCATCTAGGGATCTAAAGCCGGTTTGGATTATCTATGTCCTAAATTTGGATTGGATTTTAGGAGGGTTCTCCGGATTATTGTTCTATATTAGAGTTTTCTGTTCTATGTTTGTTATCATTCGTTCCATATCGTCTGAACTTTTTCTAGCTACTCGTTCCTTATTTCCTATTTTCATTTTAGGAAATTGTATTGTACTCACGCATGCGGATCCTTCTAAACTTTCTTCCAACGAAAATCAGGTCCGCAGCGCTTATAAGAATGCTTCTTTGCAGGTAATGTACGTTCCTGCTAAGGGAGATTCCCTCTATCATTTGGAGGAAGAGGAACAAGCAGACAGACAGGGAGAATGGAAGGATCTATTTTTATCCGTTTGCGAGGACTCCGAATTATTCCAATCGGTTTCCTTTGAAGAGAGAGCGGATATTCAGATCCGAGTAAAGGTCGTGGAGCAAGAAGCTGAGAATCGAAGCATCGGTTATCTTCTCTCTAAAGGATACGGATTTCGTCCATACCGCGAAGAAGGTAGCTTCTTAGTGAGTACCGATTTTTACGATTCCGAAGGAAATCATTTGGGCTCGGTGGATCTTTCCGAGAAATACGAATACTATTATCAGATCTTCTTTTTATTTCTAATGCCTTTCTATCTTCCGTCTTGGGAATACGATAGTTTAGCACGTTATATGGCTGTTAAGACGTTGCAAACGGCCCAGGCTCAGGGAATTTTCAAGAAGCCGGTCCCTTCTTCTTTGAAGAAGGATAAGAACTAGTTTCCATCAAATATAATAACGAAAAAAGTCCAGCCAGAGTCCGCCTAGGATCAGATTGCTAAATGCGAAGACACCCAATCTATGAAATACGTGATTGTAGGTGAGATGGATTGTGCTATGAACGATCCTAGTTACTACATAGATCCATGCGAGGCTTAGGCTGAGTGCATCCGTTCTATCCGTTAGGAAATGGATCAGACAGATCAAATAGAAGAGGACCGGGACTTCCAAGAGATTCATATAGTTCCGATTCACTACTACGACCCAATCCGGGACTCTCTTGGATTCTCCATACTTGAAATCTTTGGCAGTGACCATCCCTTTAAAACCGGCGTAGAAGCGTCGTATGGGGACCTGTATTAATACAAAAAACGTTAATAAGGCTAATGCTCCGATCGGAAATAACCAAAGTTCTTTTTGCATATTTTTTTCCTTCTAACGGATCTGAACTAAAAGACACAGAATTTCCTTATATCTTTAAAAGGGGTTAAGCTAATTTTCATTGACTGGCTTTTATTTCTTTCTAGTCTTTAAGACTCTTTTCTCGTCGTCTTATCTAATTTACTTTTAAAAATGCAAGAGTATCTTGAAAAGTTCGTTTATGAATGGGTGAAAACGGATGAGGATTTCTTCCATTTCATGCAAGACTTCGGCCAGGACGGGGTTTGGGCAAAGAATCTAAATAGAGAGAACGATCTTTGGATCAATCCGAGACTCAGATCCGTTTTAGGTTTGGAGCTTCCGGGTGTTAAGGATAAGGATATTACCTGGGATCGCATCCTTTCTGCTAAGGATCTGGAATCTTTCGGGCCCGGTTTTTTTCAGGACCAAAGATCTTCTCTTATTACTCTGCATTATAAGCATTCTTCCGGTTCTATCCTTACCGCTCATACCAAGATCTATTTTAATTCTCTAAATGGAGAGCGCATCTGTGTGGGATGTGTAAACCTTAAGAGCGATCCTGATTCGGAACTCCATTCTAAGAAGAGGGAGATCGACTTTCTTTTTCTTGCGAACAATCTTCCCGCTCTGATCGGATACTGGGATGCAGACCAGCGCAACCGAGCAGCAAATACTTCCTACTTGGAATGGCTTGGGGTCGGAATAGATGAAATTGGTGGGAAGCATATCAAGGAAGTCCTAGGAGAGGAGTTGTATCGTCAGAACCTTCCTCAGATAGAAGGAGCTTTGAGAGGAGAGAGGCAGGTCTTTGAAAGAGAAGTCCCTCTGCGAGATGGAAGCGGTGTGAGACATGTGCTTACATTCTATATTCCGGACATCGTGGATGGGAAAGTGGTAGGCTTCTCTGTCATCTCCAACGATGTTTCCGAAATTAAAAAGGCGAGACAGGAACTCGTTCGAGCCAAGGAACAATTAGAAAAAAGTAGCAGAGTCGCGAAGGTAGGTGGCTGGGAGATCAACTTCGAAGAAGGCACTCGCTATTGGTCCGATGTCGCTATGGAGATCTGTGAAGTCACTGAAAACGAAGTATCGGATCTGGAGAGAATGATCCGCATCTATTCCGAAGGAAATTGCAGGACCAAGATCTCTAAAGCGATCCAAGACGCGACGGAGAGAGGCATCTCTTGGGATCTAGAATTACAGATCTATAATAAAAAAGGCGGCCTGAAATGGGTTCGCACGATCGGGCAACCCGACTTCGAGAATGGCAAATGCAAACGATTATTCGGTATCATACAGGACATAGATGAACGCAAGACGGTGGAGAGCGCCAATATTCGTTTAGCAAGGATCGTCGAGTCTTCTGACGATGCGATCATCGGCAGGGACTTGAACGACAAGATCATTTCCTGGAACCCGGGTGCGGAGAAGATCTTCGGATATTCCGAGAGAGAGATTATCGGTTCTCCCATCCAGACATTGATTCCTAAGCAATCCGTGGCGGAAGAAAGTGGAAGCGAAGCTAGAATGTTGAGAGGAAAGGAAACAGTTCAATATGAGGCGGTCCGACGCGGTAAAGATGGTCGTCTGATGGAAATGTCCATCTCTCTTTCACCTATGTTCGATTCTTTGGGGAGAATGATCGGTTCTTCCGAGATCGGAAGGGATATAGGGGAAAGAAGAAAGATCCAAGAATCCTTTCAGAACGCTTTCGAATTCTCCTCCATAGGAATGGCGGTATTGGATCCGGAAGGAAGATGGTTAAAGGTAAACGACAATCTGGTAAAATTGCTCGGCTACGAAAGAGAGGAATTATATGACCTTACCTTTAGAGATGTAACTCATCCGGATGACTTGGAAACGGATCTATCCCTCTTACAGGAAATGATAGATGGGAAAAGGACAGGATATCATTTAGAAAAACGTTATATTAAGAAAAATGGGGACGTGATCTGGATCCTGCTCTCCGCGTCCGTAGTAAAAGGTGCTGACGGAAAGCCCATCCAATACATAGCCCAGATCATGGACATAGACGAGAGAAAGAAAGCGGAGCTGGAACTATTCAGGGAAAGATCCAGGCTACTTGCATTCGTAGAGCATGCGCCTGCCGCAGTTGCGATGTTCGATACCGAGATTCGATATGTCGCAGTAAGCCAGAGATGGTTATCGGAATACCATTTGCTCGGAAGGAATATCCTAGGGCTTTCGCACTACGAAGTCTTTTCGAATATCTCCGAACATTGGAAGGAGATTCATCGAAGATGCCTTTTAGGTGAAGTCATCAAGAACGATGAGGATATCTGGAGACCGAACGGATGGGATTACGATCAATATCTTCGTTGGGAGGTTCGTCCTTGGTACCAGATGGACGGTTCCATAGGCGGGATCATGATGTTCACTCAGGATATCACTGAAAGTTGCCTGCAAAGAGAAGAATTGAAGAAGGCTAAACTTCAGGCGGAGCAGGCGAGCAAGGCCAAATCCGACTTTCTTGCGAACATGAGCCATGAGATCCGAACTCCTCTGAACGGAGTTATAGGATTTACGGACCTTCTTCTTCGAACCTCTCTGGACGAGGTCCAGCATCAGTACGTTATGACTGTGTTCCAGTCTGCTGGATCTTTATTAGATATTATTAATGATATCTTAGACTTTTCCAAGATAGAAGCCGGTAAGCTGGAGCTTTCTTACGATAGGATGAATCTGTTCGATCTATGTAGCCAGATCGTAAATATGATCCGCTTCCAAGCGGAGAAGAAGGGACTGCAACTTATAGTGAGTATTGCGCCTGAAGTCCCCAAATTCGTGAAAGCGGATAGCGTTCGTCTCAGGCAGATCATCTTGAACTTATTCAGTAATGCGGTCAAATTTACGGAAGAAGGAAGCATAGAATTCAAGGTCGGAGTAGTGAAAAAGATCTCAGAAACGGAATCTAGTTTTAGATTCTCTGTCAAGGATACCGGGATCGGGATCGCTCCGGAAAATAGAAAGAAGATCTTCGATGCATTCACCCAAGGAGATGTGTCCACTACTCGCAGATTCGGAGGAACCGGGCTCGGACTTACTATCTCGAATAAATTGCTCTCTATGATGGGGAGTGAATTGCAATTGGAGAGTGAGTTTGGCAAGGGAAGTAGTTTCTATTTCGATCTAAATCTAAATACTGTCGAAGGAAATGGAGAAGATGGGGCCCTTCCCGTGATCCTTCATAGTGCTGATAGTTCCAAGCAAACAGAAGTTCCCGATATGAACGATGAAGATTTGCTCCGTAAGGCATTCACAATCCTGATCGCGGAAGATAATTCGGTGAATATGATGCTCGCCACAAACATAGTAAAGCGTATCCTTCCGGCTGCGAAATGTGTGGAGGCGCAAAATGGCAAAGAGGCCGTCCAGAAATACGAGGCCGAAAGACCGGATCTGGTCTTTATGGATATACAAATGCCGGAGATGAACGGGTACGAGGCTACTAGATATATTAGAAAATTAGAAAGTGCTGGTGTTCATGTTCCTATCATTGCAGTCACCGCAGGGATCGTTTCCGGAGAAAGAGAGAAGTGTATAGAGGCGGGAATGGACGATTATATGAGTAAACCAGCAGTCAAAGCGGACTTTGCGAAAATGCTCCGTAAATGGCTACATTGAGTTCGGAGAAATGCTTTGGTCTGTGCCGAATACGGATTAATTTCCCCGCTTTCTTAGTTTTATAAAGGACCAGTATGTCCAGGATCTAAGGATCCACTCCATTGGTCCCAACGAGAAGAAGCGACCCCAAAGTACCGAGAAGCCCGTCCAGAAGATCCAGATCGGGACTGAGAGTAATAGCACGATAAAACTGCCAAGCTGATCGAAATACCCAAGTCCCCATCCGCAAAAGATCCAACAACAAACCAAGGATTCTCCCAGATAGACTGTTAAGGAGGACCTACCGGCATTTTCCAGCCAAGGTTTATCCGCCTCACTCTTGGAAGAAGCATAATAATTTCCTAATAGATACACATAGCAGAAAGTAAGTGCAGGTGCACTAAGAGCATCTAGACAAACCAAGAAGAATTTCAGGGTCTTGTTTAGATCCTCGGGGAAAATATGCCTAGAATGGAAGGTATAAAGAAGATTTCCTAAAACTCCCAGAACTAACATCCAGGGGAAATATCTCTTCAGCGAAGGCTTTGCTTCTTCCCAATTGCTGAAAATGGATCTCTTTGCAGCAGCTAAGCCCAGAGAGAACATTGCAAGCACAGAAGGCCATTGGTACAAAACCAAAAATCGGAAAGAAGAGAATGATTCCTTGGACCTTTGGATCGCATTCTCCCAAAAATTCCCTAAATAGGCCTTTCTGGTCTCCTCTAGGATGCGAGATATATTATTTGCCAGAAAGTCCCGAAAGGACTGTTCCATTGCAAATAGAGAGATCCTTCCCGCAATCGCAACTAATAGGAAAAAGAAAGAGAAACGCAATAACCAGATCGGGCTCTTCTTTCTTAGGAACCATAATGCTAGGCCCAGAATTCCATAGGAGAGAAGGATATCCCCCAAGAACAAAAAAATCCCATGCAAGATCCCTAATATAATAAGAGCGAATATCCTTCTGAAATATCTGGCGTTTGCCTGTGGATCCTCCGTATTTCCCATTTGTGTCGCGAATCCGTAGCCGAATAGGAAGGAGAATAGTACGTAAAACTTGGATTCGAAGAAAAAGGCCACGATCCAGGAAGCGATGGAATCCAAGAGAGTTGCGTTCTCATGTTGGGAAGCCACGAGGAACATAGGCTTAGAAAAATAAGGGAGATTGACTACTAAGATCCCGAAAAGCGCAAAACCCCTTAAGAAATCTATAAAACCGATCCGTTTTTGCGCAAGCATATGGATCAGTGAATCTTTTCTTCGGATTTTCTCCAAGTAATTTTGCGATCTAAATTCCTTCAAAAATGACGGAAGCCGGATTCTTTCGGAGAGTATGACCTTCCTTCATACGAATATCGAACGTTAGGAGATTCTCCCGGACCTAAACCCTTCACGAAACCGATCTTTCGGATCGGGATCCCTTCCCAGAGTTCGGGTAATTCTTCCGGGGAGAGAAAGAGCAACTCGAGCTCTTCTCCGGAAGTTAGGATCCCTTCGATACCAATGGATTCCTTAACCCCATTCTGAAAGGGTAGTCGATCCAATTCTATTTCTATGGAGACTCGGGAGGATTTTGCGAGTTTGAACGCATCTTGTTTAAGTCCGTCTGTTAGGTCCATTCCCGCATGTATTTTATTTTTAGAATATAACGATTTGCTTAAATTCAACCTTGATTTAGGGCGAAGATGTCTGTCGAGAGCGATCTCCTTTAGCTCGGGAGGTAGAGAAATATGCGCTCCTTCCAGTATCTTATAACCAAGTAAGGAAGCTCCGATATGGCCGCTTAGATAGAGTTTATCTCCAGGCTTTCCTCCTTTTCGATCCAAAGGAGAGTTCGATCTTCCGAGCAAGGTCAGTGAAAGATTCAGTTCTTGGGTCCTATACGTATCTCCACCGCAAAGCTCTATATCATAGGAGATGAGCGCCTTCTTAAATGAATCTACGAAGGGCTCTAGGAATTCCTTTCGATTGCAAGAAGGAGAAAGCCCGAAATTGAAGAAGGCCTTTTCCGGGATCCCGTTTGCCGCGGCGATATCCGATACGTTCACTTCTACCAGTTTGCTTGCCAAATCTTGAGGGCGACTCCAATCCAAACGGAAATGCGTTCCTTCTACGATCGTGTCCGTAGTGATCAGAGTTCCATTCCCGTCCGAATAACAGTCGTTTTCCTGTTCCTTTCCGGGAGGATATAGAGAGGAGATGAGTTCTTCTTCGTTCAAACCGTTTCCTTTTGAGATTCCCTTCTAAAGATCTTGACTTTGTTTTCTTTCAACCTCAGTATAAGGCTATGAAATTTCGTATCAATTCTTCTTACTTTCGAATTTTATCCTTAGGCCTTTTCTTAGCATCCATTCTAAGCGGGGCTTGGCAATCCAAAACGTTTGCTGCGGACACTTCTTGTAAGTATTCCGTAGCTGCGGAGCAAACCAGTTTGGAATGGAAGGCATTTAAGTTTACCGAAAAGACCGGAGTGGGCGGCAAGTTCACTAAGGTAAGTATTTCCGGAACCAAGCCGGGAGATTCGGTCACACAAGCGCTGAAAGGATTAAAGTTCTCCATAGATCCCGCTGACTTGAATAGCGGGAATACGGAGCGAGATCCAAAGATCAAGGGCGCATTCTTTGGAAACCTGAAGTCGGGCGGAAAGATCTCAGGTTCTCTTTCTTCCATCAGTCTGGAAGCGGATCAGAAATCAGGCAAGGGTGTGGTCCATCTGACCTTGAACGGAGTAACCAAGCCTGTCCCTCTGCAATTTACATTAGAAAATGGCAATATACTGAACGCGAAAGGTTCCGTGGATCTAAATCATTGGAATGCCGGTGCTGCGTTAAAGGCCCTGAACGATCTGTGCAAGGAATTGCATACGAGTAAAGATGGTAAATCCGTTCTTTGGCCGGATGTAGAGATTGCGATCAAGTCCGAATTGAAGAAGGACTGTAAGTAAATCTTTCGAGCGGGATCGAGCCGATCCCGCATTATATATTTTGAATGTATCCTCTGCTATTGGGAGGATCGATCAACCGCCTTGGACCGTACTGAGTGGGTGATAGCAGAGACAAAGCACTCTGTGACGTTCGATACAAGATGCAATGGTCGGATTGAACCAAGTGCCGGCAGTGACAAGAGTTGTACTTCCGACGGCTCCATTGAAGATGGTAGTATTATCTACTCCGTTATTGCAATTATCCGAAGCATAGGCCCCCGAGCCATCCGAAAAAGTCCAATAGAACTGGCTTCCAATACCAAGTCCGGCTGTGGAGAGAGACACTTTCAGATCCGCACTAAATAAAGTGGATAGATCATCTGCAATGATGGTTCCTTTTGGTCCTCTCACTGGAGTTCCGGTGTAAGGGATATCCGCATAGAAGGTATTGATCGCATTGAACGATACCAAGGAAGTGGAGACCATCGGCGCCACTTTGGAACAACCTAGATCTACAATCGGAGCTAGAAGCCTGTCTCGTTCGCAAATCACACTTAGGCTAGCATCCAAAGTACCGGACCCCAGGATGGATAAGTTCCCTTGATAACTAGTCGAAGTAGGATAGATGTACACTCCGGAGGGAGCGGAGAATAAAGACAGTACTTGTTGTTCCGCATTGCAACCCCTGTCTTGGCTAGAACAAGTTTTTTCCGACAAACATCCCTGCGATAAAAAAGAAAAGAGTATGAGTGCTAGGACTGGATGCTTCATATGCGCAGTATCGTATTCGCATAAATTGTTCGGCAAGAAGTTTACGTAATCGCTATGCTGGAAAATGGAACGACAGGATCAGAGCGATTATTTTCTAGTAGAAATACGGTTCTTAAGGAATAGATCCGAAGTGAATATCCGTAATTATACTAGTTTACGAATATTTCATATTGATTACTAAGATCCAATCATCCGAAGGATCATTCTGCTTGACGTATTCTTCTCACTTTTGCATCTCAATGTTATGCGACATACCCTGACCAGAAGTCTCAGAATTGCCATCTTTCTACTGTTATTCTATTTTCCGATAGGGATATTCGGCCAGCAGACGGTCCTGCTCAGGAGCGGCGGAAAAGTAGTAGGGTCCGTAGTGGGTCATACGGAAAGGAATATCACTGTTCAGACCGATGTCGGAAAGAAAAACATCAGCAAACGGGATATTTTAAAGATTATTTATAAAGATGTTTCTAAAGAAGAAGAGAAACGGATCCGCCAAGAAGAAGAGAAGAAGCTGCAGGAAAACCCTCAGCAAAAAATCGAAGAGCCCATCATTATTATAGAACCTCCTAAGCAGGAAGCAATCGGACCAGGAAGAAATAAATGGAGCGCAGTATGGAGATCTGCAATCCTTCCAGGTTGGGGGCAGTCTTATACCGAGAATCGTAGCGAGGCAATTTTGACCGGAAGCGTATTCTTGGGCACTGTGGCCCTTGCTGTCGCGGCCAGATCGGAAGCGGAATCCGCTAAAAAACATTATGACGATGTGGTCTCCAAAAGCGGCACTACCGGGACATATATCTTAGGAGGAGGCTTGGCAAATTACTTCCTGTACACTCAGGTTCCGAGCGCCAGATCCGAGTATAGCGCAGCGGTACAGCATTATAACGAAGCCGTTTACGTTTTAGGAGCAGTCTATCTGACCCAATTGGTCCGAAGCTATTTTCTGGGCAGCTCCTGGGCAGGTCAGGCGGATGCTCCGGTCACTTGGGGGGTTTCTCCTAAGCCTGATCTGATCCCCGGAAAACTAGGTTGGGGTGCCGAGGCCAGACTTTCTTTCCGCTTCTAACAGGCTTTTGCCGTCTTGTCTAAATTTCCTTGACCCATTAGGCCGGTACGCGAAATTGGCCTATACAGGACGTTTTTTCACATGCCAATCGTATCTAAACCGCATAGAACTCCTTCCTTGAAAAAGGAACAAGCCAACAAGGCTTGGTATGTAGTGGACGCAGAGGGTAAAACCTTAGGTCGTCTCGCTTCGGAGATCGCTCATAGACTTCGCGGTAAGCATAAGCCTACATTTACTCCGAACGTGGATTGCGGAGATAATATCATTGTTATTAACGCGGCTAAAGTTGCCGTAACCGGAAACAAGGAATCTCAAAAGGAATATTTCCACCATTCACGTTATCCGGGCGGGATGACTGCCACCTCTCTTCAAAACATGAGAGTGAAACACCCTGAAAAAATCCTTTATGAAGCTGTAAAAGGAATGCTTCCCAAAAGCAAACTCGGCGCAGAAATGTTGACTCATTTCCGGATCTTCCCTGGAAGCGAGCATAACCTCGGCTCACAAAAGCCGGTGAAACTGGAACTCTAGGAGAATATTAGAATATGGCAAGCGCCAAGGAAATCTGGGCAGTAGGTCGTCGTAAGAACGCAATCGCCCGTGTGAAATTGAAAGAAGGTTCCGGCAAGATCGTAGTTAATGATAAGGATATCAAAGACTATCTACAAAACAGCCGTTCTAATATTAAAGAAGCCATTACTGCTTTAACCCTGATGAATGTAGCCGAAAAGTTCGATCTTAAGGTGAATGTTTCCGGGGGAGGGATCGTTGGTCAAGTTGGCGCGATCCGTCACGCTCTTGCTCGAGTGATCTGCCGTTATAATCCGGAGTTCAGAGCCACCGTTAAAAAAGAAGGTCTACTCACTCGTGACCCTCGTATGGTGGAGCGCAAGAAATACGGTCTACACAAAGCGCGTAGAGGAACCCAGTTCTCTAAACGATAAACTTCGTTTTTTAGATCCGTTTTTGGGAATGCCTGAAGTTCTTGCCATCAAGACCTCGGGCATTTTCTGTTTTTAGAGGTTGCATGAATTTTAAAAAAGTCTCCGAGATCCGCAAAATCTTCCTGAATTACTTCCAAGAGAAAGGACATACTGTGGTCCCTTCTTCTTCCTTATTGCCTGCGGGAGATCCCACTCTTTTATTTACCACTGCGGGAATGGTACAGTTCAAGCCTTTGTTTACCGGAGCGGTAGAGCTTCCTTATACTAGAGCGACTTCCGCTCAGAAATGTTTAAGAACCACAGACTTGGAGAATGTGGGGAAGACCGAAAGACATTGCACCTTCTTCGAGATGCTTGGGAACTTCAGCTTCGGGGATTATTTCAAGGAAGAAGCCATCGAATTCGCCTTGGATTGTTCCGTGAACCGTCTTGGGTTTCCTATAGAGAAGATCTGGATCACCGTATTTGAGAACGACGATGAGGCGGAGAAGATCTGGCTCTCCAAAGGAATTCCAAAAGAAAGGATCACTCGCTTAGGAAAGAAGGACAATTTCTGGGGACCTGCGGGAGATAGCGGTGCCTGCGGACCTTGCTCCGAATTATACTTGGATAGAGGACCTGAGAAGGGACTTCCGGATTGCGGAGTGAAATACGAATGTCGTCCGGGCTGCGACTGCGATCGTTTTTTAGAATTTTGGAATATTGTATTCAACCAATTCAACCAAGATACGGAAGGGAATCTTCATCCCCTCAAACAAACGGGGATCGATACCGGTTCCGGTCTAGAAAGGGTAGCTCTTCTGCTCCAGGGAGTGGATTCGGTTTACGATACGGACGAGCTGAGAGAGATCATTTCCGAAGTAGAGAAGATCTCTGGAAAGACATACGAAGGATCCACAAAGGTGCCTTTCCGTGTGATCACAGACCATATTCGTTCCGCTCTATTTACCGTAAGCGATGGAATCTTTCCGGATAGGACCGGTAGAGGATACGTTATCCGTCGCTTAATCCGTCGCGCAGTATTATTTGCCCGTAAATTGGATCTAAAAGAACCCTTCCTTTATAAATTAGTGAAGCCTGTGGCGACTATCTATAAGGAAAGATATCCTGATCTGGAAAAACATATTTCTTCCGTAGAAAGGACCCTTCTCGCAGAAGAAGAGCTATTCCTGAAAACTCTGGAGATCGGGCTCGAGAAGATCGAGGCGCTGGTCTTAAAGACAAAATTGGAAGGCTCCGATATCTTCTCCGGAAAAGACAGCTTCTTATTGTATGGAACTTACGGTTTCCCGGCTGAGATGACGGAAGAGATCGTTGCAGAGCATGGTCTTTCCTTCGATAAGAATGGTTTCGAAGAGGAGTTGGAAAAGGACAGACAATCTTCTCGCGAAACTTGGAAGGCAAATAAGGTTTCCTTGTTCACCGGGATCAAGACTGATAAGACGGAATTTTTGGGTTACGATGCTTTAGAAGCGGAGTCGGAGATCAGTTTTATCTTCGCCGATAATAAACAAGTCCCTTCTTTGAAAGAAGGAGAGGCTGGGGTGCTGGTATTCAAGTCCAGTCCGTTCTATCCGGAAGGAGGAGGACAGGTGGGCGATACCGGATTCATCCGAAAAGGCTCTTCTGTCTTCAAGGTTTTGGATACTCAGAAAGAGAACGATATCATCCTACATATAGGATCCGTTTTGTCTGGTTCCTTCTCCGAGGGAGATAAGGCAAGGCTGGAAGTTGAGAAAGAAAGAAGGGAAAAACTCCGATTCCATCACTCCGGAACCCACTTATTGAATGGAGCGCTTCGTAGTCTTCTCGGGAATCACGTGCTCCAAAAAGGTTCCATCGTATCTCCGGATTATCTAAGATTCGACTTCTCTCATCCGAGTCCTTTGAGTATAGAAGAAATTCGTAATATAGAATCCTGGGTGAACGAGAGCATCGTTCGTCATATCCCGGTCCAAACGGAAGTCCTCGCGATCGAAGACGCTAAGAAGACTGGAGCGGTCGCTGCTTTCGATGAGAAGTACGGGGACAAGGTTCGCGTCCTGAAAATGGGAGATAGATCCCTGGAATTTTGCGGCGGAACTCACGTGGTAAATACGGGAGATATCGGATACTTCTTCATTAAGAAAGAATCCAGTCCTGGTGCGGGGAACCGTCGTATAGAAGCGGTTGCGGGACCAGTGGTGATCGAAACCTTCCTGAATCGCTTTGCAGAATTGACTGAGGCCGTCCAAAACCTGAATCTTAAGATCAAAGAAGAGTTGGGAGCGGAAGGTACGTCTCTTTCTATTAAGACGAATGTTCCCGGGCCGGACGAAGTTCGCGCCTTATTTGCATCAAAGGGAGCGGACGCAGTCGTTACCTTTCGGGATCTGAGCGAAAGACTTTCCTTAGAACTCGAAGAAACCCAAAGTAAGTTCTTAAAAGAAAAGAAGAATAGAGAGTCCAGGGATTTCGAGAACAATCCTGAAGTATTAAACCAAGTCCTTTCCGAAGCCAAGTCCATAGGAACTACCAAGATCGTTTCCTATATTTTCGATTCCAAAGATGCCAAGGCGCTCAAAGGACTTTCCGACAATCTGAAAGTAAGAGAGAAAGAGATCGTTGCTATTCTTGCGAGCAAGAACGCAGAAGATGCAAGTATCGTAGTTACCTGTTCTCCTTCCATCGCTGGAAAGAAAGTGCATTGCGGGGATCTGGTCAAGGCCGCCTGTGAGATATTAGGCGGCAAAGGCGGAGGAAAACCTGACATGGCACAGGGCGGAGGAAAGGAAGTCTCTAAGATCCAAGAAGCGGTCCAGCTTGCTTTCGATAAGGCGTATGCCGGTTTAAACGGAGGCTTGAGCAAGTGACACTCTGGATGATAAAAAGTAAGAACGGAGAGAAGAAATGAGCGATCCATCATTCGATGTAGTTTCCGAGATCGATAGACCGGAACTCCAAAACGCAGTCACTCAGGCGATCAGTGAGATCAAGACCCGTTTCGATTTCAAGGGTTCTAAGTCCGAGATCAAATTAGAAGAAGAATCCCTGACACTTACTTCGGATAACGAGGCCAAACTGGAAAGTGTGATCGATGTCCTGATCAATAAGATGGCCAAACGAGGCCTTGGTCTAAAATCCTTCGATTTCAAGTCCAAGATAGAACCTGCGACCGGAAATACTGTCCGGATGAAAGTCAAGATCCGCAATGGTTTAGAAAAGGAACAAACCAAAGAGATCACTAAGATCATCAAAGACTCTAAATTAAAAGTGACTCCGACCATCATGGGGAATTGCGTTCGCGTCCAAGGCAAGAAGAAGGACGATCTTCAGGAGATCATGAGACTCTTGAAAGCGGCGGATCTTCCCTTCGATGTTCAGTTCCAGAATTTCAAAGGCTGATCAGGGAATCCTTGGGTATTTCAGGTGATATTCTGATCCAAAAATATGCCACAAAAAGATAAGCCGATTTTTTGCAGGGCTTTGAATAACAATTCAGTAAGATAAGGGTCTAATCAGCATGAAACGTTTTTATTTCATCTCTATCTTCTCGTTTATTTCGATCTTTTTGATATCCGGAGTTTCCGCCCAAGAAGAAAATCCGATCAAGTTTAAATTAGAGAAGTCTTCCCCTAACACCTACCAACTTAGACTAGTCCACCCAGATAATTTCGGCGTCCAAAAGGATGCTCCTCATAGGATCTTGATGAACCCGGGGCCTGGACTTAAAGTGGTCTCGGCGGATCTTAAGTTGAAAGGCAAGACTTCTACTCGTAAGAAGGAATACTTTGAGACAGTGGATCCGATGCAGGTAAAACTAGAGGGGAAGGGAGACTTGGAGATACACGCTAAGATCTTTTATTGCGACTATAACAGGAATATCTGTATTCCCGGGAAGGTCCTGCAGAAAGAAGTCATACAATAAATTTGTAATGTATCTAAATCGGATCTCTGGATCTTGAAAGGAAGCGGCCGGTGATCTTGGCGATTGCAGCCGCTTTCGTTTTATTAGGAAGTTACTGTTTCTTTAATTCCATTTTCAGGTCTCTTTCTGTGACCTGGAAAATATAATAGGTCTTTCCGTGGATCGGCTTAGAGACTTTTACGATCTTTCCCTTATTATCTACGATCTCTTTTAGGACCTTTCTGTCCGTTGGACGGAAAAGATCTCCCTTCTCCGCAATGAATAAGTTCAAGGCTCTTTTCTTGGCTAGATCCAACGCCTCGGATTCGTTGCTATCTAAGGAGGAAACCACTACTTGGTATGTGGAAGAATTCAGAAAGCCTTCGATCGCTTTTACGAATTGATCGTCTTCAGTAGGAACGGATTCTTGGGTGACTGTTTTCTGAGGTTCGGTTTTAGGTTCTTCTTTCTGAGGAGTTTTACAGACTACCAGAAGCGAAACGAGCAGTACTGTTGAGATCGTTTTAATGGACATAGATAGAGATTCCTTTTCTCACATTCTAGGAGTTATTGGAGATTCTAAGATTCGCTTCATTAAATCCGCATCCACAACCCTAAAAACCATGGTGCAGGTCTTAGGATCGCTATAGTCTTCTTTAAACAAGAACAGTTTATCTATAAACCACGCAAGTGATGCGCGGTAAGCTAAATAATCAGCACTTACGATTTCCGTCTTCTTCTTTTCTTTTTTTTCTTCCTGATCTTCGTTTGATTTGTCGGTCGGGATGAGAGTTTGCGTGGCTATGGAAGCTCCACCTCCTCTGGATGCCTGAGCGGCAAGGATCGTGTTTGGAAGGATCGGGGTCTCATACTTTGGGACCGTGCTAGTGCTTGCGATCCCGATCAGGCTTTTTCTTTCTTCCGTTAGTTGGGCCAAGATAAGGGTAACTGTAACTTCGTCCCTTTTTCGTAAGGCTCTGGCCTTGCATTCTTCTCTTAATTCCAGAAGAGGTCTTTCTTGGTTGGGGATCGGAACTGTCACTACGACTTGAAAATAATCGTGAGAGATGAAGCCGGAATCGGATACGTTTTCCCAAGCCTTTCTTCTGAATTCGGGATCAGCTTGTTCGCATTTAGCGAAGAAGAGGAGCAAGATTAAGACCGTTAAGACCCTCGGCATAGTTCCTAGTTTATTGTTCCCGTGTACAAAAACCAGCGGGATTTTTTCTCGGTATCTTCTGGACATTCTCGCTTTTTGGGGAAATCTTGTAGGTATGTGGAGTCTTCTTCCCAAATCGAATCTATTTCGTTCCATTTTTCTTTTTCTAAGTCTTTCTCTCTTCGCTAATTCTTTCCTATTTGCGAACGAAGACATTTTTTCCGAAGTCCGCTCTTCTCTCGAATCCAGAGTGAAAAAGGTCGTACTGAAAAACGGCATTCGTCTCTTGATGATGAAGAGAGAAGGATCTCCTACTGTGGCGGTATATACCAAGTTCTTGGTAGGTTCTTCCGACGAAACTCCCGAGATTGCGGGCACGGCTCATCTTCTGGAACATATGCTTTTCAAGGGCACTAAGAATATCGGTGTCACCAATTACGAAAAAGAAAAGATCTACTTGGATCAGATCCGTGTATGGGGGAAGAGACTGGACTCTTATCGCCTGCAGGAAAGGGAGCTCATCCAAAAGGGCGAGCCAGTTCCCGAAAAATTGATCACAGACAAAAATGTTTTAGAGGGTCGCTTCAAGAGCCTTCTCGAATTGCATCGTAAGTTCGTGGTGTCCAACGAGGATTCTTATATCTATGATAAGAATGGTGGGACTGGGTTCAACGCGTATACCACGAACGATGTTACGAATTATCAGATCCTTCTTCCTTCTAATCGTTTGGAGATCTGGGCAAAATTGGAATCGGATCGTCTGAAGGATCCTATATTAAGGGAATATTATACGGAACGGGATGTAGTCCTAGAAGAGCGCAGAATGAGGGTGGAAAACCAGGGCATGGGAATTCTCAGAGAGAAGTTCCTTGGAACCGCCTTCGAGAAGCATGCGTACGGCATGCCGGTTATCGGTTTCGAATCTAATTTACCTTTTCTTGATATAGATAAGACTGAGGATTTCTTCCAGAAGAAGTATAGACCTCATAATATGGCGATCGGGATCGTGGGAGATGTGGACTTCTCCCAGACCGAGGCCTTGGTGCGAAAATACTTCGAGAACATTCCCGATGGAGAGTCTCCTAAGCCTTCTAATGTTGCAGAAAGCTACGACCATGAAACTAGAAGAGTGACCGTAAAACATTCTTCCGGCCCGATGAAGGTTATGGGTTGGTTGACCCCTGCCGCTCCTCATCCGGATCGCCCTGTACTGGAATTGATCGACGCGATCCTTTCTCAGGGAGAAACAGGAAGATTGTACAAGAGATTGGTTCTGAGAGACAAGCTTGCCCAAAGAGTTTCCTGTTGGACGGGAGAGCCTGGGGAGCGATACGCAAATCTATTCGCGATCTATGTGACCAACGTTCGCGGCGCCGATCCGGACAAGATCGAATCCGCTATCTTAGAGGAAATAGAATCCCTAAAAAAAGAAGCGGTTTCCGAAGAAGAACTCTTAAAGATCAAGAATCAGATCGTGGGAGATTATATCCGAGGCTTAAACAGCAATTCTAAACTCGCCGACGTTCTCACATATTATGAACTGGTCGCGGGAGATTGGACGGAGATCTTCGACGATTATTCCCGACTGGATAGAGTAACTCCCGGAGATATTATGAGAGTGACCCAAAAATACTTCTCTCCCCGCAATTTGACTGTCGGGGACCTGATCAACTCCGACGGAGAAAAGAAATGAATATTCAAAAATCTTTATGCTCTTTCGGTCTGATCTCTCTCGTTTGCCTTGCCGGCTTAGATGCGGCTCCCGGAGATTTTGTAAAGGACGTACGTATTCCTCCTTTGGAGTTCCATTTTCCCGAGATCAAGGAGATCGGAAAGGATGCGAACACTCGCATTCTGTTCCTGGAAAACTCGGAGTTTCCTACGCGCACGCTGGAGATCTCTTTTTATACAGGACCTTCTTTTTATCCGAATATTCCGACCGAACTTGTGGAGATCTTTCCCGAGGCTTGGAAGAAGGGAGGGACCGTTTCTCATCCGGGAGAATCCTTTGCGGAAGTCTGGGAATCTTATGGTTCCAAGATGAGAGTGGCCTCGGATCTGGAGACTGTGACCTTGACCTTCTCCTGGCTTTCCAGATACGACAAGGAATCATTGGCGTTGATCTCCGAGTTCTTAAAGGAGCCTCTATTCGGCCAGGATGCTTTCGAGATCGCAAGATTGCAATTGGGAGAGCAGATCAAGAGAAGGAACGATAATATCATGGGTCTTGCTTTCCGCAAGGCCAACGAGTTGGTATATAAGGGAAAAGTAAAAGGTAAATCCGTTTCTATTTCCGTTCTGGACCAACTCCAAGAAGCATCCTTAAAGGAATTCTATACGAAACAGCTCTTGAGTTCTAGGCGATCTATTTTGGTCACAGGTAAATGGAAAGAAGAAGAGATCCCGGAGTTCCTGCAAGGTATCCTTCCTCCTTTTTCCGGAAGTCCGGTGACTGAGCCCCAAGTCTCTGTCCAGGCGGATCTTTCCAAGAACTTGGATAAGGAAGTCAAGAACCTAGTCGTAGATAAGGCAAACACTCAGAACGTAGTATTGTTTATGGGGGTTGGGCCGGCGCATAACGACAAGGATTTCTATGCGATCCAAGTCTTGAACTATATCATTGGAGGAGGGGGATTTAACTCTTACTTCATGAGTAAGATCCGATCGGATAAGGGACTCGCATATTCTTCTTCTAGTCAGCCTATTTTTGAAAAGGATCATTCCGTTCTGTATTTCTTCACTCAGACAAAATCCCAGAGTACTATGGAAGTCTATAATCTGATGGGCGAGATCTTAAGCGACTCCAGCTTCTCCAAGATCTCTGAAGAAGAATTAAGAAATGCTAAAGAAGCCATCTTGAACAAATTCATTTTCCTCTTCACGGATTCCATGGAGATCTTGAGGAACGAAGTGCGCTTCAGAGAGCATAAGATGCCAAAGGATTATCTTCGTAAGTACAGGGACAAGATCCAAGAAGTAAGTCTTTCCGATCTAAAGAGAGTGGGTAAGACGTATTTTAGAAGAGATAAATTGACCGCGGTAGTCTCCGGGCCTAAGTCTTCCGTTTCTTCGGAGCTAAGTGGACAGAAGGTGATCGGGCCGGAAGATCCGGTTCCTTGAAGAATGGAGAGTAAGTTCCAACATAGAGGTTATATTTTCGAAGGAATTTCCGAAGGAGGGGTCAGGACTTCCGTAGTTATGCCTCGCTTGAATCTGATGTTCGATATCGGACATCAGAATCCGAATCGGGTCCATATAGAAAGGCTTTTGCTGACTCACGCTCATCTGGATCATTCTGCCGGATTGCCGTATTATATTTCTCAGAGGTCTCTACGTAAACTTCCCCCACCTAAGATCTATCTTCCTGAAAGTCTAGAGGCTCCTATGAGAGAGATCTTGTCTTTGTATTCCAAGATAGAAGGTTTTCCCTATCTTTATGAGATGAAGTCTTTGCGAGAAGGAGAAGAAGTGGAGCTAGATCCTTATCATTCTTTTCGGGCATGGAAGACATTCCATAGAGTGGAATCCCAAGGATATACTGTCTATGAGAAACGTAAAAAACTAAAGCCGGAGTTTAAAGGACTAAGCCAAAGCGAGTTGCTCCAAAAAAAAACAGAATCGATCGATGTGAATGAAGTCCATGAAAAACCAGTCGTAAGTTTTTCCGGAGATACTAAGATCGAATACGTTCTCACCCATAAGGATGTGGCTGAATCCGAGGTTCTATTCATAGAATGCACGTACATCGATCATGAAAGGAACGTGGAGAATGCAAGAGAATGGGGGCATATCCATTTGGACGAGATCCTTCATAATATCTCCTCGTTTAAGAATGAGAAGATCGTGCTTATCCACTTCTCCAAAAGATATCCGCTCCATTATATTAAAAAAGTATTATCTAAGAGGATCCCTGATTCGGAAAAGGATCGCTTTCATCTATTTCTTCCGGATTGATACGTTATGACAAAGGATCCGAATCGAAAATACGGGAATTCCATCTATAAGGAAGGTTTAGAGGATTGGATCCATTCCGAGCTGGTGCCTAGGCCTTTTCCTTGGTTGAAGGAATTAGAGGAAAAGGCCTTACAGGATAAGTTTCCGGTTCTCAGTCCTGCTTCCGGCTCGGTATTAGCATTCTTGGTCGCTTCTTGGAAACCGGATAGCATTTTGGAGCTAGGAACCGGCTATGGTATCTCTCTTGCTTGGATGATCTCCGCTCTTTCTTCTTTCGCAAAGATAGTCACTGTGGATAGAGAGGTTCAGTTTATAGGAACTGCTCGCTCCTATTTATCAAGGCTCGATCCTAAATCCTTCGAACTAGAGTTCAAAGAAGGGGAATGCTTGGATGCACTCCAAGTATTTTTGGGATCTTCTCCTAAGCAAAGCAGAGAGTTTCTTTTTGTAGACTGCGATAAGATACGCTATCCCGAGATCCTAGAAAAGGTATTGTCCCAAGGGAGAGGTCGTAGACTCAGAGTCGCCTTTGATAACGTTCTATGGCATGGACGGATCATGGATCCTTCGAACCAAGCTCCTTCTGACATAGCTGTGCGCAAGGTTTGGTCCTTGATCCAAGACTCGAAGCTTCCATACACATTATTCCCAGTAGGTGATGGAATATTATGTTTCGATTTTTCCGAATAAAAAGCTTGTTTGTCTCTTAAGCATCGTATTATATTACCGCGAAGGGTCGGTAACATGATAAAAATTTCTTTCCCTCGGATCATTGCGATACTCTCTTGCTTGGTCCTATTTACGTACGGCGTAACTGCACAAAACAAACCTGCAGCTGGAGACGGCAAGGGCACCACTCTCGGATCCGCAGCGGAAGATCCGAAATACCAAGGAGACTACTTGGAAGAGTTCCATTTCGCTCGGACCTTGGATTCCACTCAGAATAAACTGAAGGGAGATCTGGGGGCCTTGGAAGTGGTGGTCAAAAATTTCGGTTCTCAGGTCCAAGGATCTCAACAAGACTTCGACGGTATTTGGAAGAAATACAACGAGGCATATCGTTATTCTTTAATGCGCAAATATGTGGTGGCCGGTCGTAAGATGAGGGAAACCGAAGACGAGACCAATAAGCTCTACGGAAAATTCTCCGATTTATACAACCAAAAAGTGGATCAGCTCTTGGGGGAATGTGCGGATGCGATCGTTGCCATCGAGCAAAAACAAGGCCCAGGCAATGCTGCAAAAGGCGCTGGTGGAAGAGAGATCTCCCTGAATCAACACAAGCTGCAGATCGCTTATTACCAATTCATCCAAGCGGAGAGAATGAGACGGGACTCCAGATTCAAGGATAGTCTCATGCATCTTCGGATCGCTAAGGAATATGGCATCTCCATTTTGAGCAAGTTAAAGACAGAAGAAGAGAGTAAGAACGTAAGAGAGAAATACAAGATCGACCTAAGCGATAATCGCAATATGGTCTACGCCGAATCCAAACTTTGACCTTTCTCTCAGAAATTAATTTCTGGATTTCTTGACGTATCTCCTACGGGTATCAGTTTAGTAAGATACCCTAGGAGAAAAAAATTTCCTTACGTGATCCAGAAGATATTTCCCTTTCTGATTCTTTGCCTATTTGCCTTCTCACTAAACGCTCAGGAATCTCCCAAAAAAAACTATAATATCGTGATCGACCCTGGCCACGGTGGCCTGGATCTAAAGCCCAAGGAAGAACATGGGGACAAGTACGATCCCATCTCCAAGAAATATCTCGAACCGTACAAAGCGGGAGCGCAGACTAAGACAAGAAGAGAAAGCGAAGTCGTCTTAGCTCTTGCGAAAGAGGTAAAGGAGATCTTGGATCTTACTAAAACTGCGGACGGCTTCGAGACGTTTCGTTCTCATGCGAAAAAATTTACGGACGAATCCCTTCCTTGGATCCGCATCGATTCCGATCTGACTCGGGAAGAAACGGCAAAGGAAGAAGGAGCCGATCTAAATTCGGATCCGAACGCATTTTATAGACTGTATGATTATCCGGACAAGAAGACCGGCAAGCTAAGGCCGGGGAGGATCTCTAGGATCAATGCGGCTAGGCCTTATCTCGTATTATCTTTGCATTTGAATCCAAGTTGGAAGGGACATCCGGGAGGAATGGCTGCAGTTCTATCTCCTTCTTATCGTACTTTCTATTCTCTTCGCAAGATCTCGGAAGGAGGTTCCTCTAAGTCTTTTGAGAATGGGCCTTGGAGCGAATGGATGCGATTTAAAATGGAATGGACCCGTTTGCAAAATGCGGTCGCAGATGCTTGGATCTATTTTAACGGGTATTGGCCGAATAAGTCCGGAAAGAAAACGGATCTTTCCAATTTTGAAGGCTATCGCCAAAATATGGTGACTTGGAAGTACGCGGATCCACCCGGTTGGATCGACAAAGCTGTGTTAGATGGACCGGGACCTTATGCCAAAAAACATTCCGAGTATTCGGCCAAGGGAAAGTTTTGGGATAGGGAAAGAGCCGAGCCGGAGCTATGGAGAAGGGAAGACGGCCAGGAAGGATTCGGCGGTGACAATCATTATGCCGCGGCGGAATTGATGAGATTCGTGCAATACGGTTTACGAAATATCCCTTACGACGACGAGGAGCTAACCTCTCCCGGGCCGATCAATGATCCATATATATCCACTTATAGTTTGCCTACCTTTATCAACGCGATCTCCGCTTATATCGAAATAGGTTATATAGATAAGGAGAAGGACATGAGGATCCTTACCAAGAGGAGAAGGGACACTGCGGTCTCTCTTGCAGTAGGAATCTATTCATTGTTTCACGGCATTAAAATGAAACCAGTTGATTCCGCTTATATTCCTAAAGGAAAGAAGATCAACTGGTCTAGATACGAAACCTGGAAAGATAATAATTATTTCCGAGTAGTCCGTGAAGATTGATTCGAAAGGATCCTGCCATTTCCATGGGACAGGCAGGCCTTGTGCTTGTTTAAATACTTTCTTGCAGCTTTCTCTCTTCTGATTTTCTGCGAGTGATCTCTGCAAAAGTCTCCTCATACTTAGGATGAACTGTCCCGAATACATAATCCCAGATCGTAGTGTATAGACCGTAATTGTATCGAAAGCTTTGGTGGTGCATATCGTGGCTCGTATTCGTATTGATCCATTTTAGGAACCGGCTCGAGACCATCCAAGAAGGAAAGATCTCGTATCCACTATGGCCCAGGACATTCCTCACGATTTGAAATGTCATAAAGACCAGGAGTGCGAGAGGATGGACTGGAAACAGAGAGGCTATTATGGGAAGAATTAGAGCATGGACCAACGCTTCCCAAACACTAAAAGAATAGGCAGTCCAAGGAGAAGGGATCATGGAATCATGATGTACCTTGTGGACTGCCTTAAATAGCCAGCGGGTATGCATGAGTCTATGGGTCCAATAAAAGTAAAAGTCTTGGATCGCTAATATGAGTAATGTGCTGAGGATCAAATATCCCCAACCGTGATCTTCAATTCTTTCGTAAAACTGAAAGTATCCGTATTTTCGGAGCACAAGTACTACGAAGGTAACTAAGGTGTATACCACGACGGAAGAAACAGAATGCAAAAATTCCTTTCTGAACTGGGAGTTTGTGGCTGTCTTATTCTGGATCTTTCGATTTTGGAAGGGATGTTTCCAGATATAGAAGATCAGGAATGCCAAACTAGCGAAGGCAAGGTATCTCAAAAAATCTATTAAGAAGATTGTGGGAATTGCAGGAGCTAACTCCGACAGATAGGTAAGCAATTGGTCTTGGAAGCACATATTCGATCCTTTGCGCCAGTTCGGCGCTACAGATGATTAAACCAGATTTCGTGCTCCGATTCCGATCGATTTCGGCCAAATGCTGATCGATTCCGGATTCGATCGTTATTTTCTGAGTTCTTTCTGCTTTCTAAAATCGCTAGGTGTTGTTCCTACAATTTCTCGGAAAGCCCGATTGAAAGGAGCAAGGGAGCCATAGCCCAGATCCATCGCAATTCGCAAGACTTGGATCTCTTTTTTACCCGGATCGGAAAGGATAGCCTTAGCTTCTTGTATCCTAAAATAATTCAGGAACTCGTTGAAGTTCCTATATCCAAGGCCTTTGTTGATCAATCTTCTTACTTTCTTTTCTGGGACATTCAATCTTTGGGCAAGGCCTAGGATGGTAAGATTTTCATGCAGGTATACCTTTTGATCGGCCAAGAGTACGTTCAGCTTTTTCAGAAGATTCTCATCCAGTGGTTCTTCTTCGTCTTTAGTTTCCTTATCCCGGATCGGAAAACTATTCTCTCGAAATTCGAAGATCCGAAAAGAGATGAAGAAAACCAATATAAAAATAAAGAAGGAGTTTACCAGATCCAATGTGGCGGAATATTCTTCATGCCTGGTGATCACTTCTACCAAAACCACACCCATGCTATACAATCCGGTTAAGGAGGCAAAGATTACCCGGAACTCCCTTCGAGATTCTAGTAGATCGATCTTCTTATCGTTTAAGACTTTTGCTAAGGTCCAAAGGATCAAGATGAGATAAAAGACTTGGGGAGAGCTAAAAAGGATCTTAGAAATAACGGATGTGTCGCTAGCTGCTCCTGAGAACAAGAGTATATAAGAGCTATATGTATTAACAAAAAGGAATAAGGCTCCATGCCAGGGTCTCAGTTTGAAATCGTCTTCGAACAGACTGGATACGAAAAGGAAGAATAGAACGGAAACGGAGTGGCAACCGGTATACACGATCATTGCCCAGAACAGATCCACATTGGAATGATGGACCCAAGGGCAAATAAAGTAAGCGATCAAGGAGAGGGAAAACAGGCTCCCTAAAACATTTTGGTAAGAGAACTTTACCCGAATGAGAAAGTTTAGGATGAGAAATCCTAGTTGAGTGATTGTTGCGGCCTTTAGGCAGAGTATGAGCGTTTCAGTTTGTAACATTTTGGAGGAGAGAAGTTTGCTACAGATTGGACTTTCTTTTTCTCCTGAGTTCAGTAGTTCTTCTTAATTCTCTCGTCTTTCAATCAAAAATTCATTCTATGATTTACGGAATTTGACCCCTAAGCTAGAGAATTCAAGTGGGCCGTTTTCAACCCTATATGCCTGGAAGCCTTCGCTTCTTAGGAGTTTCACCGCTTCTTCGGACAAAACGCAATACTTTCCTCTACAATAGGCGAGTATCTTTTTACGTTTAGGGAGCTTAGATATCTGGGATCTTAGTTCCTTCAAAGGAATGGAAATGGATCCGGGGACATGGCCTGCATTGTACTCGTACTCGGGTCTCACGTCGATCAGTATGAGTTCTTTGGATAATACCCGTTTTATGAAATCTTTATATTCTAGTTCATCTAGTTTCTGTTCGGGATCAAAGAAGGAATCCATTTCTACTTGGATCTCCGCATTGAACTGTTTTCCGGCAGAGGAGATTGTATCGAAGACTGAGATTCCCGCACTTTCTATTTGATAGAAGATATTTCGTCCTTCTCTTCTGTCTCGAACGAGTTTGCATTCTTTTAGGATTTGAAGATGGTGAGAAGTGGCGGCCACGCTCATGCCGATCTCTTTGGATAATATTTCTACGTTCTTCTCCGCCTGGACCAAAAGATCTAATATTTCTACACGCTTCGGATCGGAGATGGCTTTACCGTATTTTGCCAGAACGGTGTAAATGAAATTCTTGAATTCTCGGCCGGTCTTCTTTTGTTCCATGCTTCCTCAAATATTCAAATACATATTTGAATATTTGATTGACCGACTGTCAATGTATTTTCGAATACCGGTATGAAGGTAAGAGACAGCGGGATGCCTGAGAAAGCATATTGGGAATCTCTTTTCGACGTACCTTTGGTTTTAGAAAGAATGGATCTTTTCGAAGCAAAGGGGATCATCGTGGAATTTGGGTCCGGATATGGGACTTTCACTCTTCCTTTAGCAAGATATAATCGGAACTCTATCCTCGCTTTCGAGATCGAAAAAGATCTAGTCGAAGATCTAAAACAGAAGGCTAAAATTCATTCACTCGAGAATATTCATGTTTTTGAAAAGGATATTGTTGAGAAGGGCACTTCTCTCAATGAAAACCTAGTCAGTTACGTGATGGTCTTTAATCTACTTCATCATGAAAATCCGATATCCATATTAAAAGAGGCTTTTCGAATTTTAAGACCAGGAGGAATTGCGGGACTCATTCATTGGAATTACGATCCGAATACTCCGAGAGGTCCTAAAATGGAAATTCGTCCTAAGCCAGAGGAAATACATCTTTGGGCAGAGGAGGTCGGGTTTCATATAAAGTCCTCTCAACCTATTGATCTTCCTCCTTTTCACTACGGTTTCTTGGCTGAAAAATAAACTAAATAAATCGAATGTTAAGTAGAGTATTTGCTTACAATATTCATTTAGACATCAAACATTTTCAGATCTTATTCATAAATTTTTAATGTTTGTTCCCGTTCGCTTGCTCCTCGCCAGATAATTCTTTGAATCCATTCGCTTAGATCCAAGTAAGTAAGAAATATCTTACAGAACTGGGCTAGATCAAATTTATGCAGGATCATATCAAAGAACATTGGGAAGTAATTGTAATCGGAGGAGGGCAGGCCGGATTATCCGCTGGACATTATCTAAGATCGAAAGGAGTGGATTTTCTGATCCTGGATTCTTCCAAAGAGGTAGGCGATTCGTGGAAGAATAGATGGGACTCTCTCGTTCTATTTACTCCCAGAAGATTCGATGGACTTCCTGGATATCCGTTTCCGGGAGATGCAAATACCTTTCCAAACAAGAATGAAATGGCGAGCTATCTAAAGGATTACTCACGCAAATTCTCTTTGCCCATCCTTCCGAATACCAGTGTGGAAAGAATTACGAAGGGACCGAAGGGATTCTCTTTGGAGACTAAATCAAAAATGTTTTCTTGCTCCAATGTCATTGTCGCAACGGGACATTCTTTTCCTAAAATTCCCGATTTTAGCATCAATATAAAATTTGATATAAAACAAATACATTCTTCTCAATATAAGAATCCCTCCGAACTTTCTGACGGAGATGTTCTGATCGTTGGCGCAGGTACTTCAGGTGTTCAGTTGGCGATGGAGATCTCTCATACTCATAAAACTTTTATATCCGGAAAGATCCCTGGAAAGATACCGGATCTTCTTTTTAGATTTTCAGGTTTCTATTGGTGGTTTATTAGCAATATCTTAACAATCCGTACTCCGATCGGTAGAAAGATCCGAAGGCAAGTCCTTACTAGTGGAGCCCCTTTGATCAAAGAATCGGAGAAAGACCTAAACGTTTCGGGAGCGATCAGGGTGCCTAGGATTGTAGGGGCAAAAGATGGACTTCCTTTGTTGCAGGACGGAAAAACCCTACAAGTTTCGACTATCGTATGGTGCACCGGCTTTAAGCCAGATTTTTCTTGGATCCAAGTTCCTTATTTACGATTGGACGATTTAGGCTGGCCTGTCGCTCCGAGAGGGATTTCCAATGTGAAGGGATTGTATTTTCTCGGAAATCTTTTTCAATTCGGACTTACTTCTTCTCTTGTAGGTGGAGCTGGAAGGGATGCGATGCATGTCGTTGAAGAATTGCTTTTAGATCGGGAAGAATAGTGTAGGATGCAAGTATGAAACCGTTACTTCTTGTATTAGACGATTGGGAAGGAAGAATAGAATCTTCTTCCGTTTGGAAAGGGCTTACCGATCAGATCGATATTCACTTTTTGAAGGAGTCGATTCTCAGTTCGAATTACGAAAGGATCCGAGAAGCGGAATTCTTGATGGCGATCAGAGAGCGAACGACTCTTTCGGAAGAAGTATTCGGCTTACTGCCCAAATTGAAATTGATCCTTCAGACCGGTGGTCATGCGTATCATCTGGATAAGGATGTAGCAGTAAAAAGAGGGATCCAAGTCGCTTTAGGAAGAAGGGTCCAAGCTCCTTTGAAATCTGTTCCTGAACTTACGATGGCCATGATGTTGAGCTTAGTACATCATTTGCCCCAAGCACAGATCGAAATGCGTAACGGCAATTGGCCGTCCTTGCTCGGAAGGACTCTGAGTGGTAGAACCTTAGGGATACTCGGCCTCGGTCGTCATGGTTCAAGAGTTGCCCAAATTGCAAGATCTGCTTTTAATATGAATGTAGTTGCATGGGAAAGACCCGGTTCTCAGAAAGTAGAAGGTGGCGAATATAAAAGGATCCCTTTGGAGGAACTCTTATCGAAGAGCGATATCGTTAGCGTTCATTTAAGACTTTCTCCTGAATCGGTAGGGCTTTTGGATTCGGAAAGATTTAAACAGATCAAAGAAGGCAGTATTCTTATCAATACGGCAAGAGGAGCAATCCTCGACGAGATCGCGCTCGTAAACGCATTGAAAAGTAAACGCTTGGCTGGAGCCGGTTTAGATGTATTCGGAGAGGAACCGCTTAGTAAGGATTCCCCTCTTCGTTCTTTTCCGAATGTTCTACTAACTCCTCATATAGGATGGACTGTTGAGGAAGTATTCGAGGAGTTTGCAGAGATCGCTTCGATTCAATTGATGCAATTTCTCAGAGGAGAATTGCCTGAATCGGAGCTATTAAAATAATATCTTTGATATTTATCAACTTAGCCCTTTACGCGTCGTCCAAAATTTGGATGACAAAATTAAATTCGTTCTACAAATACACTCTACATCAAAACCCCATCGTTTTTCGGGAATGATGGTGAGATACAAAAACAGAACGATTTAACGTCGTCTACAAAATCAATCGTGCAAGTCATCCTCAAGAAGAGTTTATTCTCGTCTTGAAGTTGCATTTCAATCGAGAATGGTAGAAATGGGAAACGAGAGTTTGGATTCGACGGTTAACAAGATCAGATTAGGAATCGTACTGCTAATAGCTTTACTTCCTTTTCCGATCATTCAGATTTTTCATTCTTCCTTATATTTCGAATCCCGGATCCCTCCGTATCTTCTATTTCACAATATCGCAGAATCATTCAGCATATTTGTATCTATGTCCATATTCGGTGTGGGTTGGTTTACTTATCCCCAAAGTAAGGATAGGCATACTCTGTTCCTTGGGACAGTATTTCTGGGAATTGCTTTAATGGATATGATGCACATGTTGGCCTACGCAGGTATGCCGGACTTTGTTACATCGAATTCTCCGAATAAGTCCACCCAATATTGGATTATTGTCCGGATTTATGCGGCGCTATGTTTTTGTATAAGCGCCTTCCTTCCGAACGAAAATAACTCGGGCCGTTTGAGATGGGTATTCTTGATCTTTCCGCTCTTGGTCTCACTTGTTTCCTTTATAGTAATCACTTTCTATCCTTCTCTTGTACCGATCACGTTTTCTGCCACCGAAGGACTTACTCCTTTTAAACGGAATTCCGAATTTTTGGCCATGGGGTTATTGATCTTCGCGATGATCGCTTATTGGTTTAGGATACGGAAATACGGATGGGATCCGAATAAATACTATCTCTATGCTTTCGTTTTCTGTATACTCAGTGAATTGGTTTTTGCAGTGTATACCACTGTATTTGATATATATAATATATTAGGGCATATTTATAAGATTGTTTCCTTCTACTTGATCTACAAAGGAGTTTTCATTTCCTCGATCAATAAACCGTATAAGCAATTGCTGGATACGAATAATCTTCTTAAAGAGGAGATTATCGAGCATGGTAGGGTCCGTCACGATCTGGCGGAGTCCTTATCCGAGAAAGAGGCTTTGATCCGAGAGATCTATCATCGTTCCAATAATACGTTACAGGTCATAGGCAGCCTTATCTTTCTGCAGGCGGAAACCTATCCTGAAAATAAGAGCGTAAGGTTGATCGCCCAAAGGACCCAGGATCGTATACATGCGATTTCCTTGGTACATAGACTACTATTTGCGGAGAGGGATCTTTCTTCTATCTCGGTCCGAAAGTATGTTTCTGAATTGGCGGATTACGTGTTGAGAGCGAACGAAGACAGTTCCCGTGACGTAAATCTTACTGTAGACGTAGAAGATAAGAAGATTTTAATGGACGTTGCCATCCCTATTGGACTTATCCTTTCCGAATTCTTAAGCAATACCATGAAATATGCATTTCAAGATTCTTCTTCAGGGAATATTTCCATTTCTTTTTTTGAGGATCCTTCAGGGAGATATGTTCTAAACTATTCGGATGATGGTGTGGGAATGCCGAAGGATTACGATTTTAAGAATAGTACTTCTTTGGGCATCCAGTTAGTCCAAGGAGTCTCTGAAATTCAGCTTGCCGGCAAGATCTCATTCAGGACGGGACCGAACTTCTATTGTGCCATCGATTTCCCCATTGATATATATAAGAAACGAGTTTAGATCAGAATGAGTAAATTGAAGGTTCTCGTTGTAGAGGACGAAATTATCACCGCAATGGTAGTCAAGAGAGAGCTGGAAAAAATCGGCTGTAATGTCTTGGATCTTGCGACTTCGGGGGAAGATGCGGTGCGGATCGCGAAGGCTGGCCGGCCGGATCTCATTCTTATGGATATCACTCTTGCGGGCGAGATTGACGGAGTTACTGCCGCAACTGAAATTAAACTCGAGGCAGATATACCTATAGTCTTCGTAACAGGTTACCAGGACTCGGTTACTAGGGATAGAGCGGCAAAAACGAATCCTCTCGGCTTTTTTGTAAAGCCTCTGCAAATTGTTCAGCTTAAGACGTTAATAGAGGAAAATTTCAAAATTTCCTAATATACTAATGTAACGGCTTTCTGTTAGAAGAAGTCCCCTTGAGAAAATTCTCTATACAATAAAAAAGACGAATTCGATCGCAAAACCGATGTTTGGGAGTTGCGATCGAACTAGCCTATAATGACAGAAAATCTCTTAGTATCTTGAGTTATTCGCTTCGGATCCTATCATCTCCGGAAAGATCTGATTCTTTTCCAAAAGGTTTTCACTTAGATTCAAGAACGCTTTTGCGTTATTGTCGTCCGTCTTGCATTCCATACCATGTTCTTCGCAATAAGAATTGGGTTTATCTCCCACCATAGAGTAAGTGTGCTTCTTCTCGCTATCCACGAAGTGATAGAGAAGAACATCCTTATCAACCCAGCCGATCAAATTTCCGTAGGCAAAGTAAGCGAATCCCGGATCGTTCTTGTCCAGATCCAGAAGATTCCTACCCATAGACGAGAATTTTACGCTCTTATTTACGAAGCCTAAGACGGTAGGAATTACATCCAATTGGGATGCGATCCTATCTTCTTTCGAAGGCTTCACATATTTGGGAGAATATATTAAAAACGGAATATTCCTGTCTTCGAATGGCTCCAAATGCTTATGATGGGAATGATCCGCAACGAAGAAGAAGACCGTATCCTCGAAATAAGGAGAAGATTTCGCCTTTTCCATGAATTTGCCGATCGCCCAATCCGCGTAATGGAGGGAGTTTAGATAATCATAATCCGTTACATTGCTCGAGAAAATATCGAAGCTCTTATTCGGAGTCCTGTACGGGTAATGAGTAGTTAAGGTAAGAGAGACCATCAAGAATGGACTTCTTGCTCCCATCATTTGCTCATGCAGATGTTGCAGGGTATCCCCATCAAAATAACCCCAATCTCCAGTTTCATACTTCCCCGTGCTTTTTATATGTTCTTCGTCTAGAATATGATCAAAGCCCCAGTTCTTAAAGAGCACGTTCATATTATCGAAAGTGATATCTCCACCGTATAAGAAATAGCTTTCGTATCCACCTTGCTTCAATACAGAGGCAACGCTCGAGAATTTATTAACGATTTCTTGCCTGCGAAGTACGGTCAAGCCGGGTAGATCCGGGATCCCAGTGAGAGTGGACAACAGTCCGTTTGCAGTCCTTCCTCCCGTTGCAATGAAATGTTCGAAGAACATGCCTTGTCGGATCAACTGGTTCATTTCCGGTGTGACTTCTTTTCCGTCGACGATCCCTGAACCAGATGGCTTTAGGAATTTTCCGGTCCAGCTTTCCAGCAAGATAATGACTATATTCGGGCTTTTCCCTTTGTTCGTTTTGGGAATGGTCTCTCTCATTAGAGGAAAGGAATCGTTTATGAATTTGCTGCCCGGATACGAGATCTTGTCCTTTACTATATTCAAAGAACGTAATTTAGACATTCTTAGATCTTGATTTACGGATTGATTGAACATATCGGCAACCATCGTGTAGATCCCGTTCATGCTTAAGCAGTTTAAGGCACGATTATCCGAAAAAACCGCGTCGCTGACTCGTAAAGGCCTACTCTGGAGGCCACCTCGTATTAAGACGAAAACGATGATCAAGGCCAAAGGAATTTGAGAATATTCCAGATGTTTTGCCGATTTTGATCCTTTATAAGGATCCCATTTAGCAAACCTTCTCATCGAGAATGGTAAAAGGAACAATACGACAAGCAAGGATGATAGGATCAGGAAGGAGTCGTGACGTATCGCCGATTTGAGCACTACGAAGAAATCTCCGGTCAGAAAAAGAGAACCTTCGTAACCAAGATGTTTGCTCGATTCTCTATAATAAACGAAGTCCGCGACTAAATAACCGATCATCCAGAAATAGATCAGAATGGGAAGAGTCCCCCAAGCCAGTCTATAATACTTCATCCGATTCAGATAATGGATGCAGGATAAAAACCAGATCCATCCTAACAGTATGGCAATAACCGCTAGGTCGAATCTTGCGCCTAGGGCAAATGATACTAGTATCTTGTAGAAGCCTTCTCCTGCAATTTTACTACTATTGTCTATCTCGAAGGCCAACCTTGTTAAGAATAAGGTTAGGAAATAGAGTGTGAAATAAGATCCGATGATCTTTAAGTTTTGCGGGATTTTTTCTCCCAATGTGCGTAATCGCAAAAATAATAAGCTCATGTGAAAGTCTGTTTGTAGGCTCGATCCGAGCGAAACCTTGCATTAATTAAAATTAAACTGAATTGGGCACAATTTGGCCACAATTGATACTATATTGCTGAAGTTTGATCAACTAAAATTACGTACGCGTTATGCGTTTCTTTAAATTTTATCGTTGAAAGGACAGCTTAACGTGGATTTAGGCGGATTGGGGAGGAGGTAAGGATAGTAAAAATTGGATGAGTAATGGCTGATAGATGGATGATTTCGATTCGTATGCTATGAAAATTGCGCTTTTGGCAAGTTTGTGAACAAAGTAAAAAGCGGAATGAATAGAGTCTTGTTTAGACGGTTTGTTTTGGGCTTCGTAATAAGAGCCCGCAAAGATCGAATTGGTTTCCGAGAATCTGGATGCTCGAGGTGATCTTGCTCTGTATACAAATTCGGAAGAAGATAGGCTTGGCTCTTCTCCCATATAGATCTCGATAGAGTCGATAACTGCGTCGAAAGAAAGGGTAAACAGAAGGAAGGCGGAAAAAATAAAATTCCCGGCTTTCTTAAACGAATTTCTACCGACTTTTCTTTGAAAGAATGACAAAGCTCAGACCTTGAGTTCGACCCTAGTTATGTTTCACTAAATGTCAACACTTGTTTAACCTTTGAAATAGCCCGTATTTTCAGCATCCAGGCCAATTTTAGTCTTTTTCTTCGAAGAAGTATGTAGATTTTATTCACGTTATTCAGATATTGCATAGAATGAAAGAGAGAGAGAAAGCCTATTTGGTGTTCTTCCCAAAGGATCCATCGATCCGATTGGATCCCATTGAGGATCTAGAATTGGAGAAAAAGGGAATGTATCCGCTTGGATTCCCCTATGATTGCCTTGTTCTTTCTGATTCTGTCTCCTATCGATTTGAGAATGAAAGGATCCACTTAAACGAAAAAGGCCATCATTCTTCTATGGATCTTCTCCTTTCTACTCGATGGGTAGATACGCCGATCCAAATCAAATTATCTAGAGAAAAGTTCAAAGGGGTGAGCGATCGGGATCTCATTTTGGCGGCCGCTGCCTTAGGAAGATACGAAGAGGCAAACCGTTTTTTGGATCTATCCTCCTTTCTTTCTCTGGGCTATATGCAGAAATATTCCCAAGTGAAAGTCTCTCAATTATTCCAAGCACAGGAGATCCGACTCGGATCCGACGGTCTTCGGTCCAGAATGGTCCGTTTAGATAGTATTTTCAGAAGTCCGATCTTGGGTGGCAATCGTTTCGGCCTTTTAAAGAAACAAAACGGATTTCAAAAGGAATTTCAAGAAGCCTGCGAAACGTTTCTGAATTCTGCGGATAAGGTCTCTCATATTTACGAAGAATTGAAAGAGAAGATCCAAGAGAAACGATTCTTGTTTTGGGGAATGATCGCAGAATATACGATCGTGATCCTCATCTCCCTCGAGTTAGCTATCGAAGTATTGGATTATTTCGGAAAGTAAAGCATTCGGTCCGAAAAGATTCGCTCTATGAGAAAGACGGTATTCGCAATCGGACTCTTCTTCTTTATTTCATATTCTTTATATTCTGAAAAAGAAATAGAAGATATTTCGATTACGAAACCTTCTTCCAAGCAAGAAGAGGAGGAAGAGAAGAAGATAACGACAAATATAGAGTTCGCTTCCGATTTTATCTTTAGAGGAAATACTTTCGGTAGTGAGTCGATCAGCCAAAGAGACGATATCGCATATCGCTCCTTCCTTCCTGCCTATACGTTTCAACCTTCGATTGAGATTCCGGTCACGAACAAATTTACCGTAGAGTTTTGGTTCAATATTTTTCTCACTCATAAAGGAGACAGGGACTCGGACCAAAGGTTTTTGCAGACGGGGCCTTCTGGAATGGAGTTGTTAGGATACTACCAACCGGAATTGGAGCAAGGTAAATTGCCGTTCGATCCTAGAGTAGTGCATCCTTATAAGGAGCAGAACGGATTGAAGAGAGACGATGGGGGAGAGATCCTATTGGAGTACGATCTCCTCGATTCGGATCGCTTTGGGAACTTTTCTGTGGGATTGTTCTCTTATAATACTTTTCTGGCCCAAAACCGTTTCTCTTGGACCCAAATGTTTATTTCATGGAAATTGCCTATCCTGAAATTCCTAGAACCTAAATTATCATTTTATAAAACTACGGATCCGGATACGGATGCCCATACTACCGGGATCAATAAGGGATCAGCTTATATTCCCTTTGAAATACAGCATCAATTCGATATTACCAAGGATCTGAAGTTTATCGCTTCTACTTCCGTAGGATACATTTTTCAAAATAACCCAACGGATCGTCTTTCGGGGTTTTCGGATATTACTACCCAGGCGAAGGTCGATTATAGAAAATTCTTTTTCAGCGTGAATATGGCTTATCGACCGAATTTAGAGATCTATGACAGCAGCTATTTTTTTGACAATGTGACGACATCGATGACAATCAAGGACGGACGAACAGTTGACCCTTCCAAGCAATATGGCCTTGCGAATCAAGCAGTGATCTCTGCGATTGAAGGAGCAACTTCCAATCCTCTCTTACAACAGATATTGATCGATCGATACCAAGGGCAACATATCAAGAGAGAGATCTATTATTTTACCTTAGGCTTTACAAAAGAGTTATAGAGAGAATGATCGAGAATAGCGGAGATAAGTTAGGCATGGAAATCGACAATCGGATCTGGGTTCTGGATTACGTTGACAAGGATGAGATGCATTTTTATCGCAAAACCGATACGTATTTTTCCGGTAAAACAGCTTCTCAGGACGTTGATCTGGTCGAGTTGCCTGCGATCGGTCAAACTCTCATTGTGAATGGAGAGCTCCAATCCGCCGCAAACGACGAATATATTTATCACGAGGCTTTGGTCCATCCGGCATGTCTCTTGAATTCTAAATTGGAAGACGTGTTGATCATAGGAGGGGGAGAAGGAGCGACATTACGAGAAGTAGTAAAGTATTCTTCGGTCCGATCCGTGACCATGGTGGATATAGACAAAGAGTTGGTTTCCTTATTCTCTCAAACATTAAATTCTTGGCATAAAGGATCTTTTCAGGATAAAAGGGCAAAGCTTGTCTTCCAAGATGGAAGGAAGTTTTTGGAAAAGACCCAAGAAAAATACGATGTGATCATTTTGGATCTTCCCACATATTTTGCAGAAAAGTCTAAAGCGTCAGATCCTATCCAAAATCTGTATTCGAAGCAGTTTTACTCCATTTGTTCTTCTCATTTGAAGAAGGGCGGATTGCTTGTTACGCAGGCCTCCGAGTTGACCCCGCTCGATTGGAATGGGCATGCATTGATTCGCAGAACTCTTGCTCGCAATTTTCGGAGTGTGATCAGCTATTCGGGTTTCGTTCCTTCTTTTTATACCAATTGGGGATTTCTATTGGCATCTCAAGAAATGGATCTGGAAAAAATAGGCTCCTCCAAGATAGATGCATTGATCTCCAAGAAAAGGATCGGTCCTAAATTATCTTTCTTTGATGGATTGACATTTGTGGGAATGAGATCCCTCTCTAAGGAATTGAGAAAAAATATATCTAAAAAAGGGAATATAATTTTGGACGACCCTTCCGTTATCGCTCCATTAAAAAAGAATTAAGATGAATATAATATCTAGAACTGTTTGGATCCTCTCTATTGTTAGTCTACTTACGGATGTCGCTAGTGAGATGCTGTATCCGATCATGCCTCTATATTTGAAGAATATAGGCTTTTCAGTGATATTGATCGGCACCTTAGAAGGATTCGCTGAAGCAATCGCAGGATTGAGTAAAGGTTATTTCGGCAAACTTTCAGATCTAAAGGGAAAGAGAGTTCCTTTCGTGCAGTTCGGTTATCTGTTGAGTGCGATCTCAAAGCCGATAATGGGCATACTCCCTTATCCGACTTGGGTTTTTCTATCTAGGACATTGGATCGATTCGGAAAGGGACTTAGGACCGGTGCAAGGGATGCACTTCTTTCGGACGAGGCAAATCAGGAGACCAAAGGGACTGTTTTCGGATTTCACAGAGCAATGGACACTTTCGGTGCGGTTCTTGGCCCGACATTCGCGTTAGTCTATCTTCATTTCTATCCTGAGAATTATGCGTTTCTCTTTTTATTCGCGGGAATTCCCGGTTTACTTGCATTTTTCGTTTCCGGTTTTTTGAAAGAGAAGACCAAGCCGGTGCGTAATGTGGAAGGGAATGTTTCTATTCTTTCCTATTTTACCTATTGGAAGGATGCTCCAAGCAAATACAAGCGCTTGATTACGGGATTACTCATATTCGGAATTGCTAATAGTTCCGATCTGTTCCTCTTGCTTCTGCTGAAGACTAAGGGAGCACAGGATTCCTTTGTGATAGGAATATATATTTTCTATAATTTAGTATACGCTCTTTTTTCTTTTCCGATAGGACTTATGGCGGATAGAGTCGGATTGATCCGTACTTTGCTAATAGGTCTATTCTTATTCTGCTCGGTCTACGCGGGGATGGCATTCGCGGAGAATTCGATCCAATTCTATTTGTTATTCTTCCTTTATGGATTATATGCTGCTGCAACGGAAGGGGTAGCGAAGGCGTTGATCTCTAATATTGTTCCGGAGTCCGATACTGCCACTGCAATTGGCACTTTTGCGGGGTTGGGCAGTATTTCCGCATTATTTGCTAGCTACTTGGGTGGGATCATCTGGTTTTATATGGGAGCTCAGTCCATGTTCTTCTTTTCGGCTATACTCACCTTTGGAGTGATCGTATATTTTGCAAGATACGGCAATGCGCTCTCCCTTCAAAAGTCTTGAGTCGCTTCGTTATTAGGATCCTGTTCCTTTTTAGTCCTTACATATAGCATGCTTATTCCTCACTTATATTTGGCTGAGATATAGGTTTGCTTACCTCGTTTTGTAATAATCTCTGAAATGTTCGAATCTTGCAGGCTACACATCCCATACATTTAACAAAATATAAGTGAGTTTTCTTTTTATACTTCGCAGATCAAATTTTCGTTGTTAGTAATTATTAAGCGAAGAAAGTACTGCAGGATTATGTGTTTGAAGCGCACTCTTGCATTTACTTTATTCTGCTCTTATATCTTTATCTTCGCAAACTGCTACGGGCGAAAGGTCCTTGGGAATTTCGATGAGTTAACTATCGGGCCGGAATATGAAGGCGCTAAGCTTGCCAGTGCCGAACGATCTAAGACTCAGATCTGCGATAAGACATTTTTAAACGCGTTTCAGGTGGGGATCCATGGCGCAAAAGAAGGAGTGATCCATGAGGCTCTTAGAGCTGAGATGAGTAGGGATCCTCGTATAGTCGCCTTCAACGATGTGGTCTTTGAGCATCGTTCCGGTTGCTGGTTCATAGAATATACTCCGGAGCTCCGTAAGAAATGAAACGTCTTCTTTTTATCCTTCTTCTTGCAATCTCTGTTCAGCAATGTCTATTCGAAAGAGGACATATCAAAAGGGTGCAATTCAATCCGGACGGAACTGTTCTGAAAGAGGAAGAGTCGCAACCTTCTGCCGATCGAGTGCAATTGAAGAAGTGTATGTATTCCTTTGTAGTCTTGTTTTGGTACAACCGACCGTTTCCTTCTACTTGGAACGATATTGTCGCCGATCCAAGTGCCGAAGATAAGAATATTGTTAAGTTAAAGAACGCTACGATCTATATGGACGGGATCGATTTCTTTCCACCTTGGACAGTCTTTATGCTATTTCTCCCGTTCCCTACTGTGCCGATCATGAGGACCTGCGGTGTGATCGAGGGGGAGATCGTTAGTGCTCCGGTGCCTTCTCATACGATAACCGTTAAAAAATAAGATCTGAAAGTCTGTCTATCAAGATCGGATCGAGCTCGCTTTTCTGAACGAGTTCGGATTGCTTCCTGTCACTTTCTTGAATTCTAAATAGAATGCGGATCTAGAACTGAAGCCTGCATTTTCTCCGATTCGAGCGGTGCTCTCGTTCGGATTTTCGATCAGTAAAAACTTTGCTTCTTCGACTCTATATTGGTTCAAGAGAGAGGGGAAACTGGTCTTGAATTCGGTATTGATGATCTCCGAGAGTTGGTGTACCGTAATGCCCATTTCTTTCGCGACATCTTCTTCCTTTAGGGATTTCTTGAGGTAGATCTTCTCGCGCTTTAAAAGACGGAGTAGTGTCTCAACGCAGGCTCTTACATCCAAAGAAGCAAGATGCGATCTCTTTAATGAATTTCTTTCTATCGCCCATCGATTCGTGATCTCTCTTGCTAGCAAGGAAGTGACAATGGCAAGCAGAGGGAAGTAGAAGATAATCCCATAAACGGAAAGCCAATTGTACGGATAGAATTCGAACTGGAAAGTGGTCTTGAATACGCTAAATAACAAGAAGATTGTCCAAACTCCCACATAACAAAGCTCGTCATATGCTTTCATTACGAATAAGGAAGCATGGCTTTTGCCGAAGAAATAGATCATAAATCCGTAATTCGCGATCAGGATCCAGATCCTATGTTCGTACCAGAAATCGAAGGAAACGATCAGAGGATAAAATAGTCCTAATAGACTCGAGATCCAGAAGATCGGTGACTTGTGGATCGTGGAGGATTCTTCCGAAGACCAGGACGCTAGATATAAGAAGAAGGAGAAATGTGTGATCCCTAAAAATAAAAAGTAACTATGACGGAAGATGGAGTTATCGTATTTAACGATCGAAGAAAACTCCCTTCCGTGCAGGAAGTATAGAGTGACTCCTACGGATAATAAATGTGCGAGAAGGGCGACGAATAGGAGTTTCTTGGTCCTGAAATAGAAGTAAATATTGGCGATTAGCGAGAGTAGAAGTGCGAAACTGATAGCGGAGAAAACGACCGATCTTACTTGGATCTGAGTGGTATAATCTTCTTCCGATAAAAGACTGATAGGATAGTTGATATTCTCGTTTGTCTTAATGAATAAATAGTAGGTCCGCTCTTGCTGAGGAGGGAGTTGGATCGTGAAATGAGGGAGAAGGGATCGGCTTCCGAGTAGAGTGGTGGTCTCATTATTCGAATAAAATGCCTCAAACCTTCCTTGTGTATCGATAGAGCAAAGTTCCGCCTCTGGAACGTTCAACCAATAGAGAGAAAGGGTCCGAACAATCGGCTCTTTACTTAAATTCACGATCCGAAATCTAAGCCAATTGCCTAAAGGGCTTCGTGGGACCCGAACCACGTCTCCAGAGTTATGATGCCATTCCATTTCATCCAAGGATTTGAGAGTCTCCGGTTTGCAATGCTGGAATCTACTGCCCAAGTATCTATACTCTATCTTGGGGCTTAGGTTCTCGACAGACGATTTTGCAAAGATCTCCACTACCTCGGGCGCTTTGGCAAGAAGGTCGATCGGGAATGCCAAGGAAGAGAGGAAAAATAATATGAGGATTTTTTTATAATAACAGGAATTCGAATTTGGATCCTTTGCCCGGGTTCTAGTCATTTCACTTATCCATTGCTGTTCGTTATGCAGTAAAAAAGTATCTTCCGCCAAAAGCAAAAACTATTTAAAACCCGGATACGGCCATCTTCCTTTCATGGACTGGACTCTTTCCTGGCTGTGCTTGCCAAAAGGGCATAAATGGGGATTTTTTATACTTTGTTTCGGAAAAATTTCAATATTGAAAAATGTCCAAAATTATAAATTTAGAAAGATTATAGACAGTGAAAATGTCCTAAAGCCTAGGTGGACAAATTTTTGACCCATTGAAGAAATCTGTTCTTAGAAGTATTGATCGTTAGCCGATCGAGGTGTAGGATATGGGTTAGGTTATTTTTTTGTATCTTGGAGGTTTCAAATGGATCCAAAGTTGATCTTAGAAAATCTACTTAATCCACCGGTGCTATTCTTCTTCTTGGGGATCGTAGCAGTGTTACTAAAATCCGGTCTTGAGATCCCGGATGCGTTGTCCAAATTCTTTGGCATGTATCTCATGTTTGCCATCGGTTTCAAGGGAGGGTTCGAATTAGCGGAAGCAAAATTTACCTCGGCTAACTTTCTGACCCTGGTTGCATGTAGTGGTATGGCCCTGTTCGTTCCTCTTTATACATTCTTTATTCTGAGATTGAAATTGGATGTACATAATGCGGCGGCCATTGCGGCAACTTACGGCTCTGTAAGTGCGGGAACCTTCGTAACGGCTCACGCCTTCTTGAATAACCTGGGTCTGGAGTTTGACGGATTTCTCGTAGCGGGTTTGGCTCTTATGGAATCTCCTGCGATCATTATCGGAGTCGCTATCGATCGGATCGCTAAGAAGAATGCAGGAGGAGAATTCTCCTGGAAAGAATTGCTGAGAGAGGCTTTCCTAGGCGGTTCTATTTTCCTTTTGGTCGGTTCCTTGATCATAGGTATGTTGACCGGAGAAAGCGGATGGAAAGCGGAGAAACCTTTTGCAGACGCTCTATTCAAGGGAATGCTTTCCTTCTTCCTTTTAGATATGGGGCTAGTCGCTGCCAAGAAGCTAAAAGATTTGAGGACGGCAGGACCTTTCCTTGTGATTTTCGCAATACTAGTTCCGTTAGCGAATGCTGCGATCGGTTTAGGACTCGCTAAATTGATCGGAATGAATGCGCCTGACGCACTCATGTTTATGATTCTATGCGCTTCCGCTTCTTATATCGCAGTGGGTGCAGCTATGAGGACCTCCGTGCCGGAAGCGAATCCGAGTCTGTACCTTCCCATGTCTCTTGCCGTTACCTTTCCGTTTAATGTGATCATCGGTATCCCTCTTTATTGGTTTGTTGTCCAACACTACCTCTGATCCATCGAATCCTTTGCACGACGTCGCTTCTGTGACATCGCTGTAGTTTCACAACTCCAAGTTCGTCGAGGCGAAAAAGGGGAGATAGTCGACTCGGATTTCGTTCGGTATATAGAGTCTTTTTCGTCCAATCCAAGCACAAATTTTTTGGCTTTTTCATTGAAGGAATCCCTCCTAAGATTATGATTTGGCGCTTGGATTTAAGACATGGACTTCTGGAAGATCCAAAGGCGAATTCTTATCATTGAAGATCGGGAAGACGAGTATCGGAGTATACTCGGTCTTTTAGAAGCGATCGAAGGTAAGAATATTGTCTCCGTGCGAGCCTTTAATGCCGAAGAAGCCGAGAAGTTCCTCGCTACGGAGTTCTTTGACATAATCATTTCTTCCCACAAAGCGGGGAAAAGCATCGTTCCTAGAAAGGATCCTGGACAACGTTACCTTCCCCCTTTGATCCTGATCGTGGAGAATGCCGAGATCCGAAAGGAGCTCCGAGGAAAGGACGAAAATGTTTCCGATATTTTAATTAAGGAAAACTTAAATTTCGATTTGTTGGACAAATCCATTCGGCTCCTTCTTCAGAGAAAGAAGAACGAAGAATCGATCGGACTTCTCAGGATGGGGATCGAAAAATCCAACGATATCTTTCTGATCACAGAAGCGAAGCCCATAGACGGAACAGGCCCGAAGATCGTCTATGTGAATGAAGCTTTTGAAAGATTAACAGGGTATAGGCGAGAAGAAGTCATCGGAAAGACTCCTCGCATTCTGCAAGGACCCAAGACAGACCGCGCGGTTTTGGCTCGTATCCGGGACAGTATTTCCAAGGGCCAAGCTTGCTTTGCAGAAGTCATCAACTACGATAAGGACGGCAAGGAATATTGGATCGAGATGGATATCTTTCCGATCACGAACGATGACGGAGTGACCACCCATTTAATGGGGATCGAAAGGGATACCACCGAAAGAAAGAATACGGAAGAACATCTTAGACAATCCCAAAAGATGGAAGCGATCGGTCAACTCGCCGGAGGGATGGCCCACGATTTCAATAATCTATTGAATGTAATATTAGCAAATCTAGATCTACTCGAACTGAAATTAAAGGATTCCGAGGACCTTCTGAAGCGGGTCCGATCCGCGCAGGATGCGATCCAAAGAGGAGTGGATGTAAATAAGAGACTTCTTGCATTTTCCAGAAAACAAGCGTTAAACCCGGAACCCTGCGATGTGAATCTTATCTTAAAGGAGTTTCGTCCTATTCTAGATCAGATCCGGACGGAGAATATAGAGATAGAGTATGAGTTCTCCGACGAGAAAATCATTTGCGACATAGAAAGGGGAGGCCTGGAAAACGCAGTCCTGAACTTGGCGTTGAACGCGAGAGATTCTATGCCGAACGGCGGGAAAATATATATTTCCTGCGGATTCCTCCGAAACGGAGAAGAAACGGGTTCTAGGATCTCCGGTTTGGAGCCTGTAGATTACAGCTTGATCACGGTGACGGATACCGGAACCGGGATGGACGAAGCGACAAAGGCGCGTATCTTTGATCCTTTTTTTTCCACTAAGGGAGGAGGGAAGGGAACCGGTTTAGGATTGACCATGGTTTACGGTTTTGTAAAACAATCGAACGGTTTCTTGAAAGTGATCACTGTGCCGGATTACGGGTCCAGTTTTTTGATCTTTCTGCCTCTTCTAAAAAATTCTTCGGAAGGGATCTCTCATTCTTCGGATCATAAAAATCCTTTGGTTAGAAAAAAGGCATTGGTGATCGAGGAGAATCGCGAAACTGCGGAGCTTGCGGGTGTGTATTTAAGAGAACTCGGTTTCGAACCACTTCTGACCTCAGATATTAAACGGCTTACCCATTTCTTCTCGGGAGATCCTAATATTTCTTTCGTACTATTGGATCTTCATTTGGCAAGATCGAAAGGATTGGATATCAAAGCAGAGCTGGACCGCTTAGACTCTAAAAGAGTAATTCTAACTTCGTCTAACGATCTTAAGGAGTCAGGAATCCCGAACGGATTTCCGTTCATCCGTAAGCCTTATACTAAAATGGCTTTGAAAGAAGCGGTCCGTAAGATCGGAGAGAGTCTTGCATGACGGATCTTAAGAGCGCGAAGAAGCTTTTGATCTTGGACGATGAAGAAGAGATCGCCAAGATATTGGGAGAAATTGCAGAGGACTGCGGCTTCTCCGTTTCCCTCACTCATACCGCGCCCGATTTCCTGAACAAGGTGGATGCTAGTTTCGATTGCGTGATATTGGATCTGATGATCCCAGGTATGGACGGAGTGGACGTTATTCGTTCTCTCTCCGAAAAGGAAGTCCATCCGGATGTGATCCTGATCTCCGGAGCGGATCGCAGGACCCTTCATAGTGCGGAGACTCTCGCGGGCGAATATGGATTGAATATAGTCGCCGTAATGGAGAAGCCGATCCGTATCTCCGATATTCGAGGGATACTTTCCGCGATGATCGAGAAGGAATCGAAAGACAGTTCCTCTCGTGTGAAATCGGACGGAGCAGGAAAGACCGGGCCCGTTTTTACGAAAGAGGAACTCTTAGATGCGGTCCATGCGAATCAATTTGTATTATACTACCAACCGAAGTTCGATCTAAAGACCGGTAAGGTAGAAGGGTTTGAGTCCTTGGTCCGATGGAACCATCCTAAACTAGGACTGGTATTTCCGGATTCCTTTCTTCCGCTTATGGAGAAGGAGACTTCTATCCTGAACCTGATGACAGAAAAGATCATAGACCAGGCCTTGGATGAGACCAGGAATTGGAATTCGAACGGAAGGAATCTGCGTGTGGCGGTTAACGTGTCTCCTGTGACCCTGACCGAGTTGGATTTTCCCGAAAGAATACTTTCTAAGATCAAGAATAAGAATATTCCCCAGAGCCAATTCCAGATGGAGATCACGGAAACTAGCTTCTTGGAAAATATACGATTTACTCAGGATATCCTGACAAGATTGAGGATCCGAGGCATAGGTCTTTCGATAGACGATTTTGGGACGGGCTATTCGTCCCTAAAACAGTTACATAGATTCCCTTTTACCGAGTTGAAAATCGACAAATCCTTTGTAATGGATTCCCCAAGGGATAGAGAATCGTTATTTATTTGTCAGGCTTCCATAGATTTGGGTCACAAGTTAGGAATGCATGTCGTTGCGGAAGGTATAGAAACTGCCGAGGTCGAAAGATTAATGAAGGAGGCTGGTTGCGATATAGGACAGGGCTATTATTATTCTAGGCCAATTCCTCCCGAAAAAATTCCGGAAATTCTTTCCAAATTCGGCTAAACCTATCAATCTAGGTAGGAAATGGCTACGGGTCGAGATGAGGAATTATCCAAGAAAGGCCCTTTAGGTAAACTTCCTGGGTCGGCTCAAGAGATCGGACCCATATTGGATTCGATCTCGGATGCGTTTATCTTTGCTGACGACAATTGGTATCTAACGTATGTGAACGAAAAGGCGGAGATACTATTTCGTCATTCCCGCCAAGACCTTATAGGCAAGAATCTACTCCAAGATTTTCCCGGACTTCTCGGAACGGAGTTCGAAACCCACTACAAAAGAGCGAAAGAAACCGGAAAGCCTAGTACGGTAGAGGCATTCTATAAGCCTCATAATACCTGGCTAGAAGGAAGGATCTATCCTCGTCCCGAAGGATTTCTGATCTATTATATTGATATTACTCAAAGAAAGAGAAGAGAGATCACCTGGGCGATCAGTGAAAGCCTTCTTCTGGACATTTCCACTTCGGATAATTTAAGTACAGCATTTGAGAAGGCTCTTCGTACCTTAATTAAGAATACGGAATGGACTTACGGACAGATCTGGAGATCTAGAGAAGGGACTGTCTATATCAATCACGGAGATCCGTATGTGTATTCTTCCGAGAACCAGCTTTCCTTTAGGGAAGATTCCGTAGGCAAGTTGTTCGATATTAAACAAGGGATCCTGAAGACGGTAAGCGAGACGGGAGAATTGTATTTTATTCCGGATCTCGAAAAAGATCATAATCTAAAGAGAAGGGAATCTGCTTTAGCTGCCGGTTTTCGTTCCTGGTTAGGGATCCCAATCGTATCTAACGGAAGATTCTACGAAATAGAACTTCTTTCCGAGAATGTCTTAACCGAAGAAGCGGCTCATTTGGATCTACTAAGGGTGGTCTCCAAAAGATTCGCAGAGATCGTAAGCAGAAGAGCCGCCGACGAGGAAAGGAAGGCGATGATAGAGCTCTCTTCCGACATCATTCTGACGATATCTTCTGACTGTCTGATCCGCAAGGTCAATCCTGCGTTCAGTAAGCTTCTCGGATACGAGAGAAAACATCTAATTAATAAAAATCTGTTGGACTTTCTGCATCCGGAAGATGTGGGGATGACCAAACTGAACATTTCTACTGTCTCTAAGGAAAAATTCGAAAGCAGATGCATTACCAAGGACGGAAGAGTCTGCTATTTATTCTGGAATATGGTCCAGTCTCCGGATTCCGGAACTATATTCTGCATCGGTAGGGATATCACTGAGGATAAACTCACTCTGCAAAAATTGGAATCTGCAGCAGAAGAATTGAATCGAAGCAAGGAACAGCTCCAAAAGGCGCAGAAGATCGCTAAGATGGGAAGCTGGACCATGGAGTTAGAGGGAGAATTGTCCTGGTCTCTCGGCCTGTATGAAATGTTCGAATTGGATCCAAAGACTCCTGCTCCTAATTTCGAGGAGTTCATCGGATTTGTCCATCCGGACGATAGGGAACGTATATTAAAGAATTATGAAGTATTCCTATTGGAAGGCGTTTTTGAAGAAGCGGAGTTACGGATCGTCACGAGAGAAGGCAAAGAGAAATTCGTAATGGTCAAGGGAGAAGTCATCTTAAGCAAACAGGGCAAGGTGATCGGTAGCTCCGGTACCATGCAGGATATTACCGAAGAAAAGGAATGGAACGATTCCTTAAGACAGCTCCAAAAAATGGAGGCAGTCGGCCAACTTGCCGGCGGAATGGCTCACGATTTCAATAATCTACTGAATATTATTTTAGCCAATCTGGATCTTCTAGAATTACATTTAAGGGAAACACCCGAACTATTAAAAAGGGTTTTTTCCGCACAGGATGCGGTTCAAAGAGGGGCGGAGCTGAATCGAAGACTTCTTTCCTTCTCACGTAAACAAGCGGTGAATCCGGAAGTTGCGGATGTGAATCATGTGATCTCCGATTTCCTGCCGATCGTATCTAAGATACGGAACGATATGGTCAGTCTGGAATTCTGCTCCGAAGATTTTCCTTTAGTGTGTTCTTTTGAGAAGAACGGTCTGGAAAATGCGCTCTTAAATCTTTGTCTGAATGCCAGGGACGCGATGCCTAAGGGCGGACGGATCCTGATCAGCGTCGCCTTCTCTCCAGGGGGAAAAGAAAATCATACTGCACTTTTGGGGGCCTTGGAAATAGGAGACGCCTGCGTGATCTCGGTGAGGGATGAAGGAGTTGGAATGGATCCTTCTACGCAGGAAAGGGTGTTCGAACCTTTCTTTACTACCAAAGAGACTGGCAAGGGGACCGGACTCGGTATGCCGATGGTTTACGGATTTGTAAAACAGTCTAATGGAGCCATTTCCGTTTATAGCGAACCGAATAAGGGGACCACAATAGATATCTATCTTCCGCTTGTCAGAGAGCCGGAACTACTTACCGCGGACGAGATCCCTTTGGATAGAAGATATAGAAAAATACTCTTAGTAGAAAAGAGCCTAAAAGGCGAGAATTATCTTTGTGCATTATTGAAAAGAGCGGGATACGAGATCCTGCATGCGTACGATATATACGAATCCAGAGCAGTACTCGAAAGCG